>NZ_CP074133.1:6168393-6510492 GCF_018316655.1 Nocardiopsis changdeensis | reverse complement strand
CGGGCGCACCGGCCACGACGCCCCGCTGTTCCTGGTCGCCGGGACCTCCGGCTTCGGCTTCCGCCGGGGCGAGGTCTGGGGCGTGCACGTCGCCTGGAGCGGCGACCACGTCCACCTGGCCGAACGTCTGCCCGAGGGGGCCGGGCAGGCCGACGCCGTGCTCGGCGGCGGGGAACTCCTGCACCCCGGCGAGGTGCGCCTGGCCCCGGGCGAGTCGTACGGCACCCCCTGGGTGTGCTTCTCCTGGTCGGACCGGGGGCTGGACGGCATGTCGGCGCGCGTCCACCGGTGGCTGCGCGCCCGCCCCCACCACCCGGCGACGCCGCGGCCGGTGGTGCTCAACACCTGGGAGGCCGTCTACTTCGACCACCGCCTCGACACGCTCAGGGCGCTCGCCGACACCGCCGCCCGCGTCGGCGTGGAGCGCTTCGTCCTCGACGACGGATGGTTCCGCGGCCGCCGCGACGACACGGCGGGCCTGGGCGACTGGACCGTGGACCCCGAGGTGTGGCCGGACGGGCTGCACCCGCTGTTCGACCACGTGCGCGCGCTGGGCATGCAGGTGGGGCTGTGGGTGGAGCCGGAGATGGCCAACCCCGACTCCGACCTGTTCCGGGCGCACCCCGACTGGATCCTGAGCCCCGCCGACCACCGGCCGCCCACCGGACGCGGCCAGCACGTGCTCGACCTGGGCCGCCCCGAGGTCGCCGCGTACCTGCTGGAACGGCTGGACGCGCTGGTCGCGGAGTACCGGCCCGACCACCTCAAGTGGGACCACAACCGCGACCTGCTGGAGGCCGTGCACGGCCCCACCGGCGGCGCGGGTGTGCACCGCCAGACCGCCGCCGTGTACGCGCTGCTGGACCGGCTGCGCGCCCGCCACCCCGGACTGGAGGTCGAGTCGTGCTCCTCCGGCGGCGGCCGGGTGGACCTGGGCGTGCTGGAGCGCACCGACCGGGTGTGGGCCTCCGACGTCAACGACCCGCTGGAGCGGCTGGCGATCCAGCGCTGGACGGGCCTGCTGCTCCCGCCGGAGCTGGTCGGCGGCCACGTGGGCGGGCCGGTGTCGCACACCACCGGCCGGGTCACCGACCTGGCGACGCGCTGCCTGACCGCGCTCATCGGCCACCCCGGCATCGAGTGGGACATCTCCGTCTGCACCGAGGAGGAGCTGGGCGTGCTGGCCCGCTGGACCGCCCTGTACCGGGAGCTGCGCCCGCTGCTGCACACCGGGGACCTCGTCCGCGCGGACGATCCCGACCCCGCCGAACAGCTCGACGGCGTCGTCGCCCGCGACGGCGCGCAGGCCGTCTTCCGCTACGCCCGCCTCACCTCCTCGGTCCGCACCCACCCGGGCCGGGTCCGCCTGCCGGGACTGCGCCCGGACCTGCGCTACCGCCTGCGGTGGCGCCAGGACGTGGGATGGCCCGCCACCATGCAGCGCGCCGTACCGGAGTGGTTCACCCTCGGGGAGGCGGTCGCCTCCGGCCGTGTCCTGGAGCGGTCCGGCGTCCAGCTGCCCAACCTCGCCCCCGGCCAGGTGATCCTGCTCCACCTCACCCCCGCCTGACCGCCGCCCCGCCCCGGAGGGGTGTGGCCCGGGCCGTTCGGCATTCCGAAGGCCCGGGTGCCGGGTGGCCCCGAGGGCCCGCCGCCCCGGACGGGTCAGCGTGGGGAGCGGGTGGTGACCGAGGCGAAGGGGGCGTGGGTGGTCAGCCTCTGCTCGATGCCCCGGCGCACCATCTCCTTGGCGGTGGCCGCGGCCGCGCCCACCTCGGCGCCCTTGGCCAGCTCCGCCGTGATCGCGGCGGCGAAGGTGCAGCCCGCGCCGCTCACACGCTCCTGGCCGATCTTGGGGGCGCGCAGCACGGTCACCTCCTCGCCATCGAAGTGCACGTCGACGGCGTCGGGACCGGGCAGCTCCACGCCGCCCTTGGCGATCACGTGCGAGGGCCCCAGGTCGCGGATGCGGCGGGCCGCCTCGACGAGGTCGTCGACGGTGTCGATGCTCTCCATGCCCGACAGCGTCATCGCCTCGAAGTGGTTGGGCGTGATCACCGTCGCCAGCGGCAGGACCTTCTCCGTGAGCGCCTTGTCGGTGTCCAGCGCCGCGCCCGGCTCCTGGCCCTTGCAGATCAGGACCGGGTCCAGCACCACGTGCCGCCAGTCCCGCTCGCGCAGGCCCTGTGCGACCACGTCGATGGTGTCGGGGGTGCCGAGCATCCCGATCTTCACCACGTCCAGGTCGTGGCAGGCCGTGGCCGCCTCGATCTGGTCGGCGATGACCTGCGGGTCGACCGGCACGAACCGGTGCCCCCAGCCGTTCTTCGGGTCGAAGGAGACGATGCAGGTGATCGTCCCCATCCCGTAGACGCCCAGCTCCTGGAACGCCTTCAGGTCGGCCTGGATCCCGGCGCCCCCCGTGGCCTCAGAACCCGCGATCACGTACGCGCGATCGGTCATCGGGCAACCCCCTCGTGTTGGATGTGCTCTGGTCGGTGCCGGGAACGGACTCGGGGAAGGCGAGACGGTTCCACGGCTCCGCACAATTCCACCACAAAGCCCAGGTAAGGGGGCGTTGTCCACAGGCCGTCCCGTTCTCTCCCGGGCGCTTCCGGGGCCCGGTCCGGCGGCGGGACGGGCTCAGCGGTCGGACAGCAGGTCGTCGGAGACCGCGTAGCCGCTGTCGTAGGCGCCGTCCACGGTGTTCTCCCCCGTGACCGCCTCTCCCGCGAAGAACAGGGTCCGGTCCACCGGCCCGCCCAGCGCCGCGGGCGCGTCGTGCGCCCCCGGCGGGACGTGCAGGTACGCGCCCCGGCTGTACTCGTCCGCCGCCCAGTCGTGCGTGATCCTCCCCACGGGGTCCGGCACCGCGCCGCCCACCGCGGACGCCAGCATCCGCAGCCCCTCGGCGAACCGGTCGGGGCCCGGGCGGGCCAGCAGGTCGCGGGCCCGGTCCCCGGCGGCCCACACCGACACCGTCTCCGGGTCGCGCGCCACGCTCCAGACCACCGCGCCGTCCCCGTCCAGCGTGTCCCGGCCGGCGGGCAGGACCGGCCGGTCGAACCGGTACACCAGCTTGACGGCGTCGGTGGCCTCCAGCGCCGCCGCCGCGTCCCGGTGGCCGGCGGGCAGCGCGGGCTCGAACCGCACCGACCCCGACCGCAGCACCCCGACGGGCAGCGCCAGCACGCACCGGCGGGCCCGGACCGGGCGCCTCCGCCCGGCCACACCGATCTCCACCCCGGCCGGTCCGCGCCGCACCAGCCGGACCGGGCTGCGCAGCGCGATCACCGGGCCCGCCGCCAGCGGTTCCAGCAGCCGGTCGTACCCGTCCGGCACCCGGAAGTCCTCCCGCGGCGTGCTCCACCAGTCGAGCACCCCGGTGTCGTGCACCCACCGCGCGCTCCACCGCTCCAGGGGCTCCCCGTCGACCTCCACCGGCGGCCACAGCGACTCGGGCACCCCCAGCCTGCGCAGGTAGGCGGCGGCGTCCTCGTCCTCCCGCGGCCCCCGGGGCAGGTCCAGGGGCGGCGGCGCCGCCCGGTCCGAGCGCATCCGCACGGTACGCGCCCCGGTCTCGGCCACCAGCTCCCAGGTGGAGGCGTCCGCCCCGTGGATCAGCCCGGCGCCCAGCTCCACCGCCACCGGCGCCAGGAACCGGTCGGTGAACACCTGGCCGCCCACCCGGCCGCGGGCCTCCAGCACCACCACCCGCAGGCCGTGGTCGTACAGGTTGCGCGCGGCGGCCAGCCCGGCCGGCCCTGCCCCGACCACCGCCACGTCCCATTCCGGGGGCGGGACGGCGGAGGAGGCGGTGGCGGCCAGCAGGGCGCCGCCGCCCAGCGCGAGGAAGGCGCGGCGGCTCCGGCGGGAGGGGCGGGGGGCGGAGGGCATACGGGTATGAGAGCACGCGCGGCGCGCGCGGCCGCTCCGGGGTGCGGTCCGTCGCCGCCATGCACCAGACTCGGACACGGAACACCGGCCGCCCGAACCACACCGGTCACCGAGGAGTCACACAGCGCATGTCCGACACACAGAGTCCCGGCGGTCCCCGCCCCGATCTGGTCGCCTTGATCGTGGAGGCGTTCGCGCGCGCGGAGATCACCGCGGAGCGGCGCTCGTCCACCGAGGTGCTGATCCACATCCCCGAGGCCGAGCCCTTCCTCAACGACTACGCCGAGGCGGTCCGGAGCGCCCGCGAGTACCCCGACGAGCAGTACCCGGAGCTGGCCTCGCAGGTCGTCCTCGCACTGATGCGGGGCTTCCGCGAACGCGGCGTCGCCCTGGGCACCCACTACCCGCCCCGCACCTCCGACCACGCCCGCGGCGCCCTCCTGGCCGTGCTCGAACAGCTGGGCCTGCGCGCCAGGTTCCTGTTCCCGAACGTCCTGGAGGTGGGGACCCCCCAGGGTTCGGTCCGCACCGACGTCAGCCGGTACCTGGAGGGCCTGGAGGACGCCTCCGTCGACGCGGCCTTCGACCGGGCGGGCCCCTACGCGGAGGCCCTCGCCGGGCAGATCCGGCAGATCGCCCCGCAGAACGCGGACTCCGCCGGCCGGCTGCGCTCCCGCGTCTACCCGGTCGGCGCCCTCCCGCAGGAGGTGTGGGACACCCTGCTGTACCGCGACTTCGCCGAGGGCCTGCGCGAGACGGTGGTCATCGACACGCCCGACAGCGTGCAGCCGCTGAACCGGTCCGCGCTGGAGTCGATGGACCTCACGCGGGAGCAGGCCTTCACGCAGGCGGTGGCCGCCTCGGTCGCCGAGGAGGTGGAGGCGAGCGAGGTCGACCTCGGCGGCGCGGCCATCATCCACATCGGCGGGGCCCAGCCCTACACCGCCGCCCAGGCCCACGTGCTCTCCCGCTTCCTGGGGGAGGCGCCCCACGGCGCGCTGGTGGCCTTCCCGGTGCGCGAGGTGGTGCTGGCGCACCCGCTGGGCAAGGGCCACCCGATCATGGCGATGGAGCGCCTCCAGGAGCTGGCCGAGCGCTTCGTCGCCGACGCGGAGAAGCCGATCAGCGCCCAGCTGTTCTGGTGGCACCCGGACTCCGCCGAGCGGGCCGAGGCCGGGGTGCCCGACCTGCGCCCGGTGGGGGTGAAGGTCGACCACGAGGACCGGTCGGTGTCCCTGTACACCTCCGACGACGAGTTCGGACCGCTGCTGAACCGCTTGATGGAGGCCGGCTGAGGCCTCCCGCCCCGGGCGCGGCCGGAGTCGGCCGCACCCGGGGCCACCCCTTGCCCCATAAAAATATTTCGATATTATTTTTTCATGGCACGGACCGCGGATCACGAACAGAGGCGACGACAGGTCGCCGAAGCGCTCATGGCGGTGGTGGGGGAGCGGGGCCTGGCCCGGACCACCCTCGCCGACGTCGCCGACCACGCCGGGGTGTCCGTCGGCCTGGTGCAGCGCTACTTCCGCTCCAAGGCGCAGCTGCTGCGGTTCGGCGTGGAGCACATGTACCACCGGGCCGAGCAGCGGTTGCAGGAGGTCTCCGACGGACCGGTCTCCTCGGTGCGCGACTGGCTCGACCGCGCCACAGAGACGCTGCTGCCCCTGGACGACGAGCGCGTCCGCGAGCTGACCGTCTGGCTGGAGTTCCTCCCGGCGGCCCTGGCCGACCCCGAGATGCTGCGGATGCACCGCGAGACCACCCGGACCCTCGCCGACGCGCTCATCGAGGCGCTGGAGATCGCCGTGAGGGAGGGGGAGCTCCCCGCCGACCGCGACCCCCGGGCGGAGGCGGTCGCCCTGATCGCCTGCGTCGACGGCCTGACCCTGCACCACATCGTCACCGCCGAGCCCTTCACCGCTGAGGCGATCCGTACCGCCCTCACCACCCATCTCGACCGGCTCTTCACGGCCCCTGAGAGCCCCCGGACCCCTTGATCACCGATGAGCCCGACACGGAGGCCACGACCTTGACCGGTCACACCGACGAGACCCGAGCACCCGACACCCCGGCGGCCCCCGCCGCACCCGGTGCCCCTCCGGCCGCGTCCCGCCGCCTGCCCCTGCTCGACGTCCTGCGCGGCGTCGCGATCCTGGGCACCCTCGCCACCAACGTGTGGCTGTTCGCCGCACCCGGCGGCGAGGCCAACATGCTCTTCACCGCCTCGCTCAGCCCGCTGGAGGCGGCGCTGTCCGACCCCTCCCCGGCGACCGTCGCCGAGGGCGTCTTCCTGCTGCTGTCCAACGGCAAGTTCCTGGCGCTGCTCACCCTCCTCTTCGGGGTGGGCCTGGCCATCCAGTTCCGGTCCGCGGCGAAGAAGGGCGGCCGCTGGCCCGGCCCCTACAAGTGGCGGGCGCTGTTCCTGTTCACCGAGGGCCTGGTGCACTTCACCCTGGTGTTCGCCGCCGACGTCCTCATGGGCTACGCCGTGACCTCCCTGCTGGTGGCCTGGCTGCTCACCCGGTCGCAACGGGCCCAGAACGCGGTCATGTGGACCTGCCTCGTGCTGCACCTGGCCGTGGTCGGCCTGCTCACCGCCGCGTACACGCTCTTCCCGCAGCCGGGCGAGCAGTCCGCCGACGGCGGGGTCCCGGCCGACGTCGTGGACCTGTACGCGCACGGCGGCTACCTCGAACAGATCGCGTTCCGCCTGGACAACGCGCTGGCGATGCGCTCGGAGCCGATCATCACGTTCGCCTTCATGGTCTTCATGTTCCTGCTGGGCGTGCGCCTGTTCCGGGCCGGCGCCTTCGGCGGCGACGCCGCCGGGCGGCGGCTGCGCGGCCGCCTGCTGGCCTGGGGCCTGGGCGTGGGCGTCCCGCTCAACATCGCGACCGCCCTGGGCGGGGCCGACCTGTTCTTCGTGGACCGCTACGTCGCCGCCCCCGTCGTGGCCCTGGGCCTGATCGGCGCCGTCGGGTGGCTGGTGGACCGGGCCGACCCGGCGGGGTGGGGGATCGTGTCCCTGTCCTCCCTGGGCCGCATGGCGATGAGCGGGTACGTGGCGCAGAACCTCCTGTGCATGCTCGCCTGCTACGGCGTCGGCCTGGGCCTGGCCGCCCGGCTGGACGGGACCGGCCCGTGGTGGGTGATGGGGCTGTGGGCGGCGGTCGCCGCGCTGCTCCTGGCCTGGTCCACCCTGTGGCTGCGCCGGTTCCGGCTCGGGCCGCTGGAGGCGCTGCAGAAGGCCGTGCTGGGCCGGATCCCCGAACGCCGCCGCTGACGGCGCGGGCCGCCGACGGCGGGCCGGTGGTGCGCGCCGCGCACCACCGGCCCGCGGCTCAGCCGTCCGCCTCCCGGGAGCGCCAGGCCGCCTCGAACATCTCGTGCAGCGGGGCGATCGGGAGCTGCCCGGAGGTCGGGGAGACCAGCACCTTCTTGTCGGAGAGCACCGCGAAGTGGGTCTGGAGCTTGGCGGCCTCCACCGGCAGGTCCGGCGCCTTGGGCGCCACCCACCCGTCCTGCGCGAACAGGGTCCGCCCGGCCCTGGGCCGCTTGCCCTGGTCCACCGCGCCCGTCTCCAGCAGCCGTGCGGCCGTCTTCTTGTGCCGGGCCGCCGACCAGCCGTTCCACCGGCGCACGTTCTGGTCGGTGGGCCGGGACAGGGTGAGCAGCTGGAGGTACAGCGCGGCCGCGTCGGCGTCGGTGTCCAGCGCGGCGGCGGCCTCCTCCACCAGCTCCGGAACGCTCAGCCGCGGGTCGGCCTCGTACCCGCCGGCCGGAACGGGGGTGTCCGCGGTCCGCGCGGCCATACGGCCCAGCGACCCGACGCAGACCTCCCTGAGGCCGCGCAGCTCCACCAGCAGCGACGCCTTGTCCTCGGGGTCCTTGAAGTCGCGCGCGATCAGGGCCTTCTCCGTCGCCTCGTACACCCCGGGCTCGAAGAACCCGGCGGGACGCACGTAGACGTGTCCCCAGTGCGTTCGTCCGGCCGCCATGACGAGCAGCGGCCCGCCCAGGATCTCGGGGATCCGCCGTTCGGGGTCGCGGGTCCGGTGCAGCCGGTAGGGCAGCCGCTCGTACCCGGTCGCCTCCAGCAGCGGGAGAATGTCGCTGAGATCGGCGTAGGAGCCCACCGGCACCAGCAGCCCCGGGGCCCGCATCCGGTCGACCAGCCGGCGGTACAGCTCCGGCACCCCCGCGGCGCACGGGTGGCCCACCGGGAGCCGGGCGGACGGCCACGCCACGAGCGAGGTCGCCACCCGGTACGGATAGCAGGTGACCGGGTCGTAGTGGTAGATCTTGCGGTCCGGCAGCCCGTCCTCCGACACGGAGAACAGGGAGGGGTTGCTGTACGGCCCCTCGTCCTCGGCGATGACCCGGTTCAGGTCCCGGGTGCAGAAGTCGGAGGAGGACGGGTCCATGAGCGTCTCCGCCCACTGCGCACCCAGCTTGAGCTCCTTGTCGAGCAGGGCGACGGCCTCCGCGTCGAGCACGGGGCGCACCCCGACCAGTTCCGCCCACACCGCGGCCGCCCGCTCGGCGGCGCGCACGTCCCCGTCCGGCTCCCACAGGTCGGCCGGATCCTCAGGCAGGGCGGCGCCCAGCAGCCGGGTCAGGCCGTCCGGGCCCAGGGTCCTGACCACCCGGTCGTACTCCCCGGCCAGGCTCGTCCGCGCCTTGGCGCCGCCGGGCCTGGCGTCCGGGAGCCCCAGGCGCCCGTTCAGCACGAGCACGGCGAGGGGATCCAAGGCCCCGGTCCGGCCGACGAACGCGCGCACCGCCCCGTCCCCGGCCCTGGCCGGCCCCCGCTCGTCGAGGAGTTCCAGCAGGCGGCGGAGGCGCGCGGCCCGGTCGGGGCCGACGGTCACCGTGTCCACGCCGTCGGCCTCTTCCGGGACGGGCGCGGAGTCCGGCTGCACGAAGAAGTACCACTCACGGGGGTGCGGGATCTCGCCCGGCGCCGGGGCGGGGTGGACGGAGGAACTCCAGGACGTCTGTACGCGCTTTCCGGTGACGATCGCCTGCCCCGCCGCTACCAGCGGCTCCAGCGCGCCGCCCCGGGCCAGTCCCCGCCGCCACCGGGTGCCGGGCTCCGCGAAGGGTTGGCCCGCCCAGGTGCGGAGCAGGTCGATGAGCGCCCGCCGGGCCTCCTCGTCGGTCGTGGTCGCCAGCCTCCACAGGGCGGCGTCCACCCGGCCCAGCAGGTCGGGCCAGTGGAGGGGCGGTGCGGGCGGGGAGACCCGGCGGGTCGCGTCGGTGATGTCCCCGCGCAGGAAGGCCCCGTCGGCGGCCACGGCCGTGAGGGTGGCGGCGCCGGACCCCTTGGAGAGCGTCAGCGGGGTGAGGCCGTGCAGGGCCCGGCCCAGTTCCCCGTCGGTCGTGGCGGACGGCGCCACCACCTTCGCGGTCTCGATCGAGGAGAGGAAGCGGGTCGCCCGCTCCCGGCGCCCGCGCACCCTAGCCGTGTGCAGCACCGTCTCCACGATCCCGCCGGGGCCGTCGACGAGCCGGTCGGCGGTGACCCCGGGGAGCAGCCGGGCCACGGCGTCGCGCACCGCGGCGGCGTCCCCGGTGCTCCCGGCGGCATCGAGGAGCCCGCGGGCCAGCGCGGCGTCCGCCCCGCGCAGCGCCCTGGAGCCCTCCGCGTCCCGGGGCACCAGGAAGTGCCAGAACGCGGGCGGGGGGAACAGCATGCGGCCGCCGCCGTCGCCCGGTCCGTCCGGGTCGTGGCCGGGGAGGCACCACACCTCCCACCACGGCTCGTCGCCCTCGGTCGTCAGGCAGCGCAGAACGCGCACGCGGCTCTTCCACTCCTCCACCAGCAGGCCGTCGCCGCCCCCGGGCATGCGGAGGACGCCCCAGGATTTGGAGGTGTACCTGTGACCCGTCGTGGCCCTGCGCCCGTCGACTCCTTCGACGACGGTGGTCCGGGACTTCTTCCCGGACCCCTCGTCGACGGTCTCGCGCAGGCGGAACCCGACGACGCCGTCCACCGCGCCCAGCGGTGAGTCCGTGACGCCCTCGGGCAGCGGAACCAGGCTGCACCGCCCCAGCCGGGAGTCCTTCCCGGCATCGGTGCCGACGAGGAACCCGGGGCGGGAGTGCACACCCGTCGGGGTCCCGTCGACCGGGTCGAGCTCCTCGAAGGGCGGGTCGTCGGCCTTGCGCACGTACAGGTGGCGCCACAGCCTCTCACCGTCGCTCAGCAGGTCCTCCGAGCGGCCCACCCCCTCGGGGTCGCCCGGCCGCACCAGGCGGTCGCCCCCATGGCGGCCCCGGTCCCCGCCGAAGCTGAAGCCGAGGGCGTCGCTGAAACGTCCGCCGGGGGAGGGGACGTCGGCGGGCCGGACGCCGGTGAGGACGCGCCCGGGGTCCGAGCACCAGAACGCCGAGCGGTGGTCCGCGTCGTCGTCGCCGTCGTGCCAGGTGACCAGGAGGTCGTCCCCGACGTGGTGGACGGCGAACCGCGACGCCTCCGCCGGGATCGTGAACGAGACGCGGGCCCGCACCCCCCGGTGGTCGACGGCGACGGCCAGGGACCGCCCGTAGAGGGTGAGCACCGGCCAGCTGGAGGTCATCCCCAGCAAGGGCTCCTCCGCGGCGGCGAACTCCGCGACGGCCTCCTCGAAGGCGGGCCAGGTGTACTCCGCCGGGACGCCGAACCGCAGGGCGCGGGCCAGCGGCCCGGACAGGTCGGGGCCGTCCAGGTACCGGCCCGCCCGGGCCAGGGCCAGGGCGTTCCCGTGGCCGAGCAGCTTCTCCACGGCGGCCACCGCCGCCTCGGCCGCGAGCGGTGTGCCCTCGGTGAGCCGTTCCAGGTGGTTGTCCAGGGCCTTCGCGGTCTCCGGTGCCAGGCCGGGGACGTCATCGGCAGCGGCCGGTGCGGTCTCCGGTGCGGTCTCCGGCGCGGGCTTCGGCGCGGGGGCTGTCGGAGCCGGACGGAAGCGGGCGAACCGCGGGTCGGCGGCCACCGCCTCCAGCGGCCCGCTGATCCGGGAGCGGAGTTCCACCCTCGGGCCGGGGTCGTCCACGGGCAGCCCGGCGGCCAGGCAGGCGTCGGCGAACCCGAGGTCCAGGGTGGGCCGCCACCGGCCCGCGTCCAGCCTGACCCGCCCGCCCCCGGCGCGGACCCGGTCGGCGATGCGCGGGACCAGCGCGTGCAGCTCCGGCGCCATCGGCTGGATCTTCATGTACCGGCCGTCCTTGACCTGGGAGTACCGGCGCGGGAAGGCGGAGAGCCAGTCCGCGTACCCGCCCGCGGGCACGATCCTCCCGTCCACCAGGTCGTCGATCAGCCCGAGGGAGTCCAGCAGCCGCAGCCAGGCGCCGCCGTCGGTCGTGGCCTGGGGGAACAGGTTCACCAGGGCGGCCCGGGCGCCCTCCTCCGGCGGGTGCTCGGCGAACACCTTCGCCGCGGCGTCCAGGAGTCTGTCGGAGGCCCCGGCCCCCGGGGCGCGTTCGGTGAGGATCCGGCCCAGAGAGCGGCCGACCTCGTCGGGTCCCAGGCCGGCGTGCGCGGCCGCCGCCCGCAGCCGGGTGACGAGGTCGGCGGGCAGGCCGTCCTGCCCCCGCGCCCAGCCCTGGAGGAACCGCAGGAACTCCCGGTACGCCTCCTCCGCCGGGAACAGCCCGGTCAGCCGGTCCCAGTGGAGGCGGACCTCCTTGGCGGGCAGTGCGCCGTACCGGGTGAACAGCAGCGCGTTCTCGACCGCGTGCACCTTCGACACCGGGAGCCGGTGCCGCGCCTCGGCCTCCCGGGCCGCCGCGTACGCGGCCCCGGCCCGGCGGGGGTGCTGCGGGGCCAGCCGGTGGCCGATGGTGTCCCACAGCCACGGCAGGTGGTCCAGGGGGAGCCCGACCCGGGAGGCGCGGGACTCGATCCAGTTCAGGTCCCCGGCGAGCTTGCGCGGGGACTGCGGCAGCTTGTCGAGGAACTCCGCGGCCGCCTGTTCGTTGGCGGGGTCGTTGAGGCGGACCCAGTCGGAGTAGAGCGTCGACTCCGAGGCGTGCTGCGGGAGAGGAGGGAGTGGATGAGGCATGCGGGGAGTATCCCAGTGGTCACGGACACCCCGGGGCCCCGGGCCCGCCCCCGCCGCACCTCAGAAGAACGACCGCCGGAGCGGCGCGGTGCCCCGGACCGGCGGGTCCGGGGCACCGGGCGTGTGCGGCGGCTCAGGCCGCGAGGGAGGAGGACTCCCGGCGGCCGGAGGCGGGGAGCGCGGAGGCGTCGGGTGTGTCCTCGTTGCCCTTCAGCGGCGCGAAACCGCGCAGCCGGAGGCTGTTGCTGATGACGAAGACACTGGAGAACGCCATGGCCGCTCCCGCGATCATCGGGTTGAGCAGTCCCGCGGCGGCCAGGGGCAGTGCCGCCACGTTGTAGGCGAAGGCCCAGAAGAGGTTGCCCTTGATGGTGTTGAGGGTGCGGCGGGAGAGCCGGATGGCGTCGGCGGCCGCGCGCAGGTCGCCGCGCACGAGGGTGAGGTCGGATGCCTCGATGGCGACGTCGGTGCCGGTGCCCATGGCCAGGCCCAGGTCGGCGCGGGCCAGGGCTGCGGCGTCGTTGACGCCATCTCCGACCATGGCCACGGTGCGCCCCTCGGCCTGGAGGCGTTCGACCACGGCGACCTTGTCCCGGGGCATGACCTCGGCGATGACCTCCTCGATACCCACCTCGTCGGCCACCGTCCGGGCCACGGCCTCGTTGTCACCGGTCAACAGGATCGGGGTCAGACCCAGGGCGCGGAACTGCTCGATGGCCTGGGCGCTGGTGGGCTTGATCGCGTCGGACACGACCAGCACCGCGCGGGCCGCGCCGTCCCAGCCGACGGCCACGGCGGTCCCGCCCGCGGCCTCCGCGGCGGCCTTGGCGCTCGCCAGTTCGGCGGGCAGCTCCTGCGACCACTCGGCGAGCAGCGAGGTGCGGCCGACCAGGACGGCGTGGCCGTCGACGATGCCCTGGACGCCCTGTCCCTCGACGTTGGCGAAGTCCTCGACCTGCCCGAGCCCGCCGGTACGGGCGAGGGCGGCCTTGGCGATGGCCTGGGCGATGGGGTGCTCGGAGGCGTTCTCCAGGGCCCCGGCCAGCCGCAGCACCTCGTCCTCGCTCTGGCCGGGGGCGGTGAACACGTCGGTGAGCGTCATCCGGCCGGTGGTGACGGTGCCGGTCTTGTCCAGCACGACCGTGTCGATGCCGCGGGTGGTCTCCAGGACCTCCGGGCCCTTGATGAGGATGCCGAGCTGGGCGCCGCGCCCGGTGCCGACCAGCAGCGCGGTCGGGGTGGCCAGGCCCAGGGCGCAGGGGCAGGCGATGATGAGCACCGCGACCGCCGCGGTGAACGCCGCCGCCACCGATCCGCCGGTACCGATCCAGAAGCCGAGGGTCACGGCCGCCAGGGCGATGACGATGGGGACGAAGACGCCCGAGATCCGGTCGGCCAGGCGCTGGACCTCGGCCTTGCCGTTCTGCGCGTCCTCGACCAGGCGGGCCATCTGGGCGAGCTGTGTGTCGGATCCGACGCGGGAGGCGCGCACGACCAGGCGTCCGCCGGCGTTGACCGTGGCACCCACCACGGCGTCGCCGGGGCCGACCTCGACCGGCACGGACTCGCCGGTGAGCATGCTCATGTCGACGGCGGAGGTGCCCTCCTCCACGGTCCCGTCGGTGGCGACCTTCTCACCGGGCCGGACGATGAACAGGTCGCCCTCGGTCAGGTCGGCGGTGGGGATCCGCTGCTCGGCGCCGTCGCGCAGCACGGTGACGTCCTTGGCGCCGAGTTCGAGCAGGGCGCGCAGGGCGGCGCCGGCCCGGCGCTTGGACCGGGCCTCGAAGTAGCGCCCGGCCAGGATGAAGGTGGTGACCCCGGCGGCGACCTCCAGGTAGATGTTGGCGGAGCCGTCGGTGCGGGCGATGGTGAGCTCGAACGGGTGCGTCATGCCCGGCTCGCCCGCGGTGCCGAAGAACAGCGCGTACAGGGACCAGGCGAAGGCGGCGATCGTGCCCATGGACACCAGGGTGTCCATGGTGGCCGCGCCGAGCTTGAGGTTCTTCCAGGCGGCGATGTGGAAGGGCAGCGCGCCCCAGACGAGCACGGGCGCCGCGAGGACGAGCGAGGCCCACTGCCAGTAGGTGAACTGGAGCGCGGGGGCCATCGCCATCGCGATGACCGGCACCGACAGCAGGGCGCTGACGATGAGGCGGTCGCGCAACGGGCGGGTCGGGTCCGCGGCCTCCGCCGCGCCGTCGTCGGCGGCGGCGTCGGCGGAGCGGGGCACCTCGGCGGTGTACCCGGCCTTCTCGACCTGGGCGATCAGCTCCTCGGCGGGCACCGGGTCACCGTCGAAGACCACGCGCGCCGTCTCGGTGGCGTAGTTGACGGTGGCGGTGACGCCGTCGAGCCGGTTGAGGCGCTTCTCGATGCGGCTCGCGCAGGAGGCGCAGGTCATGCCGCCGATCGCCAGCTCGATCCGCTCTCCGGACTCTCTGACGTCTCCGGTTCCGGTGTTCATCGTTGCTCCTTGAGGTCGTGGGGGTGCGCGGCAGGGGGGCGTCGTCACGGTCAGTGGGAGTGCGGCGCGTGGCTCTCCTGGTCCGTGTGCTCCTCCGCGGTGACGGTGCCGTCGGCGGTCACGGTGAACTCCGCGGTCCGCACCTCGCCGCCGTGCTTGAAGTCGAGGAAGAGCCGGTAGTCGCCGACGGAGGGCACCATGGCCTGGAAGGTGATCTCGGGCCCGGGCTCGGTCACACCGTCGCCGGGCTCGCCCTCCGGGTGGACGTGCAGGTAGGCGAGGTCGCCGGCGCGCAGCGCCACGAGGTGGCCGTAGGCGCCGAGGTAGGGCTCTAGGTCGGTGACCTTCTCGCCGTCGCGGGTGACGGTGAGGGTCAGCGGGTTGGTCCGCCCGGGGACGAGGTCGCCGTCGAGGGTGACGGTGTAGCCGTCCACCTCGGCGGTCCGCTCGGCGGCGGGGAGGTCCTGCGGCTCGTGGTCGCCGGGGACGGTGAGGTCCGCGCCGAGGGTGAGGCCGCTCCCGTGCTCCTGCGGGACGAAGTCGGCGAACATCCGGTAGGCCCCGGGGGTATCCACCTCCAGCGGGACGCTCCAGGTGCCGTCTTCGGCCATCTCCGGGTGCACGTGCCGGTATCCGCTCATGTCGCGGCCGACCACGATCAGGTGCATGCGCTTGTCGTGCGACTCCTCGAACCCGGTCACGGGCTCGCCGTCGGGGCCCAGGATGCGGAACGAGAGGGTCTCCTCCTCGCCCGCCCGGTCGGGGGTCCGGACCGGGGTGAGCGTGTAGCCGTCCTGGGAGATCTGGAGGCCGGAGGGGGTGGAGTGCGCGCCGTTCATGGAAGTCTCCTCGTCGGTGGTGGCGTCGGTGCCGGTGGTGCCGTCGTGGCCGGTGTGCTCGCTCGCCTCGGTGGTGTCCGGGAGCAGGGGGCCCACCAGGCCGCCGGCCCCCATCGCTCCGGCGAAGGCCACGGCGAGGCCCAGTCCGTAGAGCCCGAGCTTGGCGGGGACGTTCATCGTCGGTCCTTTCCTTCCTCTGTGGCCGGATGCTTCGAGCGGTGTGCGCCGGAGCCCTCCATGGGGGAGTTCGTCGGCGACAACTCAAGAAATACCATACCCCCCCAGGGTATACAAGTCCCCGGGGTGGTGCCACTGTGACGTGTGTCCTCGAATCCGTGGACACGGCGGAGCCGGGCGGCCCCTCCTCGGGCCGCCCGGCTCGCCGCGGGTGACGGGTCAGGCGCCCGTCCCGGCGGCCTCCCCCTCCTCGGACCGGGCCGCGGCCGGTCCCTGCGGGCGCATGAGGGCGAACCCGAGCACCGCACCCGCCACGGCCACCGCTCCGGCCCCGATGAACGCGGCCTGGAAGCCGTCGGTCAGCGCGGCCGGGTCGCCGAGCCGGTCGGCCCCCCACGCGGTGGCGACGGCGGTCATGGCCGCCAGGCCCAGGGCGGAACCTACCTGGTAGGTGGTGTTGACGATGCCCGAGGCCAGCCCCGCCTCCTCCGGGCGCGCCCCGCTGATGGAGGCGATCGTGGCCGGGATGAACACCAGCGACATGCCCAGGGCCGCGATCAGGGAGCCGGGCAGGACGTCGACGAGGTAGGCGCCCCCGGGGCGGGCCAGGGAGAGCAGGCCCAGGCCGGCGGCCAGGACCAGCAGGCCCGTCACGATCAGCGGCTTGAGGCCGAAGCGGCCGATGAGCCGGCCGGTGACGGTGGTCATGAGGAGCATCATCAGCAGCGTCATCGGCAGCAGGGCCGCGCCGCTGGGGAAGGCCCCGTACCCCAGGACCTGCTGGAGGTAGAGGTTGAGGAAGTACCACATCGGGATCCACGCGGCCCCCAGCAGGGTGATCGCCACGTTCCCGGCCAGCAGGCCGGGGGTGCGCCAGACGCCCAGGGGCATCAGCGGGGCGCGGACCAGGCGCTGGCTGACGACGAAGACCCCCAGGAGGACCGCTCCGCCGACGAGGCCGAGCAGCGTGGCCGCGGAGGTCCAGCCCTGTTCGGAGGCCTGGACGATGCCGAACACCGCCAGGGCCAGGCCGCCGGTGGCCGAGACGGCGCCCAGGAGGTCGACCGATCCGCCGCGTCCGCTCACCGCCGGCAGCAGGGCCGGGACGGCGGCCAGGGAGGCCAGTCCGATGGGGATGTAGAGGAGGAACAGCCACGGCCAGCTCAGCCATTCGGTGATGGCGCCGCCGAGGAAGACGCCGGCCGTGCCGCCCGCCGGGGCGGCCGCGCCGTAGAAGGCCAGCGCCTTGGTGCGCTCGCCGGTGTCGTGGGCGAAGATCATCATCAGCAGGGTCATCGCCGACGGCGCGATCAGCGCTCCGCCCGCGCCCTGGACCGCGCGGCCCAGGAGTTCGACCCAGGCCGTCTCGGCCGCGGCGGCCAGGACGGACCCGGCGATGAGGGTGACCCAGCCCGCGGTGAACACCCGGCGCGCGCCGAGCAGGTCGGACAGGCGCCCTCCCAGGAGCAGCAGACCGCCGAAGGCGATGACGTAGGCGTTGAAGACCCATTGCAGGGAGCTGGGGGAGAAGCCGAGGTCGCGCTGCATCTCGGGCAGGGCGACCCCGATGATCGAGGTGTCCATGATGACCATGAACTGCGCGCCGGCGAGCACCAGGAGTGCCCACCAGCGGCGGGGATCGGCTTGTGGCGTTGACATGCTGCTGTCTCCTGATCACGGTCCCGCCTCGCGGCGGACCATCGAGGGGTGGAGCTGGAGTGGTCGGGCGGGGCGGGACCGTGGGGGTTCCGTCAGACGCCCGCGAACCGGTAGCCGGCCTCGGTGACGGCCGCGCGGATCGCGTCGTCGTCGAAGCCCGAGCCCTGGACGGCGACCGTGCCGGCGGCGAGGTCGACCGTCACGCCGGTGACGCCGGCGACGCCGCCGATCCCGGTGCTGACGGAGTTCGCGCAGTGTCCGCAGGTCATTCCCTCGACCTGGTAGACCCGCGCGTCCCCGGGGGTCTCGGCGGCGGTCGTCCCGGTCTCACAGGAACAGGTGGAGCACATGGGGTTCCTCCTCGTGTCGGGATACCCCCTTGGGGTATCTGGGGAACAGATTTAACATACTCCTGGGGGGTATGCAAGGGGGAGGGGTGTCCGCCGTCGCCGCCGGGGCGCGGCGTGTCGCGCCCCGGCGGCGGGTCAGCGCAGGTCGCGCCGCATCAGCACGCGGGGGTGGCCGGCCAGGACCGAGGAGGTGTCGGCGGCGTGGACGAACCCGGCGCGCTCGAAGTTCCTCCGGAGCCCGGGATAGGCCATCGTCAGGTCCACCCGGGCGTCGCCGTTGTCCAGGGGGTAGGCCTCGACCACGGGCGCGCCGTGCGCCCGGGCGAACTCCACGGCCCCGGCGATCAGGGCGTGCGAGATGCCCTTCTTCCGATGGCCCGGGCGCACGCGGATGCACCACAGCGACCACACGGGGAGGTCGTCGACGTGCGGGATCCTGCGGCTGCGGGCGAAGGAGGTGTCCGCGCGCGGCGCCACCGCGGCCCAGCCGACGGGTTCGTCGCCGTCGTAGGCGAGCACCCCCGGCGCCGGCTCGGCGCGGCACAGCCCGGCGACGTACTCGCCGCGGGCGGGGCCGCGCAGCTCCCTGTTGAGCGCGGACGGGAGTCGATAACTGAGGCACCAGCACACGTCGGCGCCGGGTGATCTCGGTCCCACCAGGGCCCGCACGTCCTCGAACACGGAGGCGGGGCGAACATCGACGGCCATGGCGCCAGCATGCCACGCCCGGCGCGGGGGGCCGTCGCGCCCGTGCGCGGGAACCGCGCCCCGACATGAGAAAAGGCCCTGCGAACAGGGCCTTCGTTGTGTCCGAGGGGGGACTTGAACCCCCACAGCCTTAACGGCCACTAGCACCTCAAGCTAGCGCGTCTACCTATTCCGCCACCCGGACCGGTGGTATCGGGCGGCAGCGCCGCCTGACAGGTCAACAATAGCAAAGCTCCGGAGTGCCCCGAACCGCTTTTCGGGCCGGGGGTGATCATGACAGGGTCGGGGGCGACGAGCACAGTGACACGGTGGAACAGGAGCGTCCGATGACACGGGAATCCGAGGGCTTGAGCGCGGCCGAGGTCGAGGTCGTCGACCTGTGCCGGGAGCTCATCGCCTTCGACACCTCCAACTACGGCGACCACTCCGGGCCGGGCGAGCGCAAGGCGGCGGAGTACGTGGTGGGCAGGCTCGACGAGGTCGGGGTGGAGGCGACGGTCTACGAGAAGCACCCCGGCCGCAGCAACGTGGTGGCGCGGATCGAGGGGGCGGACCCGAGCCGTCCCCCGCTGCTCGTCCACGGCCACCTGGACGTGGTGCCGGCCGCGGCGCAGGACTGGACGCACCACCCCTTCGCCGGGGAGATCGCGGACGGCTGTGTGTGGGGCCGCGGCGCGGTCGACATGAAGAACATGAACGCGATGGTCCTGGCGGTGCTGCGGCAGCGGCTGCGGGAGGGGCGGCGCCCGCCGCGCGACATCGTGCTGGCCTTCCTGGCCGACGAGGAGGCGGGCGGCACCTGGGGCGCCCAGTACCTGGTGGACGAGCACCCCGACCTCTTCGCCGACTGCGACGCCGCCATCAGCGAGGTCGGCGGCTTCTCCTTCACGGTGAGGGACGACCGGCGGCTCTACCTCATCGAGACCGCCGAGAAGGGCATCGCCTGGATGAAGCTGACCGCGCGCGGCACCGCCGGGCACGGTTCGATGGTCAACCGGGACAACGCGGTCACCGAGCTGGCGGCGGCGGTCGCCCGGCTGGGGGAGCACGCGTTCCCCGTGCACCTGACCCCCACGGTGCGCACGTTCCTGGAGGAGATCTGCGAGGAGTTCCAGATCCCCTTCGACGAGAACGACCTGGACGCGACGGTCGCGCGGCTGGGCCCGATCGCCCGGATGATCGGGGCGACCCTGCGCAACACCCTCAACCCCACGGTGCTCGGCGGCGGCTACAAGGCGAACGTCATCCCCGGCGAGGCGACCGCCCAGGTGGACGGGCGCTTCCTGCCCGGCACCGAGGACGACTACTTCGCCACGATCGACCGGCTGCTCGGCCCCAAGGTGAGCCGGGAGTTCATCCACCACCTGCCCGCGGTGGAGACCCCCTTCGAGGGCGGGCTCGTGAACGCCATGTCGGCGGCCCTGCTGGCGGAGGACCCCGGCGCCCGCGCCGTCCCCTACTGCCTGTCGGGCGGGACGGACGCCAAGAGCTTCTCCCGGCTGGGGGTGCGCAACTTCGGTTTCGCGCCGCTCAAGCTGCCCCCGGAGCTGGACTTCGCCGGCATGTTCCACGGCGTGGACGAGCGGGTGCCGATCGACGGGCTGCGGTTCGGGGTCCGGGTGCTGGACCGGTTCATCGAGATGAGCTGAACGGAAACCGGGACGAGCCGGAATCGGGATGACATGATCCGCCCCTGCCTGCGGTGATTCGTCCCCGGGCCGCGTCGGGAACTTCTCGGCGCGGCCCCCTTGTTCGCGTGCGTCGTCACAGAACGTGATGCTACGGTGTCTGTGAGTTCAACGATGTGGTGGCTCGGGCACGTCCGCCGTGCGCCCACCGCATCCGATCCGGGCGGCGCCGTCGCACGGGACCGTCCAGCAGTCAGGAAACGAGGGGGCATCCATGGTGCTCACGGGCCGGGAGTGGTCGGTGTCGACCGACCGTGCCGCCCGTGGCGACCGTGCCCTCTGCCGCCTGCTGCTCCTGTCCGGCATCATGGCCGTCGCGTGGCTGGCCGGGGTGGGTGTCGCCCATGGCGAGACCGGCCCCGGCGGGCTCGTCGACCGGGTCCTGGGCCCCGAGGGCGTCGTCGAGGAGGCCGGCCGCTCGGCCGAGGGGGAGGTCCGGGTCACCGGCACCGCCGCCCGGGCCGCCACCGACGCCCTGACCGGCACCGTCGTGCCCCAGGCCGCCGAGCTCCCCGAGACCGTCCTCGACGGGACCGGGGTCTCCGGAGCCCTGGAGGGCACCTCCACCGGCCGCGTCGTCGAGGACACCGCCCGCACCGTGGACGGCACCGCCCGTGGGGCGGGTCGGCTGGTCGACTCCGTCGCCACCACCGGGCGCGAAGTGGTGGGCTCCGCCGACGGCGCCCTGCGCGAAGGCGACCTGGTGGGCGGCGTCGCCGGACTCACCGAGCCCACCGGCGCCCTGGACGCCCTCGGCGACACCGTCACCGCGACGATGCCCGCCGACCTGCCGCTGGTCGGCGGCCCCGACACCCCCGCCGCGGTGGCACGCCCCGCGGTGGACCGGGCGGTCGGCTCCGCCACCGAGGCGATCGAGCGGGCGGGCCGCGCCGAGCGCACCGCGCCCGGGTTCGGCCTGGTCACGCCCGTCGGCGGGTCGGCCGACGCGTCCGCGGGCGCCGTCGACGGCGCCTCCGGCGAGGCCGACACCGACCGGGGCGAGCGCATCCGCCTCATCGCGGGCGGTTCCACCGGCCCGAGCGGCGCCGACGCCACCGGTGCGTCCGCGCCGTCGTTCCCCACGCCCGGTACCGCCGGGTTCCTGACGCCCCGGGCCGCCCACCTGGCCCCCCGGGTGCAGCGGGTCGCCCTGCCCGGCGACCCCACCCTCGTCGTGCGCGACGCCGCCGACGACCCCTCCTTCTCCCCCGACTAGCCGCGCCTTCACCCGCCGCGGTCGGTCCGGTGCGCCCTGAGCGCCCCTTCCCACCCGCTGGCTCCCCGGAGGCGCCCCCCGCTCGGGCCCCCTTCCCCAGGAGTCGGAACGACCGCGGTCCACGCAGCAATCACGACCTTCTTCGCTGACAAGGACACGCGATGACCCATCGGACCCACGCCAGGATCGCGGCACTGACCGCCGCGGGCCTCCTGGCACTGGCCCCGGCCGGGACCACCCTGGCCGACACCTCCACCAGCGGCAACGGCTCGATCGCCGGAGGCAACCAGCTCCACGCCGACCTCGACGCCCCGGTCGACGTCTGCGGCAACTCCCTGGCCCTCCTCGGTGCGGCGGGCGCCCAGTGCGCCGGCGGGGACGCCGGCACCGGGGGCGGCCCGGACCGGGACGGCGACAAGGGCCACCCCGGGTACCCGGGCTACTCGCCGGAGCCTTCGGAGAGCCCCTCCGAGGGGCCCTCGGAGGGACCGTCGGAGTCGCCCTCCGAGGGACCGTCCGAGTCCCCGTCGGAAGGGCCGTCCGAGGGGCCGTCGGAGTCTCCGTCCGAAGGCCCGTCGGAAGGGCCGTCGGAGGGACCGTCCGAGTCCCCGTCGGAGGGCCCCGAGGAGGGTGAGAGCCCCGGCGAACCGTCCGACTCCAGCACCGCGGGCGAACGGCCGTCCGACACCTCGGACGCCCGGCTCCCGCTGACCGGCTCCGCCGGCCTGCCCGGCCTGGTCATCGCCGCGATCGCCGCGGCGGTCGCCGGGGTCGGCCTGGTCATCGCGGGCCGTCGACGCTCCCGGATCTGACCGCACGGCTTCCCGGGCCGCCGACGCGGCCCGGGGGTTGACGCGAGTCCCGTAGCACCGGCCGAGGCCATGTGCGCGGGGTTCACGTCAGCCGCCGCCCCACCAGGGCGGAGCTGACCGACGGGGCGCGCGCGTCCGTCCGCATCCGGCGGACGGGACGGCGACGCAGCCCTCGAGCACCGACCGACACGCACCGCCCAGGTGCGGAGCCGGGAGGACGATCCCCGGCCTTGGCCGAAGGCCCGTACCCCACCCAGGGGTGTGGAACGGCCTGTGGCCCGAGCACACACCTTCTCATCAGCACGTTTTCTGAAAGGAACTTCCCACATGTCTAAGTGGGCCAGGACCTCCGCGAAGTCCGTCCTGCTGGCCGCGGGCTTCGTCGCCCTGGGCAGCGGCGTCGCCTTCGCCGACACCGACGCCGCCACCAGCGGCAACGGGTCCGTCCTCGGCGGCAACCAGGCCGTCGTCAACGCCGACGTCCCGGTCAACGTGACCGGCAACGCGGTCGGCGCCGTCCTGGGCACCGCCGGGGCCTCCACCACCGACAGCGACGCCGCCGTCGTGGACCACCAGCACAACGAGGTCGCCACCTCGGGCAACGGCTCGGTGCTGGGCGGCAACCAGCTCGTGATCGACGGGGACGTCCCCGTCAACGTGACCGGCAACGCGATCGGCGCCGTGGGCGGCATCGCCGGCGCCTCCACCACCGACTCCGACGCGGTCGTCCACCACGACGGCCACGCCTGGCACGGCGAGGGCGAGCCCGACGTCGCGACCACCGGCAACGGCTCCCTGATCGGCGGCAACCAGCTCGTCGGCGACCTGGACGTCCCCGTCAACGTGTCGGGCAACGCGATCGGCGCCCTGGGCGGCGTCGCGGGTGCGGCGGCCACCGACGCGGACGCCATCGTCCACGACGTGCACGGCGGACACGTCGGGCACGGCGGGCACGTCGGCCGCGACCACTACGCGGCGGAGACCGAGATCACCCCGGTCGACCTGGTGGGCGAGGCCGCCCGCAACGCCAGCCTGCTGCCCGACACCTCCGGCGTGGACGCCGGCGTCCTGCGCCAGTCCGCCCCGGTCCGCGAGCACCAGTCGATCGCCACCTCCGGCAACGGCTCGGTGCTGGGCGGCAACCAGCTGGTCGGCCACCTGGACGTCCCGGTCAACGTGGCCGGCAACGCGGTCGGCGCCGTGGGCGGCGTCGCCGGCGCGGCCGCGACCGACAGCGACGCGGTCGTCAAGGAGTCGCACGAGTACATCGCGACCTCCGGCAACGGCTCGCTGGCCGGCGGCAACCAGGCCGTCGTGCACGGCGACGTCCCCGTGAACGTGACCGGCAACGCGGTCGCCGCGGTCGCCGGCCTGGCGGGCGCGAGCTCCACGGACAGCGACGCGGCCGTCGTGCACCAGAGCGCCACCGAGCACCAGTCCGGTGCGCTGGACGCGCTGCCCGTGGTGGAGCAGCTGCCCGAGGTGCCCGTCTCCGAGACGCTGCCCGTCGAGTACACCGTGACCGAGACCGCCCAGCAGGCGGTCGCCGAGCACGCGCCGGAGCACGCCGAGACGCTGCCCGCGCCCGCCGCGCCGGTGGACCCGGTCGGCCAGGTTCTGGGCGCCGTGGGCGTGGGCCTGTAACGACGCGGACGGGGGAAAGGGGACCGGACCCGTCCCCCGCCGGTGGTGCGCGGCCTCTCGTTCCGTTTGGAACGCGGTGGACTGCGAGGTGCCGAACACCACAGGCGGGGACCGGGTCGGGGCTCCGGGAACCCGGAGCGGCACGTGCAGGGTGTCGCGTGCGTCGTTCGGGCGAGAGCAGGACGGACCGCCTCCGCGCGCCCGTTCCGTGAGGAACGCGGTGGACTGCGGGCGGGTGGGGGTGTCCGTCCGGGGCTCGGAACCACAGTCGAGTCCTCCCGGGAATATCCGGGAGGACTCGCCGCTTTGTGGGGGGTATGGGCACCCGACCCCCCGGGAAGTGTGATGGAAGTCACTTTGAGGGCGTGTTCCGGGTGATCGCCGGAGCCGGAGGCGGCTCCGGGGCCCGCACGGCCGGAGCACGGCCTGCGCGGTACGGGCCGGTAGCGGTGCGGTGAGCGCTTATTCTGCGGTTGCCGGTGGGTGAAGAGCCCGCTCTCCGCGGTCACGGCCCCGTGTACACGGGAGTCCCTCCGCCCACCCACCGACGGGGGAACGCCTGGGGTTTCGGTTACCGTCGGTTTCCACGGGAGCCGAGGGACCGCGGCCGACAGACCACGCAGAGGCTAGACGTAGACGTAGGGGAACACGTGCCACCCACCAAGGGCAGCGCCGGCAAGAACGGCTCGCAGGACAGCGGACGACAGGGCTCGGGGACCGCCCTCGTCATCGTCGAGTCGCCCGCCAAGGCCAAGACCATCGCGGGCTACCTGGGCCGCGGTTACGTCGTGGAGTCCAGCATCGGGCACATCCGCGACATGCCCACCAAGGCCGCGGAGATCCCCGCCAAGTACAAGGGGGAGCCCTGGGCCCGGCTGGGCGTCAACGTCGACGGCGACTTCGAGCCCCTCTACGTCGTCAACGCCGACAAGAAGTCCCACGTGCGCAAGCTCAAGGAGCTCATGGCCGACGCCGACGAGCTCCTGCTCGCCACCGATGAGGACCGCGAGGGCGAGGCCATCGCCTGGCACCTGCTGGAGGAGCTCAAGCCCAGGATCCCGGTGCGCCGCATGGTGTTCAACGAGATCACCAAGGAGGCCATCCAGCGCGCCGCCGACAACACGCGCGACCTCAACACCCGGCTGGTGACCGCCCAGGAGACGCGCCGCATCCTGGACCGGCTCTACGGCTACGAGGTCTCCCCCGTGCTGTGGAAGAAGGTCATGCCCAAGCTCTCCGCGGGCCGGGTGCAGTCCGTGGCCACCCGCCTGGTGGTCGAGCGCGAGCGCGAGCGGATGGCGTTCACCCCCGCCGAGTACTGGGACATCAAGGCCCTCTTCGACGCCTCCGGCGCGGGCATTCCCGCGGGCGACCCCACCGACTTCCCGGCCACGCTGGTCGCCGTGGACGGCACCCGCATCGCGGTGGGCCGCGACTTCACCGCCCAGGGCACCGTGCGCCCGGACCGCGCCGTCCGCCAGCTCGACGAGGCGGCCGCGCGCGGCCTGGCCGAGCGGCTGTCCGCCAGCGCCTTCGGCGTGTCCTCGGTGGAGCGCAAGCCCTACCGCCGCTCGCCGTACGCGCCGTTCCGCACCACCACCCTCCAGCAGGAGGCGTCGCGCAAGCTGGGGCTGTCGGCCAAGCAGACCATGCAGGTCGCCCAGCGGCTCTACGAGAACGGCTACATCACCTACATGCGCACCGACAGCACCACGCTGTCGGACAGCGCGGTGCGCGCCGCCCGCTCCCAGGTGCAGCGCCTGTACGGCGCCGACTACCTGCCCGAGCGCCCCCGCGTCTACGCCAAGAAGGTCAAGAACGCCCAGGAGGCGCACGAGGCCATCCGCCCGGCCGGCGACGAGTTCCGCACCCCGAGCCAGACCGGGCTCAGCGGCCCCGAGCTCCGCCTCTACGAGCTGATCTGGAAGCGCACCGTCGCCTCCCAGATGAAGGACGCCGTCGGCGAGTCCGTCACCGTCAAGGTGCAGGGCACCTCCTCGGCCGGCGAGGTCGCCGAGTTCAACGCCACCGGCAAGATCATCACCTTCCACGGCTTCCTCAAGGCCTACGTGGAGGGCGCCGACGACCCGGCCGCCGACCTCGACGACCGCGAGCGGCGGCTGCCCGCCGTGGCCGAGGGCGCCCCGCTCACCGCGCGCGACCTGACCGCCGAGGGGCACAGCACCCGCCCGCCGGCCCGCTACACCGAGGCGACCCTGGTCAAGGAGCTGGAGGAGCGGGAGATCGGCCGCCCCTCCACCTACGCCTCGATCATCGGCACCATCCTGGACCGCGGCTACGTGTTCAAGAAGGGCACCGCCCTGGTGCCGTCCTTCCTGGCGTTCGCCGTGGTGCAGCTGCTGGAGCGGCACTTCGGCAACCTGGTGGACTACGAGTTCACGGCCCGCCTGGAGGACGTGCTCGACTCCATCGCCCGCGGCGAGGCCGAGAGCCTGCCGTGGCTGCGCCGGTTCTACTTCGGCGGCGACACCCCCGAAGGGGACCGGGAGACCGGCCTGAAGGAACTGGTCGGCGACCGCCTCGCCGACATCGACCCCAAGGAGATCAGCTCCCTGACGGTGCCGGGCACCGAGGACATCGTGCTCCGGGTCGGCCGCTACGGCCCCTACCTGGACCGCGGGGGAGTCCGGGTCAACGTGCCCGAGGACCTGGCCCCCGACGAGCTGACCCCGGAGAAGGCCGAGGAGCTGTTCGCCCAGCCCAGCGGCGACCGCGAGCTGGGCACCGACCCCGAGACCGGGCACGTCGTCGTGGCCAAGTCCGGGCGCTTCGGCCCCTACGTCACCGAGGTCATCGAGGAGCCCGAGGAGAACGGGGGCAAGAAGGCCAAGGCCGTCAAGCCGCGCACCTCCTCGCTGCTCAAGTCGATGACCCTGGACACCGTCACCCTCGCCGACGCGATCAGGCTGCTCTCGCTGCCGCGCGTGGTCGGCGTGATCGACGGCGACGAGGTCACCGCCCAGAACGGCCGCTACGGCCCCTACCTCAAGAAGGGCACCGACAGCCGCTCGCTCGCCTCCGAGGAGCAGATGTTCACGGTCACCCTCGACGAGGCGAAGGAGCTGTTCGCCCAGCCCAAGCAGCGCGGCCGCCGGGCCGCCGCCCCGCCGCTGCGCGAGCTGGGCAAGGACCCGGTGTCGGGCGCCGTCATGCTCGTCAAGGACGGCCGGTTCGGCCCCTACGTCACCGACGGGGAGGTCAACGCCTCGCTGCGCAAGGGCGACGAGGTGGAGTCCATCACCGACGAGCGCGCCGCCGAGCTGCTGGCCGAGCGCCGGGCCAAGGCGCCCGCCAAGAAGCCCGCGGCCAAGAAGGCGCCCGCGAAGAAGACGACCGCCAAGAAGACCACCACGGCGGCGAAGAAGACCACCGCCGCCAAGAAGGCGCCGGCCAAGAAGACGGGCACGCCCCGTACCGCGGCCAAGGCCTCCGACGAGGCCTGAGCGGCGCACACCGTCGAACGCGGACCGCCCCGCGCCGGAGCACCTCCGGCCCGGGGCGGTCCGCGTCGTGTGACACGGGGTGTGCGGGTCGGTACGATCTCCACGTTCACTCCGGGGCCCGCCGTACCCCCTGTTGGCAGATGATCTTCCGTACTACGCTGGACGTGGCCGACGGGAACACTGAAACGCAAGTGATCTTCCGCCGATCCACCGAATTCCTCAGCGGACGACGGCCCACTCCTCCCCTCCCCCTCACCGAATAACCTTGAGCGCTATGAGCAGACCTGCATCTCCGGGAGCGCCGTCCGAGGCGCACAACGTCCTCGCGATCACTCCCTTCCGAAGGCTGTGGATCTCGCTCGTGCTGTCCGGACTGGGCGATTGGCTGAGCCTCCTGGCTCTGGTCTCCCTGGCCGCGATCTTCACGTTCGACGCCCCGGCCCTGGTCCGGTACCTGGCCATCGCCGGTGTCCTGGCCGTCAAACTCGCGCCCTCCGTCCTCCTGAGCCCCCTGGTCGGGGCCCTCGTGGACCGGCTGGACCGCCGCTGGACCATGGTCGGCGGCGACGTCCTGCGGGCCCTGCTCTACGCCTCGGTCCCCGTGGTGGGCCTGCTGGCCCCCGGGTTCGCGCTGCCGTGGCTGTTCATCGCGGCACTGCTCGCCGAGATCGTCGAGCTGCTGTGGACCGGCGCCCGGGACTCCGCGATCCCCAACCTGGTGCCCCGCAAGCTGCTGGGCCAGGCCGACCGCCTGGTGCTGTTCACCTCCTACGGCACCGCGCCGGTGGCCGCACTGCTGTTCGCGGCCCTGGCCTCGGTGAGCAACGTGCTCGGCGTCCTGGTGCCCTCGCTGGCCTCCCCCGAGGCGGACATCGCGCTCTACCTCAACGGGCTGCTCTTCCTGGCCGCCGCCGGGCTCGTCGCCGGACTCCAGATCCCCGGCCACCGGCCCGCCAAGGACGCCCAGAGCCCCACCCGCGACGCCCGCATCCTGCCGTCCGTCGCGCGCGGCACGCGCGGCTCCGGCGACCCGGTGCTGCTGCGCGGCCTGTCCCTGGGCCTGATCACCACGGTCGTCGCGGTGGGCGCCGTCATCGGCGTCGGCCGCCTGCACGCCGAGGGCCTGGAGGCGGGCAACGCCGGGTTCGGCATGCTGTTCGCCGCCGTCCTGGGCGGCATGGGCCTGGGCGCCGTCTCCGGCCCCCGCGTCCTCAAGCTGCTCAGCCGCCGCCGGCTCTTCGGGCTCACCGCCGTCATCGCGGCGGTCGTGCTGCTGTTCGCCGGAGCCGTCGGCGACATGGTCCTGGCCGCCGTCCTGGCCCTGGTCCTGGGCGTCGCCGCGGGCATGTCCTGGGCGACCGCGCTGGGCGTGGTCACCCGCGAGGTCGAGGAGGAGCACCGCACCGCGGTGCACGCCCACCTCAACGGCGCGGCCCGCCTGGCCCTGGTGCTGACGGCGGTCCTCGCCCCCGTCGCCGCCGGACTCATCGGCGACCGGGCCCTGGCGATCGGCCCGCTCACCTACGACCTGCGCGGCAGCGCCGTCGTGCTGGCGGCGGTCGCCCTGCTGGGCGTGGTCGCCGCCGCGGTCGCCCACCGCCAGGTCAACCGGAACGACCCCGAGGCCGGCCCCGGCCTGCTCCCCGAGCTGTTCGCGGCGCTGCGCGGCGTCGAGATCACCGAGCCGGTCGACGAGGACGAGCGCCCCTCCGGCGCGTTCATCGTCGT
The DNA here is from genome assembly GCF_018316655.1 of Nocardiopsis changdeensis. Taxonomy (GTDB): domain Bacteria; phylum Actinomycetota; class Actinomycetes; order Streptosporangiales; family Streptosporangiaceae; genus Nocardiopsis; species Nocardiopsis changdeensis. The sequence continues at coordinate 6,481,798 of NZ_CP074133.1, read as the reverse complement.
CGAGGGCGGCGAGGGCGCGGGCAAGTCCACGCAGGTCCGCGAACTCACGGTGTGGCTGCGCGACCAGGGCTTCGAGGTGGTCAGCACCCGCCAGCCCGGCGCCACCAAGCTCGGCATGCGGTTGCGCGCCCTGCTGCTGGACCGCGAGAACTCCCACATCACCCCGCGCGCCGAGGTGCTGCTGTACGCCGCCGACAAGGCCGACCACGTCCAGCAGGAGATCCTGCCCGCGCTCAAGCGCGGCGCCGTGGTCATCAGCGACCGCTACACCGACTCGCTGCTCGCCTACCAGGGCACCGGCCGCGACCTGGCGGTGTCGGACATCGCCGACATCAGCACGTGGGCGGTGCAGGGCCTGGTCCCCGACCTGACGGTGCTGCTGGACGTGCGCCCCGAGGAGGGCCTGTCCCGGCTGGGCGGCCCGGCCGACCGCATCGAGTCGGAGTCCGTGGAGTTCCACGAGCGGGTCCGCAAGGGCTTCCTCGACCTGGCCCGCCGGGACCCGGACCGCTACCTGGTCCTGGACTCCCGCGAGCCCCGCGAGAAGATCACCCGCGAGATCCAGAAGCGGGTGCGCGCCCTGCTGCCCGACCCGGTCCCGAGCAGCGCCGAGGCCGTCACCGGGATGATCCCGGTCATCAAGAACGACTGACCCGCCGCGGCGGGGCGGGGCCCGGAGGCGCACGCCTCCGGGCCCCGCGCGTTCCCGGCCGCGGGGCGGGCCTGTGGAAACGGCCCGACCGTCGCCCCCGGCTCCTATCCTGGATCCCTGGCACGTCTTTCTACGCGGGGGTGGAGTGTGACGGTCTTCGACGACCTGGTCGGTCAGCGGGCCGCGGTGGACCACCTGCGGCGGGCGGTGGCCGGCGCCGCCGACCTGGTCGCCGGGGGAGCGGGCACGGGCATGACCCACGCCTGGCTGTTCACCGGTCCGCCCGGCTCGGGGCGCTCGGAGGCCGCGCGCGCCTTCGCCGCCGCCCTCCAGTGCCGCGACGGCGGCTGCGGCCACTGCGACTCCTGCCACCAGGCCCTGGCCGGGACCCACCCGGACGTGCTGTACGTGCGGCCCAGCGGCCTGAGCTTCGGCGTCGCCGCCACCCGCGAGCTGGTCCTGCGCGCCGGGTCCAAGCCCTCCGGCGGCCGGTTCCGGATCGTGCTGTTCGAGGACGCCGAGCGCGCCACCGAGGCGGCCTCCAACGCCCTGCTCAAGGCGGTGGAGGAGCCGTCGCCGCGCACCGTGTGGCTGCTGTGCACGCCCACCCCCGACGACCTGCTCGTCACCATCCGCTCCCGGTGCCGCCTGGTCACCCTCACCACCCCCACCACCGCCGAGATCGTCGGCGCGCTCACCCGCGCCGGCGACGTGGACGAGGGCACGGCCAGGGCCGCCGCCGTCGCCTCGGCGGGGCGGGTGGACCGCGCCCGGCAGCTGGCCACCGACCCCGAGGCGCGCCGCCGCCGCGAGGAGGTGCTGTCCATCCCGGCCAGGCTCGACGGCATCGGCGCCTGCGTCACCTTCGCCGCCCGGCTCTACGAGATCGCCGAGGCGGAGTCCAAGGCGATCACCAGCGCCCTGGACGAGAAGGAGAAGGACGAGCTCAAGGCCGCCTTCGGCGAGGGCTCCACCGGCAAGGGCGTGGCCAAGGCCATGCGGGGATCCGCGGGCGCCATGAAGGACCTGGAGGAGCGGCAGAAGCGCCGGGCCACCCGGATCAAGCGCGACTCCTACGACCGCGCCCTGCTGGACCTGGCCGCCTTCTACCGCGACGTGCTCACCCTCCAGTTCGGGGCGTCCGTCGAGCGCTCCACCGGGGAGCGCTCCGGCGACCTGGAGCGCGTCGCCCGCTCCAGCACGCCGGAGACCACCCTGCGGCGCATCGACGCCATCATGGACTGCCGCGAGCGCATCGCCGCCAACGTGCACCCGCAGATCGCCATGGAGGCCATGACCTCCGCCCTCCTCCTCGGCTGACGCCCGCACCGGGCCGGACGCGGGGCGGTGCCCGTTCCACGCCCCCGGCGGATACGGTCGACCTACGGCACCGCCTCCCCGTCGCAACCGCAACGGCGGCACGGCCGTCACAGGCAACGGTGGAACCGGACGACGGGAAGGAAACACGTGGCGACGAGGCTGCGGGCAGCGGTGGCGGTGACGCTCACCGGCACGGTGCTCCTGGTGAGCGGGTGTACGGCGCTGACACCGGGGGGAGGGGCGCAGGAGCCGGCCGAATCGCTCGGGGCCCTGGGCGACCTCGCGGAGCAGGAGCTCGACTGGGGGCCCTGTGACGGCGGGCCTTCCGAGGCCGAGTGCGCCACGTACGAGGTGCCGCTGGACTACGACGAGCCCGAGGGCGAGCGCATCGAGATCGCGGTCAAGCGCATGGCCGCCACCGGCGACGACGTCATCGGCTCCCTGCTGGTCAACCCGGGCGGCCCCGGCGGCTCGGGGTACGACTTCGTCGACCACGCCTCCTTCATCGTCAGCGAACAGGTGCGCGAGCGCTTCGACCTGGTGGGCTTCGACCCGCGCGGGGTCGGCCGCAGCACCCCGATCACCTGCCTGCCGGCCGAGGAGCTCGACGACTTCATCGGCGGCGAGGCCGAGTCCGCCGACGGCGACGGCGACATGTCCGAGCTGACCGAGGCCGGGGTCGCCGACATGGAGGAGGGCAGCCGCGAGTTCGTGGAGGCCTGTCAGGCCAACGCCCCCGACCTCATGCTCAACGTCGGCACCGTCAACGTCGCCCGCGACATGGACGTGCTGCGCGCCCTGCTGGGCGACGAGAAGCTCACCTACCTGGGCGCCTCCTACGGCACCCACATCGGCGCCCACTACGCCGAGCAGTTCCCCGACCGGGTGCGCGCCCTGGTGCTCGACGGCGCCGTCGACCCCACCCTGGACCAGCTCGACCTGAGCGTCGCCCAGGCCACCGGGTTCGAGACCGCGCTGCGCGCCTTCGTCGAGGACTGCCTCACCCGCACCGACTGCCCGCTGGGCGGCAACGGGGACTCGGTCGAGGACGGCGTGGCGGCCCTCGACGGGTTCCTGGCCCGGACGGCCCGCGAGCCGCTCCACAACTCCATGGACGACCGGGAGATCAACCGGGCCCGCGCCGAACTGGGCGTGCTCGCCGCCCTGTACTCCGAGTCCTGGTGGGAGCGGGTCCGCGAGGGCCTGGACGACGCCATGAGCGACGGCGACGGCACCGTGCTCCTCCAGCTGGGCGACGAGCTGTACAGCCGGGGCGACACACAGGAGTACGAGAACTCCACGGCCGCCCTCATCGCGGTGAACTGCTCCGACTCGCCCAGCCCGCGCGGGGTCGAGGCCTACGTGGAGGCCGCGGAGGAGGCCGGGGAGGAGTCCCCGATCTTCGGGCCGAGCCTGGCCTGGGGCGCGCTGCCGTGCGCGTTCTGGCCCGAGGAGGCCGTCTACGACGGCGGCCCGCTGGACGCGCCGGGCGCCCCGCCGATCATGGTGGTGGGCACCACGCGCGACTCCGCCACCCCCTACGCCTGGGCCGAGGCTCTGGCCGGGGCGCTGGAGTCCGGCTTCCTGGTCACCCGGGACGGCGACGGCCACACCGGCTACCGCATGGGCGACGCGTGCGTGGACCGCATGGTCGACGCCTACCTCATCGACCTGGAGGTCCCCCGGGACGGGATGGCCTGCGCCTGACCCCGCGGGGTGCCGGGTCCGAAACCGTGTACCCGGCACTCCGCGGAGACGCTAAACTGGTGATCGCCTCGCCGCGTGGAACCGCGCGGCGTCGCGCCGCCTTAGCTCAGTCGGCAGAGCGATTCACTCGTAATGAATAGGTCGTCGGTTCGATTCCGACAGGCGGCTCAGCACGAACGCCACCCCGGTACGGGGTGGCGTTTCGCGTAGGTGACCACTCGGGTGACCAATGCCTACTCGGCGTAGAGGTCCCCCATGACGTGGGCGCCCCCGTGATGAACCGGGTCGTCGGTTCGATTCCGACGGGCGGCTCGGCACGAAGGCCCGGCCGGCCCCCGGACGGGCCTTCGCCGTTCCGGCGGGCCCCGGGCCCGGCCGGAACCGGTCACCGGGGTACGGATGCGGGCAAGGCGCGACCGCTACGGTACATAGCGCACGTCCCCTCTCCCCCCGGGAGCCCCACGCATGATCACGCTCCGTGTGTCGCAGTCCGACCCGAACGCCTTCCGTGGCATCGCCGACGCGATGAACGACCCGCGGTTCGCCGACCAGGACCTCTACCTCCAGGTGGACCCGGGGTACTACCTGGAGCCGCACGTCCTCGGGGTGAACGGGCACGTGATGGTCGTCCCCAGCGCGGGGCGGGGCACGGTCACCGTCGCCGTCGGCGACACCAACGTGTTCAACGTCCACGAAGGGCGTCTCGAACTGTTCGGCATCGAGGTCAGGAACGCCTCCGCGGACTTCCCCCCGGTCTACGTCCACCCCGGGGGCGCGTTCCGCGCCGAGGAGTGCGTCTTCGCCTCCACCGCCCGGGTGGAGGCGGAGGGGGCGACCCTGCACATCGAGGGGTGCGTCTTCCGCGACGCCGGACTGTACCTGAAGAGGTCCGGGGGCGCCGTCGCGCGGACGCGCTTCGAGAGGGCCGTCCTGTTCATCGAGGGCCAGGGGGCCCTCTCGGTGTCGGACGTCTCCTTCCAGGGCGGGGACCCCTCCTGCCACACCCTGCTGATCAGCGGTGCCTCGCCGCGCATCCAGAAGTGCAGGATCACCGACGGCGGGAGCGAGAACACCAACGCCGTCTGCGTCCAGGAGGAGGCCGCACCCGTGTTCTCGGACGTGGAGATCACGGGCGACAGCGGTTATCCGGTCCGGGTCCTGGGCGGGTCCACGGCCTCCTTCACCCGGCTCAGGATCGACGGCGGCCGGCCCGGGGGAGACTCGCTGTACGTGTGGGAGGGCGGCGGGCTGACCCTGACCGACTGCACGGTCACGCGGTCGCCCGGCAGCGCGGTCTGCTCGTCCGACAGCGCGCTGACCGCCACCGGGCTCACCGTCGCGGGGGCGAAGGACAACGGCGTCCTCACCGTGGACTCCCGGGTCGAGATCCACCGCTCCAAGGTCACCGGCGCGGGTATCGTCGCGGTCCGCCTGAACGGGGGACGGCCGACGCTGTCCGACATCGAGCTCGGCGAGCCCCCCGCCGGAGCGGAGGAGCCGATCGGACTGCTCCTCGACGGCACGTCGGGCTTCGACGTGCGGGGGCTCACGGTCACGCGGCTGTGGGGGACCGCGGTGGGCGTCCACGATTCCACCGGCACCCTGGCGGACGTGACGGTGGAGGAGGGTGTGCGGGGCATCGGTTTCGACGACGGCGGCAGGTACAGGGCCGAGGGGCTGCGGCTCCGCGGGCTGGAGGCCTGGGCGGTCCGCGTCGGGGAGGGCGCGCAGGCCGAGATCGACGGGCTGGAGAGCACCTCGTGCCGGTACGGCGCCTGGGCCGACGGGGGCGATCTCACCCTCCGTTCGGCAGTGGTCTCGGACGCGGGGGACAGGGGCGCCATCGTCCAGGACGGCGGCCGCCTGGTACTGGAGGACTCCACCGTGCGCGGGTGCGGGGGCAGCGGAGTCGACGTCCACGGGGATTCCCGGGCGACCCTGCGCCGGTGCACGATCGCCGACAACGGGGGCAGGGCCGTGGACGCCGAGGAGGGCGCGGCGGTGAAGGTCGAGGACACCACGTTCGAGAACAACCGCGGCGGCGACACGGTGCGGGTCGCCGCCGAGGCGGGCGGGGCGGCCGCGGTCCCGGACGCCCCGGTCGGGGAGGCGGCGCCGGTGGAGGAGCTGCTCGCGGAACTGGACGGGATGGTGGGGCTGGAGGGGGTCAAGAAGGAGGTCCGCACGCTGGTCAACTTCCAGAGGGCCAGCGCCAAGCGCGAGGCCGCCGGGCTGCCCGCGCTCAACGTGGGGCGGCACCTGGTCTTCTCGGGCCCGCCCGGGACCGGCAAGACCACCGTCGCCCGCCTGTACGGGGGCATCCTGCGCTCGCTGGGGGTCCTCTCCCAGGGGCAGTTCGTGGAGGTCTCCCGCTCGGACCTGGTAGCCGAGCACCTGGGCGGGACCGCCAAGCTCACCGCCGACGCCGTGGGGCGGGCGCGCGGCGGAGTGCTGTTCATCGACGAGGCCTACGCCCTGTCCCGGCGGTTCGGCAGCGGGACCGACTTCGGCCAGGAGGCCATCGACACCCTCATCAAGTTCATGGAGGACCTGCGCGACGAGGTTGTCGTGGTCTTCGCCGGGTACTCCAGCGAGATGCGCGGGTTCCTGGACGCCAACCCCGGGCTGCGGTCGCGGGTCGCCCGCACCATCGAGTTCGAGAACTACACGCCCGAGCAGCTCACCACGATCTTCGCGGGGATGGCGCGGGCCCAGGGGTACGACCCCGGCGAGGGCGTGCTGGAGGCGGTCACCGCGCACTTCCGGGCCCAGAAGCGCGACGAGACCTTCGGCAACGGGCGCGAGGCGCGCCGCGTGTTCGAGGCGGTCGTGCAGACCCAGGCGACCCGGGTCGTGGAGGGGGACTTCCACAGCCCCGAGGACCTGGGCCGCATCCTCCCGGAGGACCTGGAGGGCGTCGTGGACGCCGGGCTGTCCGCGCGGGTGGGCGGGCCCCGCGACGGCGGCCAGGTCGACGGGCTGATGGCCGAGCTGGAGTCGATGGTCGGGCTGACCTCGGTCAAGGGCGAGGTCGCCGACCTGATGAGCCTCATCTCGGCGGGGCGCCGCCGGCAGGCGGCCGGGCTGGGGGCCGTGCTGCCGTCGCGGCACCTGGTCTTCGCCGGGCCCCCGGGGACCGGGAAGACCACCGTGGCGCGGATCTACGGGCGGCTGCTGGCGGCCCTGGGCGTCCTCGCCCAGGGGCAGGTGGTGGAGGTGGGCCGCGCGGACCTGGTGGGGGCGTACGTCGGGCAGACCGCGCAGAGGACCCGGGACGTGTTCGACCGGGCGCGCGGCGGGGTGCTGTTCATCGACGAGGCCTACACGCTGGTCCGGCCGGGGGGCTCCGGCCACGACTTCGGCCAGGAGGCCGTCGACACCCTGCTCAAGCTCATGGAGGACCACCGCGACGAGGTCGTGGTGATCGCCGCCGGGTACACGGGCGAGATGAGCGGGTTCCTGGCGAGCAACCCGGGGCTGGAGTCGCGGTTCTCCCGCACGGTGGAGTTCGCGCCGTACACGCACGACGAGCTGCTGCGGATCCTCGTCGGCATGGCGGAGGGCGCCGACTTCCTGGTGCCGGAGGACACCCGGGCCGCGGCGGCCCGGCTGTTCGGGGCCGAGGAGGAGCGGTTCTCCGACGGCAACGGCCGCGAGGTCCGCAAGGCGTTCGAGGAGGCGCTGACCCGGCAGGCGCGGAGGATCGAACAGGCCGCGCGGGCCGGGGCCGAGCCCGGGGTGGACGATCTGCGGACCCTGCTGCCGGAGGACGTGCACGCCACCTGAGGTGGCCGAATGATGACCGTTCGTGTCCGGTGGCCGGGGGAGAACCGGGGTAGGGGCACCGCATGAGCCTGTTGTTCATGCTGGTGGCCCTGGTGGGCGCGGTGCTCGTCCTGGCGGGCGGCTCCTACGCCCTGCGCCGGGTCATCGCCGCGGTCGCCGCCCGCCTGGAGGCGGACGAGCCGCCCGCCCCCGTGGACCCGGGGCCCGCGGCGCAGGTCGGCGGGTACGTGCCCGCCCCGCGCGTCCCCGGTGAGCTGCCGCCGCAGCTGCGCGCACGGGTGGCCAACCTGGTGGCGCTGGGGCGCTCGGAGGAGGCGGTCCGGCTGGTGCGCGACCGCCTGGACGGGGACGAGGACCGGGCCCGCGGCATCGTCGCGGAACTGGGCGGCGACGGCGACGGCACACCGGCCCTCGAACGCTGAATCACATCCCGGCGCGGCTGCGCAGCCCGCTCCACACGGCCGTGGCGACGAACAGGATCGCCGCGATGACGGTGAGCCAGAACAGGCCCTTGATCAACACCCCCAGGATCGCCAGGAACAGCCACAGCGCCAACAGGACGAGGATGAGATAGACCACGTGCTCCCCCTTCGGTGTCCGGTCCCACCACGGGTCTACCCGGCCGCGGCGCCCGGCACGCCCCGTGTCCCCTGGGGCGGGATGTGCAGGACGGTCCTCCCGGGGTATGGGGGGTGACATGAGTCTGGAAGAGGCATCACGACAGCTGGAGGCGTCGATCCACGACGCGCGGGTCGCGTTCGACTGCATCCTCCTCGAGGAGCTGGACCGGGCCCACGTCAACGCCATCACCGCCCGGGCCGCGGTCGACGCGGCCGAGCAGGCCATCAGGGTGGAGCTGGAGAGAAGGAAGGAGGAGGCCGGCGAGGGCCGGGAAGAGGGGGAGGAGATCTCCTCGGACTGACCCCGGGTCTTTTCGAACAGGATTTCGAACAAAGGGTATGCTCGGGGCATGCCCGATCAGTCGCTGAGTCCGGACTGGCCCGCGAGTGTGCACCCACCCGGGTCGGACTCCTTCGAGCGGACGGCCGCGGTGTGGCTGTTCGACCTCCTGCCCGCCGACTACCGGACGCACGGGGTCCTGCGGCGGTACCCGGTCGCGCTCTCGCGGTTGGCGCGCCAGCACCTCTCCGCGGTCCTGGCCGCCGGCCGCGAGGGCTACCGCACCGCCCGGGTCGACCTGCGCGGCCACCTGCCGCCGCACGCGCTCGAACAGGTGATGCGCGCCTACCAGGCGGAGGGGCGGCGCACGGCCGCCGTCCTGCGCTCCGTCGAGGCCGTCGAGGCGGCCCTGCGCGCCCGGGACGACGGCGAGGCGTTCGAGGAGGGGGCGTGAGCCCTCCCTCAGGCGGTCACCCGGACCACCACGGCGACCTCCTCGCCGGTGTTGACCAGGTGCTGGTGCCCACCCAGGGAGCCGCCGACGACCCGGGCCCGGCCGGGGGCCAGCTCGGCCGCCGAGCGCATGCGCCCGTCGGAGCCGGAGGAGATCAGGTGGGCCCGACCGCTCACCAGGAACAGCACCTCCATGTCGGCGGCCCGCGGGGACACCGGGCCGGACACGAAGCTGTTGGGATCCAGGGACACGGTGCTCACCCGCAGCCGTCCGCCAGCCCCGCGGCGGGCGGCGCGCGGGGCGGGCTGCCAGCGGCCCCGCCGGGCGGGCCACAGGGTGGGCCGGGCCAGCACCGCGGCGGCGCCGCGGGCGGCGGCGACCAGGCGTCCGACGGTGGGGAGCCGGCGTTCGGCCAGGTGGGCGTAGCCGGATTTGCGGCCGGCGTCCGCTACGTCACCGATGCCCTCCACGGACACGCGGCGCGGTGCGGTGCCGCGGGGCGCGGCGTCGTCCCCGGAGGTGCGGGCGGGCGGGGCGGTGCGTACGGAGAGAGCCTGCTGGGCCATCGTGGGAAGATCCTTCGCGTGCGCGCCGTCGAGGGCGCGGATGTCGTCAGGGGGCCCCGTCACACGGAGGAAGGGGCCGTCGGTGCCGCTCAGGGCACGGGTCACCGCGGTGGATACGCGGAGAGGAGCCGCCGGGAACGGTCGCGCGAAAGCGCGCGCGGACGGGCGGGCCTGGAGCCTAGGGGGCCGATGGGCCCCGGAGAAGAAGACTCAGCGACGACAACACGGACACGCCGCACAGGACGGGTGGCAGGGGGCCGGGAGGGCCCTGCGAGCCATGGCGTCGGTGCGGGTGCGCGGATACATGGTTGTAAGGAGACCAGCAAAGGGCGCGGGGAGTCAAGCGATCGTGGAGAATCGCGTGTGTCACACCTCTTCTCATCCGGCGGTGTTGCGGGAGGCGTCGCGTGGTGGTGACATGTGGAGCCCGAGTACGGCGTGAGAGCACCGCCGGAAAGGCACCGTCCCCCGAACGCACTGACAGGAGTGGCCGTGTCGGCTCGCACGCCCGGAGGTGCCGGTTGAACCCCGACCCGGCCGGGCTGTGGGTGCGCCTGCTGGTCCGGGCGCTCGTGGTGGCGGCGGCGGGGGTGATGGCGCTGGGCTTCCTCGGCCCCGGCGCGGCGCTGCTGGTCTGCGCCCTGACCGCGCTGACGTTCGTCCTGCTCTGGCTGCGCGGCCGCCCGCGGCGCCGCCCGCCTTCGGATCGCTGACGGAGAGGACTCTCACACGCGTCTTTCGGCGAAGCGCCGGGGTGTACGCGGTCGGCAGCGTAGATTCTCGTCCATGACGGACCGGGATCTCATCCACGCTCTGCGTGCCGACGGCGCGCCGTCGGCCGAGGCCTACCGAAGGCTGCTCGACGCGTACGGCGAGGAGTTGTTCCGGCGCTGCATCCTGGCCCTGGGCGACCGCGACGCGGCGCACGTGGTGCTGCGCGACACGCTGATCGTCGCCTGCGCGCACATCGGGCGGCTGACCGAGCCCGACCGTCTGGGGGAGTGGCTGCACGCCCTGGCGGAGGTCGAGTGCGTCCGCCGCCGTTCGTACGACCTCCGGCTCCCGGGGGAGCGGAGCATGCCGGAGAACACCGGTCTGGTGCCGGTCCGCATCCTCAAGGGGATGGCCGCTCCGGAGCTGGACGGCTACCGGGCCCACGTGGCCGCCCGCGCCGACCGCTTCGGCCACGACGGCTTCCCCCTCGGCCCGGGGGACTCACCGACCCCGCACGGCCCGTCCCTGGCCGGCTCGATCGGACTGGTGATGCTGATGGCGCTGGTGGCCGCCGTCTGCGCGGGCTACCTGCTGACCCGGACCTCGGAGGCCGAGGGGCCCTGGACCGGTCCGGCCGGCCTCGTCGGCCGCTGACCCGCGAGAACGGCCCGCGGCCTCCAGGGCGGCGGTGTGGGGGAGCCGTGCCGGAGGACGCGGGCCGAGGGCGGCGGGGCGGGCGGGTCCGGCGGAGTCCGCCGGACCGTCGCCCCGGAGGTCGAACGGGAGCCCCGCCCTACTTCTCCTTGTCGCCGGAGATGTGGGAGGAGTCGCCGTGGACGCCCGCCTCCTCGGCGCGCTTGACCGAGGCGATGATCTCCTGCTCGGCCTCGTGGCGGCCGACCCAGCTGGCGCCCTCGACGGACTTGCCGGGCTCCAGGTCCTTGTAGACCGTGAAGAAGTGCTCGATCTCCAGGCGCTCGAACTCGTTCACGTGGTGAATGTCACGCAGGTGCTCCATGCGCGGGTCCGTGGCCGGAACGCACAGCAGCTTGTCGTCGCCGCCGGCCTCGTCGCGCATCCGGAACATGCCGATGGCCCGGGCGCGGATCAGGCAGCCCGGAAAGGTCGGGGCCTTGAGCAGGACGAGGGCGTCCAGCGGGTCGCCGTCCTCACCGAGCGTCCCGTCGACGAAACCGTAGTCGGCGGGGTAGGTGGTGGAGGTGAACAGCATGCGGTCGAGACGGATGCGACCGGTCTCGTGGTCCACCTCGTACTTGTTGCGCTCCCCCTTGGGGATCTCGATCGTAACGTCGAATTCCATGCTGATCTCGGCTCCCATTGCGACTAATGTCGCCGTATAACAACAACGTCAGGCCGCGACACCTAAGGAAGGGCGGGTGCCCCGGGTGCGACGGGTACGAAGTGAGGTCTTCCTCACGCTGGCCCTGCTCAACATATTCGTGCTGATCGCCGGGTTCGCAGCCCTCGATGTGATCGAGGCCCGACCACTCCCCGCGGTGCCCCACCCGGTCGTGAACGCCGAAGGTGCGGCCGCGGCGGAACCCGCGCCCTCGTCCCCGGCGGACCCGGAACGGATCGCGGACGTGATCGATGATCCCATGGCGCAGTCCGGGCTCGCGGAGGGCCTCTCCGCTTTCGTCGTCGACGGGGCCACCGGCCAGGCGCTCTACGAGCGCAGCCCGGACACCCCCGCGGTCCCGGCGTCGACCACCAAGATCGCCACGGCCATCACGGTCCTGGACGCGGTGGGACCCGACCACGTGCTGACCACCACGGCCCACTTCGACCCGGCGCAGGGGATGGTGGTGCTGCGCGGCGCGGGCGACTCCACCCTGACCACGACCGCCGACTCCGCAGCTTACCCGCAGGTGGCCACGCTGGAGGAGCTCGCCGAGCGCACCGCGGCGGCCCTGGCCGAGCAGGGGGTGGACACGGTCTCGGTCGGCTACGACGACTCGCTGTTCACCGGGCCGGACACCGGGCCCTCCTGGAAACCCGGCTACATCACGGAGGGCAGCACCGCCTCCGTCCACGCGCTGATGCACGACAGCGGGCGCGTCTCCCCGGACACGCACTCGCGGGTCCCGGACCCGCCCCGGGCCACCGCCGACGCCTTCGTCAAGCAGCTGAAGGAGGCCGGGCTCACCGTGGAGGGGGGCGAGCCGAGCGAGGTCCTGGCACAGGGAGACCCGATCGCCTCGGTCGACTCCGCGCCGATGACGGCCCTGGTCGAGCACATGATGCTGGCCAGCGACAACAACATGGCCGAGGCGCTGGCCCGGATCGCCGCCCTGGAGACCGGCGGCGAGGCCTCGTTCGAGGGCGGGGCCGCGGCCACCCACCGGGTCATGGACTCCTACGGGATCACGGGGGTCGACCTGGCCGACAACAGCGGGCTGAGCCCGGAGAACCGCATCACCCCGCGCGCCCTGGTGGAGATGCTCCGGGTGGCGGCCGACGACCCCGAGCTCAACGCGGCGATCACCGGCCTGCCCACGTCCAACTCCACCGGGACCCTGGGCAACCGCTACACGGAGGGCACCCCGGTCCACGACGTGGCCGGGCTGATCCGCGGCAAGACCGGAACCCTGAACGACGTGAGCGCGCTCGCCGGGACCGTGCACGACCAGGAGGGCAACATGTTCCTGTTCGCCTTCGTGGCCAACAGCCCGGGCGTCCAGGGCTACCAGCTCGATCCCCTGGCGGCGGCCCTGGCGCGCTGCGGCTGCTCCTGAGCCCGGCCCCCGCCCCCGGCCGCCCCGCGGCGCCGGGGGCGCCGCTTTTCGGCCCGGCTCGGGGTGAACCCGGGGCTTACCCCGAATTGGAACCCCGATCCCCGTGCCGGAAGGCTCTGCGTGGGTAGGCTGCGAATGTGACTGTGATCGACTGGGACGTAGCCGTCAACACCGGTGTCCGCCTCGTCCGACCGGGCCCGCAGGTGGATCTCGCCGACGCGCGACAGGCCGTCGCGCAGTTGCGCGAGCTCTCCACCGTGGCCGCCGGGCACGTGCGCGACTTCACCGGCATGAACCCCTTGGAGCCCACCGGGCCGGCGGTGATCGTCGACCGGCCGGGCTGGATCCGCGCCAACGTCGACGGTTTCCGCACCGTCATCGAACCCGTACTCGAACAGATGGGCGCCGAGCGCCTCAACAGCGGCGGCGCGGCCGCCGCCCTCACCTCCGCCGTGGGCTCCCGGATCACCGGGGTGCAGCTCGGCGCGGTGCTCGCCTACCTGGCCGGGAAGGTCCTGGGCCAGTACGAGCTCTTCCTGCCGCCGGACCCCGACGGCACCCTGCCCACCGGGCGGCTGACCCTGGTCGCCCCCAACATCGTCAACACCGAGCGCGAGCTCGACGTCGACCCGCACGACTTCCGGCTGTGGGTGTGCCTGCACGAGGAGACCCACCGCATGCAGTTCACGGCCACGCCGTGGCTGCGGGGGTACGTCCAGGAGCTGATGCGCGAGCTGCTGCTGTCCACGGAGATGGACGCGGGCGACCTCATCACCCGGCTGCGCGCCGCGGGCGAGGCCGTGGCGGACGCGGTGCGCGGCGGGGAGGGCAACCTCCTCACCGCCATCCAGACGCCGGAGCAGATCGAGATCATGGACCGGGTCACCGCCGTGATGAGCCTGGCCGAGGGCCACGGCGACTACGTCATGGACGCGGTCGGGCCGGGCGTCGTGCCGTCGGTGGAGCGGATCCGCGCCCGCTTCCAGAAGCGGCGGGAGGCGGTCAACCCCCTGGACCGGCTGCTGCGCCAGCTGCTCGGCATGGACATGAAGATGCGCCAGTACGAGGAGGGCGCCGCGTTCGTCCGCGAGGCGGTGGCCCAGGTCGGCATGGCCGAGTTCAACAAGGTGTGGACCTCGCGCGAGACCCTGCCCACCATCGCGGAGATCCGCGACCCCTCCGCCTGGGTGAACCGGGTGGTGCGCCCGGCGGCCATCACCGAATGAGCGGTCCGCCCCCCGCCGTGGCCGCCGTCCGGTCGGCGGTCCGGCGGGCCCTGGCGCCGCTGCCCGCGGGCACCGCGGCGCTGGTGGCGTGCAGCGGCGGGGCCGACTCGCTGGCGCTGGCCGGGGCGGCCGCCTTCGAGGCGCCCCGGCTGGGACTGCGGGCCGGGGCGGTCACCGTCGACCACGGGCTCCAGGAGGGTTCGGCCGAGCGCGCGGAGAAGGTCGCCGCGGTCCTGTCCGGACTGGGCCTGGACCCGGTGTCGGTCCGCGCGGTCGAGGTGACCGGGCCGGGCGGGCCCGAGGGCGCCGCCCGGACGGCCCGGCACGCGGCGCTCGCCGAGGCCGCCGCCGAACACGGGCCCGCGGTGGTGCTGCTCGGCCACACCCTCGACGACCAGGCCGAGACGGTCCTGCTGGGCCTGGCCCGCGGCTCGGGCGCCCGTTCCCTGGCCGGGATGGCCCCGCGCAACGGCCACCTCCTGCGCCCCCTGCTCGACCTGGACCGCGCCACGGTGCGCGCCGCCTGCGCCGCCATGGGGCTGGCCCCGTGGGAGGACCCCCACAACGCCGACGCCCGGTTCGCCCGCTCCCGGGTGCGCCACGAGACCCTGCCCGTCCTGGAGCGGACCCTGGGCCCGGGCGTCGCCGCGGCGCTGGCCCGCACCGCCTCCCTGCTGCGCGCCGACGCCGACGCCCTGGACTCCCTGGCCGACGGGCTGCGCTCCCGGGCGCGGACGGGGGAGGGCCTGTCCGCGGCCGTCCTGGCCGACGCCCCCGAGGCGCTGCGGACCCGCGTCCTGCGCGGGGCCGCGATCGACGCGGGCTGCCCGGCGGGCGCCCTCACCGCCCGGCACGTGCGGGAGGTCGACCGGCTGGTCACCGCCTGGCGCGGCCAGGCGCACCTCGACCTGCCCGGCGGGGTGCGGGCCCGGCGTGTCGCCGGTCACGTCCGCTTCGAGCGCTGACGGGCGGAACCCGTCGGCGGCCCGGTGTGTCACCCGGTGCCGGGCTCCGGCCCGGCCGGGGCCGGCCCCGGGGCAGCCCGTCGGCGCCCCCGGGACGTTCGGCACGTTTATCCTGGTTGCCGCAAACGGGGAACCCAGCAGCGAGGACAGTGAGCGTGGACGCTAAGGACATGGGCCGGGACCTGGAGAAGGTCCTGGTCACCGAGGAAGAGATCAAGGCGCGCCTGGTCGAGCTCGGAGAACGCATCGACGCCGACTACGCGGGCAGGGACCTCCTGATCGTCGGGGTCCTCAAGGGCGCCGTCATGGTGATGGCCGACCTGGCCCGGGTGCTGCACACGCCCGTCTCCATGGACTGGATGGCGGTGTCCTCCTACGGGGCCGGGACGACCTCCTCCGGCGTGGTCCGCATCCTCAAGGACCTGGAGACCGACATCAAGGACCGCGACGTCCTCATCGTCGAGGACGTCATCGACTCCGGCCTGACCCTGTCCTGGCTGGTGGGCAACCTCCGGTCGCGCGGGCCCCGCTCGGTCGAGGTCTGCACCATGGTCCGCAAGCCGCTGGCCTTCGAGGTGGACCTCGACGTCAAGTACATCGGCTTCGACCTGCCCAACGAGTTCATCATCGGCTACGGGCTCGACTACGCCGAGAAGTACCGCAACCTGCCGTTCATCGGCACTCTCGCCCCGCACGTCTACGAGCAGTAGCGGGGAACAAGCGGCGGGGGCGCGATCGTTGCTCTCATGACGGGCCCCCGCCCCGGCGCATCCGGAAGGGGTGCGCCCGTCCGACGGGTGTACCGTCGATTTCGATCCCGGCGTACTCGCGGGGAACGCACGTGTCCGATAAGAGGTCCTGCCTCGGAAAGTCCTCCGGTGCGGGCGGCCTGGTCAGGAGGGACGGACCCGACGGGGTTCCGCTCACATGAATCTGAAGCGCTTTTTCCGCGGCCCGTGGATATGGATACTGGCCGTTCTCGCCATGCTCCTCCTCGTCTTCAACGTCTTCGACCTGGGCGGGGAACCGCAGCCCGAAGAGACCGACATCTCGACCGTCCACCAGCTCATCGAGCGCAACGAGGTGGACAACGCCGAGATCATCGACCGTGACCAGCGCATCGTGCTGACCACGACCGACGACGAGATCCTCGAGGCCTACTGGGTGGCCGGCCAGGGCCTGCAGCTCGCCGACATGCTCCAGGCCTCGCTGGACGAGGAGGGCACCGAGCTCCAGGGCTACGAGGTCTCGGTCGCCACGACCCCGCTGTGGACCACGGCGCTCTTCAGCTTCCTGCCGATCCTGCTCATCGTCGCCATCTTCTGGTTCGTCTTCAGCCAGATGCAGGGCGGCGGCTCCCGCGTGATGAACTTCGGCAAGTCCAAGGCCAAGCTCATCACCAAGGACACGCCCAAGAACACCTTCTCCGACGTCGCCGGGGCGGACGAGGCCATCGAGGAGCTCCAGGAGATCAAGGAGTTCCTCCAGAACCCGGCCAAGTTCCAGGCGATGGGCGCCAAGATCCCCAAGGGCGTGCTGCTGTTCGGCCCGCCCGGCACCGGCAAGACCCTGCTGGCCCGCGCCGTCGCGGGCGAGGCCGGGGTGCCGTTCTACTCCATCTCCGGCTCGGACTTCGTCGAGATGTTCGTCGGTGTGGGCGCCTCGCGCGTGCGCGACCTGTTCGAGCAGGCCAAGGCCAACGCCCCCGCGATCATCTTCATCGACGAGATCGACGCCGTCGGCCGCCACCGCGGCGCCGGCATGGGCGGCGGCCACGACGAGCGCGAGCAGACCCTCAACCAGATGCTGGTCGAGATGGACGGCTTCGACGTCAAGGGCGGGGTCATCCTCATCGCGGCCACCAACCGGCCCGACATCCTGGACCCGGCGCTGCTGCGCCCGGGCCGCTTCGACCGGCAGATCGTCGTGGACCGCCCCGACATGGACGGCCGCCGCGACATCCTCAAGGTCCACTCCAAGGGCAAGCCGATGGCCGAGGACGTCGACTTCGACACCATCGCCCGGCAGACCGCCGGGATGACCGGCGCCGACCTGGCCAACGTCATCAACGAGGGCGCCCTGCTGTCGGCACGCGCGGGCCGGGAGACCATCACCCACGCGGTGCTGGAGGAGGCCATCGAGCGCGTCATGGCCGGACCCGAGCGCAAGAGCCGGGTCATGTCCGAGCGCGAGAAGAAGATCATCGCCTACCACGAGGGCGGCCACGCCCTGGTGGGCCACGCGCAGGCCAACGCCGACCCGGTGCACAAGATCACGATCCTGCCCCGCGGCCGCGCCCTGGGCTACACCATGTCGGTGCCGACCGAGGACAAGTTCCTCACCTCGCGCTCGCAGATGATGGACCGGCTCGCCATGATGCTGGGCGGCCGCGCCGCCGAGGAGCTGGTCTTCCACGAGCCCACCACGGGCGCGAGCGACGACATCGACAAGGCCACCAGCCTGGCCCGCAACATGGTCACCGAGTACGGCATGAGCGAGCGCCTGGGCGCCCGCAAGTTCGGGTCGTCGAGCAACGAGCCGTTCCTGGGCCGGGAGATGGCGCACTCGCGCGAGTACTCCGAGGAGATCGCCTCCATCATCGACGAGGAGGTGCGCCGCCTCATCGAGTCCGCGCACGACGAGGCCTACGAGGTCCTGGTCGAGTACCGGGACGTCCTCGACGACCTGGTCGTGGCCCTGCTGGAGAAGGAGACGCTCTCCCGCGAGCAGGTGCTGGAGATCTTCGCGCCGGTGAACAAGCGCCCGGCCCGCGGCTCCTACACCGGCTACGGCAAGCGCCAGCCCTCCGACCGGCCCCCGGTGCACTCCAAGAAGGAGCTGGCCATGCTCAACGGTGCCGAGGCCAACGGCTCCGAACCGGGCACCGCACTGCACGAGGTCACCGGCCACGGTGTCGGGAACGGGGCGTCCGCCCCCGGAGAAGGGGACGAGGCGTGATCGAGCCGGACCAGCCCAGACCCGTGGACCGCGAGCGCATCGAGCGCGCCGTCCGCGAGATCCTCATCGCCATCGGCGAGGACCCCGACCGCGACGGCCTGCTCAAGACGCCGGAGCGGGTCGCCCGCGCCTACGAGGAGCAGTTCGCCGGACTCGGGCAGAAGCCCGACGAGGTGCTCACCACCGTGTTCGAGGCCGGGCACGAGGAGATGGTCCTGGTCAAGGACATCGAGCTGTACTCCACCTGCGAGCACCACCTGGTGCCGTTCTACGGGGTGGCGCACGTCGGGTACATCCCCGGCTCCGACGGCCGCATCACCGGCCTGAGCAAGCTCGCCCGCCTGGTCGACGTCTTCGCGCGCCGCCCCCAGGTGCAGGAGCGGCTCACCGGCCAGGTGGCCGACGCCATCATGGAGCACCTCAACCCGCGGGGCGTGATCGTGGTCGTGGAGGCCGAGCACCTGTGCATGACGATGCGCGGGGTGCGCAAGCCCGGGGCCCAGACCGTCACCTCGGCGGTGCGCGGGATCTTCCGCAGCAGCGACCGCACCCGCTCGGAGGCGATGAGCCTCATCCTGGACCGCCGCTGACCGCCGGCGGGTGACGTGGAGAACATCCGGACAGGGGCCGGGGGCGTGCGCCCCCGGCCCCTGTGGTTACGCGTAAGGTGACCCCCATGGGGCCGAAATACACACTTCCGGGCCTGCCCGATCGCGGGCGGTGCCTGGTCATGGGGGTAGTGAACGTCACCCCCGATTCCTTCTCCGACGGCGGAGCCTGGTTCGACCCCGAGCGGGCGGTCGAGCACGGCCTGCGGCTGGTGGACGAGGGCGCCGACATCATCGACGTCGGCGGCGAGTCGACCCGCCCGGGCGCCCAGCGCGTTCCGGCCGAGGAGGAGCTGCGCCGGGTCGAACCGGTGGTCAGGGCCCTCGCCGCGCGCGGAGTGGCCGTCAGCGTGGACACCATGCGGGCCGAGGTCGCCGAGCGGGCCGTGGAGGCCGGCGCCGTCCTGGTCAACGACGTCAGCGGCGGGCTGGCCGACCCGGCCATGGCGCGGCTCGTGGCCGCTTCCGGTGTCTCCTACGTGTTGATGCACTGGCGCGGGCATAGTCATGACATGCAGAGCCGTGCCGTGTACACGGATGTCGTCCAGGAGGTCATCGATGAGCTCCGCGACCGTATGGAGGCCATGATCAGTGCAGGCGTCGACCCGGGGCAGATCGTCCTCGACCCGGGACTCGGATTCTCCAAACGACCCGAGCAGGCCCACAACTGGGCGCTCCTGAGGCATCTCGACCGGTTCCACGAGCTGGGCCGCCCCGTCCTGGTGGCGGGGTCGCGCAAGCGCTTCCTGAGCCGGCTGCTGAGCGAGCCCAAGGGGGAGGAGCGGCCCTTCCTCGAATGCGACGCCGCCACCGCCGCCCTGACCACCCTGTCGGCCGACCGGGGCGCCTGGGCGGTGCGGGTGCACGACGTGCGCGCCAGCGCCGACGCGGTCCGGGTGGCCGCCGCCTGGTCCGACGGCGGGAAGGCCCTCGTCGAGGGGCGCTTCGAGGACGCCGACGGCACGGGTCGGGGCCGCCGGTGAGGTCCCGCCAGGAGGTCATGGAGCGCGTGGCCGAGGCCAACGCGCAGTTCTACAGCGCCATCGAGAACGGCGACATCGACCTGATGCGCAGTGTGTGGGCCGAGGAGCACGAGGCCCCCGACCTGGTGTGCGTCAACCCCGGGTGGCCGCTGCTGCGCGGCCGCACCGAGATCATGCGGGCCTGGTCCCTGATCATGGCCAACGTCACCTACATCCAGTACGTCCTCACCGAGACCCACATCGGGGTGGGCGGCGACATCGCGATGGTGACGTGCGAGGAGAACGTGCTCACCGCCGAGGACGGCAACCCCGGGTTCATCGCCGGGGGCCAGGTCGTCACGACCAACCTGTTCGTCGACACCGCGCAGGGGTGGCGGCTGTGGTCCCACCACGCCTCGCCGGTGCTCATGGGCGACGACGAGGACGAGGGCGGGGAGGAATGACCGACCGCATCGCCCTGCGGGGCCTGCGGGCCCGCGGCCACCACGGCGTGTTCGACTTCGAGCGCCGCGAGGGCCAGGACTTCGTGGTGGACGCCGTCCTGTACCTGGACCTGGCGCCCGCCGCCGCCTCCGACGACGTGGCCGACACCGTCCACTACGGACTGCTCGCCGACCGGCTGGTCGCGATCGTCACGGGGGAGCCGGTGGACCTGATCGAGACCCTCGCCGAGCGGCTGGCCGCCGAGTGCACGGCCGACCCGCGGGTGCGCGGGGTCGAACTGACCGTGCACAAGCCGTCGGCGCCGATCGAGCACGAGTTCGCGGACGTGTCCGTGACCGTGGTGCGCGGCGCCGTGCCCGGGGCGGGGGGTGCCGCGCGGTGACACGTGCCGTCCTGGCCCTGGGGTCCAACCTCGGCGACCGGTGGGCGACCCTGCGCGGCGGGGTGGAGCACCTGCTGACCGGGGCGGGCGCGCCCGCCCCGGTCGCGCTGTCCCCGGTGTACGAGACCGCCCCGGTGGGCGGCCCCGAACAGGGCGCCTACCTCAACGCCGTGGTGGTCGTCGAGACCGACGGCACGCCCGGGGAGCTGCTGGAGCGCGCGCAGGCCGCCGAGCGCGCCTTCGACCGGGTGCGCGAGGTCCGCTGGGGCCCGCGCACCCTGGACGTGGACGTCATCGCCTTCGGCGACGTGCGCTCCGACGACCCCGTCCTGACGCTGCCGCACCCGCGCGCCCACCTGCGGGCGTTCGTGCTGCGCCCGTGGCTGGACGCCGACCCCGGCGCGGAGCTGCCCGGGCGCGGACCGCTCGCCGACCTGCTGGCCGCGGTGGAGGCCGCGGACACCGGGGGCGAGCAGAAGCTCCGCCGACGCGACGACCTGCGGCTGTTCCCGCCCGGGGGGACCCGATGACCGACGAGGAGGACGACGAGCGGCGCCTGCACCCCACCGGGTGGCGCACGCCGCTGCTGCTCGGGGTCGTCGGCCTGCTGCTGGGGGCGCTGTTCGGGACGGCGCTGCCCGGACTGCCGCCCATGCCGTGGACGGCGATCCCCACGCTGCTGCTGCTCGCCTTCGCCGAGGCGTTCACCGCCGGGCGGACACGGCGCCGGATCCGCCGGGCGCCCGGCACCGAGCCGATCCCGCCGCTCAGCGCCGCCCGCCTGGTCGCCCTGGCCAAGGCGAGCGTGCTGGCCGCCGCGCTGTTCGGCGGCTTCTGCCTCGGGGTGGCGCTGACGGTCGTGGACAACCTGGGGCTGCCGGTGCACCGGGAGGTGTTCCTCACCGCCCTGGGAACGGCGCTGGCCGCGGGCGTGCTGGCGGCCGCCGCCCTGTACCTGGAGTACGCCTGCCGGGTGCCCGGGGACGAGGACCGCGACGACGACCGCCCCGGGACGGCCTGACCGATCCCGGACCGCCTCCGGACGGGGAGCGGCGGCAAATGGTTGACTGGGCCCGTGGACACCAGCGAACCGACACCGACCGACCCGCCGCCCCCCGTGCCGGAGCGCCCGCTCGACGCGGCCTTCGCCGCGCCCGAGGGCACCGAGTGGCTCCGGGTGTCCCCGGCCCTGGCCTGGTACCGCCGTCTGGTGGTGGGCGCCCTGTGCCTGGGGTCCGGGCTGATCGGGGTGCTGCTCCTGTTCCTGTGGGCGGACCGGGTCTGGGCCGCCGTCTGGGCGGTCGCGGCCCTGGCCGTGCTCGGCGCGGGCTGGGTGCTGGCCGGCCGTTTCCAGGGCTCCTGGGGGTACGTCGAGGGGGCGACGGAGCTGTACCTGACGTACGGGGTGTTCGTCCGCCAGCTGGTGGTCGTGCCCTACGGGCGCATGCAGGTGGTGGACACCACCGCCGACCTGCTCGAACAGGCGCTGGGCATCGCCACGGTGCGGGTCCGCACCGCCGCCAGCACCGCCGACACGCGCGTGGTCGGCCTGCCGTTGGCGGAGGCCGTGGGTCTGCGCGACCGGCTGGCGTCCCGCAGCGAGACGTTCTCCACGGGGTTGTAGATGCACGAACCCGACCGTCCCGACTCTCCCCGCCCCCAGGGGCCGCCGCCGGCGCCGCAGGACCCGCCGCGGGCTCCGCAGCCCGTGCCGCAGCGGCCGCCCCAGGCACCGCCGGGGCCGCCGCAGCGGTCGGCGCCCCCGGGGCACCCGCACCCGCCCGGACCGCCCCGTCCCGCGCACCCGCCCGTGCCGCAGGGGCCCGTGTCGCAGTGGCCGGTGCCGCAGGGGCCCGGGCCGGCCGGCTCGGGGCCGCCGGGGTACGGGCCGCCGGTGATGCTGCCGCCCACGGTGTGGCAGCGCCAGCCCCCGGCCCCGCCCCGGCGCCGGGAGGAGGACGTCACCACGGGCGTGTACCGGGCGCACTGGTCGATGGTGCCGATCCGCGTCCTCGCGGTGACCCTGGCCTTCGTGGCGCTGGCCGGCCCCATCCTCACGATCTTCGGGTACGCGTGGGTGGTCATGCTGACCATCGCGGTCCTGTTCGGCGCGCTCGCCTACACGCTGCCCTCCTGGTGGTACGGCAGCTTCGGGCTGCGCGAGGACCACCTGGTGGTGCACAGCGGACTGGTGATGCGCGGCTCCCGGGAGATCCCGCTGAGCAGGCTCCAGGCGGTCGACGTGGTCCGGCCGCTGCTGGGCCAGGTGTTCGGCCTGGCCGAACTGCGCATCGAGCTGGCCGGCGGCGACAACAGCGCGGTCCGCCTGCGCTACCTGCGCCACGGGACCGCCGAGAAGATGCGCGTCGCGGTCCTGGCGCACGCCGCCGGGCTGTCCGGCCGCTCGCCGGAGGCGCCGGAGTGGCCCTTCTACCGGCTGCCGTTCCTGCTCCTGCTGGGCGCGCTCACCTTCCGGGTCCCGGTGCTGCTGGCCTCCCTGGGCCTGGCCGCGACGGTCACCGCCGGAGTGATGTTCCGCGAGCCCGGGGTGCTGGGGGCGCTGGTGCCGCTCACGCTGGGGCTGATCCGGTCGTTCTGGGGACCGCTGGCCCGCTACACCGACTACTACGCCTCGGTCTCCTCCGACGGGCTGCGGCTCCGCTACGGGATGTTCCAGCGGCGCATGCAGACGGTCCCCCCGGGCCGGGTCCAGGCCGTGCGGGTGGTGGAGCCGCTGCTGTGGCGGGCGCTGGGAGTGGCCCGCGTCGAGGCGACGGTGGCCGGGTACGCGGGGGCCCGCCAGGCCGACTCGGCGGCGCTGCTCCCGGTGGCGCCCCGGCGGCGGGCCTACGCGCTGGTCAACGAGCTGTTCCCGGAGAGCGAGGTGGCGTACGTGCCGCTGGTCCCGGGCCGGAAGGGCTCGCGGTCCCTGGTGGGCGTGGACGCGCACCTGTTCGTGACCGTCTCGGGGCTGTTCTGCCGGGTGACGGAGGTCGTGCCGATGGAGCGGGTGCAGTCCCTGCGGCTGACCGCCGGCCCGCTGTCCCGGTTCACCGGCCGGGTGGCGTTCGGCGTGGGCGTCCCGCCGGGACCGGTCCGGGCGCGGGCCCAGAACAGGGAGGCGGCCGAGGCCCGCCGCCTGCTGGACGAGATGGTCGACCTGGGGAGGCGGGCGCGGGTCCCGGCGGCGGGCCCCGAGCGCTGGGCGACGCGGGCGACCATGACACGCGCGGAGGACTCCGGGGGAGAGTGATGTGACGTGCGGCACATCGAAGGCGCAAATTGCTGCCGCTAATGGCTCTCATGTCCGACATGGGTGCTCACGATGGGTGATACCTCCAGGTCAAGGCTGCAAAAAGCTCGCGTGTTCTGGCCTCTGGCGGCCGCCGAGTATGGCTAAATGGTGACCGAACACGTTGAGTGTTCTCGGTTGTACACATGGTCAACGTTATCGACCGATCGGCGCCCCCGCCGTTCGGTCCGAACGGGAGAAACACATGCTGAAGAAGGCTTTCGCCGCCAGTGCCATCGTCGCCGCCGCCGCGGGCGTTCTGTTCACGGGCGCTCCGGCCATGGCCAACAGCAACGTCTTCACCTCCGGCAACGGAAGCATCCTCGGCGGCAACCAGCTGGTGGCCGACCTGGACGTTCCGATCAACGTCTGCGGCAACGCGATCGCCATCCTCGGCGTGGCCGGCGCCAACTGCGTGGACTCCGGCGCCACCGTCAAGAACTAAGGACGACCGCGTTCCGGCCCTGACGGCCGGGAGGGTCCCGGCCGGAGACGTCCCCGTCGGGGGCGTCCCGGCGGATCCGGGGCCGAGTGGACTTCCCGGGCGCCGCTCCGTGACGACGGAGCGGCGCTCCTTTTTCATGTCCGGGGCCGGTCGTGTTCCGCGTCCGGGGCCGACCGTGCCGCGCACGAATCCGTGCTCCGGATAGGCCATCGGCTGTAAAGCGCATTGGCGTCGTGCTGAATCACCGCCGATGGTGACGCTTCGTGCTTCTTCGGGCCGCCGCTTGGCCGCCCTTTGCCCCGAAAAGCCATCACGCAACGTCACTCAAAAGGAATTCTTCGTGATGATCCCAGTTCAGAGGGGTCGAAAACGCGGGGTCCACGGGTAGTTTCAGCACCGGTGCCGACACGGCGCCAGCGACGAGCCCGGGCGGTCCCCCCGACCCGGACACGACAAGGAGAACGCGTAGTGCTGAAGAAGACGCTCGCCACCGGTGCACTGGTCCTGGCCTCCTCCGCCGGGATCCTCCTCTCCGCGGTACCGGCGGCGGCGCAGAGCGGGGCCTGGACCTCCGGCCACGGCTCCAACGTCAGCGGCAACATCGCCTACATCAACGGCATCGAGAACGTGAACCAGGGCTGCGGCAACTCCAACGCCGTCCTCGGCCAGTCCCTGGCCTCCTGCTTCAACTCCGGGGTGATCATCCAGGACTGACCCGGCCGCCCCGAGCGCGGGGCGCCGCGGCGGTGGACCGGGGGGCGGGCCCGACGGGGCCCGCCCCCTCGCGCGTCCTCCGGGAAGCGCCCTCGACCAGGGGCGGCGCGCGGGAGGGGGCGGCGGGGAGGACTATCGTGTGCTCAGGCGTCACGGCCGGGGAGGGCCGGACGCACTCACGACGAGGGGGCACAGGCATGGAGACCACGCAGGGGCGTCCGGCCCGGCTGCGGATCGGCGTCATCGGTCCCGGCCGCGTCGGCTCGGTCCTGGGCCGGGCGCTGGGCCTGGCCGGGCACCGGGTCGTCGCCGCCGCGGCCGTCTCCGAGGCCTCCAAGGCCCGCGCCGCCGAGCGCCTGCCCACCGCGCGGCTGATGGAGCCCGCGCGCGTGGTCGAGGCCGCCGACCTCGTCCTGCTCACGGTCCCCGACGACGCCCTGGCCGAACTCGCCGAGGGGCTGGCCGCCACCGGCGTCGACCTGCGCGGCAAGCTCCTCGCCCACGCCAGCGGGGCCCACGGGTACGGGGTGCTGGCCCCGGCCACCGCCGCCGGCGCCCTGCCGCTGGCCCTGCACCCGGCCATGGCCTTCACCGGCCGCGACGAGGACCTCGAGAGGCTGGCCGACTGCGCGTTCGGGATCACCGCCCCCGACCCGCTGCGGCCCATCGCCGAGGCACTGGTGGTCGAGATGGGCGCCGAACCCGTCTGGATCGCCGAGGACAAGCGCACCCTCTACCACGCGGCCCTGGCCGGGGGCGCTAACCACCTGGTCACCCTCGTCGCCGACAGTGCCTCGCTGCTGTCCGCCGCCGGGGTACCCGACCCCGGCCGGATGATCGCCCCCCTGCTCAGCGCCTCCCTGGACAACGCCCTGAGACTGGGCATCCACGGCCTCAGCGGCCCG
Organism: Nocardiopsis changdeensis; assembly: GCF_018316655.1. Lineage (GTDB taxonomy): Bacteria > Actinomycetota > Actinomycetes > Streptosporangiales > Streptosporangiaceae > Nocardiopsis > Nocardiopsis changdeensis. The sequence continues at coordinate 6,456,021 of NZ_CP074133.1, read as the reverse complement.
GTCCTGCGCGGCGACGCCGGGACCGTCGCCGGACACATCGAGCAGCTGCGCGCCCACGCGCCCGAGAGCGCCGCCGCCTACATCGAGCTGGCCCGGCTCACCGCCGACCTGGCCATCAACGCCGGGATGCTCAAGCCCGAGGCGGCCGAACCGCTCCTCGACGTACTGCGCCGCTGACCGTCCCGCCCGCCGCCGCGGCACCCGGACCACCACCGACACGTCACGGACACCCCAGGGGAACCCGCATGACCTCATCCACCGACCGCTCCGCCCCGCTCGTCGTGCGCACGCCCCACGAGCTGCGCCGCGCCCTGGCCGACGCCGGGCGCACCGCCCTCGTGCCCACCATGGGCGCCCTGCACGGGGGGCACCAGAGCCTCATGCGGATCGCCCGGGAGCGGGCCGACACCGTGGTCGTGAGCATCTTCGTCAACCCCCTCCAGTTCGGCCCGAACGAGGACTTCGACCGCTACCCGCGCGACCTGGAGGGCGACACCGCCCGGTGCGCCCAGGAGGGCGTGGACGTGGTCTTCGCCCCGGAGACCGGGACCATGTACCCGGCCGGCCGGCCCATGGTCACCATCGAGGCGGGGGCGATGGGGGAGCGGCTGGAGGGTGCCTCCCGGCCCGGCCACTTCACCGGCGTCCTCACGGTGGTCGGCAAGCTGTTCCACCTGGTCCGGCCCGACCTGGCGGTCTTCGGGGAGAAGGACGCCCAGCAGATCGCGCTCATCCGCCGCATGGTCGCCGACCTCGACTTCCCGGTGGAGATCGTGGGCGCGCCCATCCTGCGCGACCCCGACGGCCTGGCCTCCTCCAGCCGCAACGTCTACCTCTCCGCCGCCGAGCGCACCGCCGCCCTGGCGCTGTCGCGCTCCCTGGAAGCGGCCCGCGGCGCCGCCGGGCGGGGGCCGCCGCGGCCCGGCCGCGGCGGCCGCGGTGCTGGAGGAGGCGGCCGCGGGCGAGCCGCCGGTCGAACCCGACTACCTGGCCCTCATCGACCCGTCCACCTTCGCCGAGGTCGCCGACGACCACCGCGGTGACGCGGTGCTGGCGCTGGCCGCCCGGGTCGGCACCACCCGCCTGATCGACAACACGTCGATCCGCTTCTAGACCACCGGTCCCGCGTCACCGCGCCCTCCCCGGAAGAAGATCCCATGAGCACAGCCACCCCGACCCGGCTCGACGCACCCGCGCCGGGCTGGACCGTCACCGCCGACGTCGTCATCGTCGGCTCCGGCATCGCGGGCCTGAGCACCGCGCTCGGCTACCTGGGCCGCGCCGGGGCCGGGCGCGTCGTGCTCGTGACCAAGGACCGGATCTCCACCGGCTCCACCGCCTACGCCCAGGGCGGCATCGCCGCGGCCGTGGCCCCCGGGGACGACCCGGTCGCCCACATGGTCGACACCCACCTGGCCGGGGCCGGGCTGTCGGACCCCTACGCCGTCCACGTCCTGGCCGCCGAGGGTCCCGAGGCGCTGCGCCGCCTCATCGCCCTGGGAGCCGAGTTCGACCGCGACGCCGACGGCGGCCTCTCCCTGACCCGGGAGGGCGGCCACCGCGCCGACCGGGTCGCCCACGCCGGGGGCGACGCCACCGGGGCGGAGATCCAGCGCGCCCTGGTCGAGGCCGTGCTGGCCGAGGAGCGCATCGAGATCATCGAGCACGCGGTGGCGCTGGACGCCCTGCGCGATCCCGGCACCGGTGCGGTCTGCGGCGTCTCCCTGCACGTCATGGGGGAGGGCAGCCGCGACGGGGTCGGCGCCGCCCTCGCCCCGGCCGTGGTGCTGGCCACCGGCGGGCTCGGCCAGATCTTCGCCGCCACCACCAACCCGCCGGTCTCCACCGGCGACGGGCTCGCCCTGGCCGCCCGGGCCGGGGCCCGCCTGCGCGACCTGGAGTTCATCCAGTTCCACCCGACGGTGCTCTGGCTCGGCGCCCAGGCCCGCGGCCGCCAGCCCCTGGTCTCGGAGGCGCTGCGCGGTGAGGGCGCCTACCTGGTGGACGCGGAGGGGAACCGGATCATGGAGGGCGTCCACGAGCTCGCCGACCTGGCCCCCCGGGACGTGGTCGCCCGCACCATCGCCAGGACGATGGCGGAGCAGGGCGTCGACCACGTGTACCTGGAGACCCGCCACTTCGGCGCGGCCGTCTGGGAGAGCCGCTTCCCGACCATCCTGGCGTCCTGCCGTGAGAACGGCATCGACCCGCTGGCCGAGCCGATCCCCGTCGCCCCGGCCGCCCACTACGCCTCCGGCGGCGTGGAGGTGGACATCGACGGCCGCACCGGGGTCCCCGGCCTGTGGGCGGTGGGCGAGGTCGCCCGCACCGGCGTCCACGGCGCCAACCGGCTCGCCTCCAACTCGCTGCTGGAGGGCCTGGTGTTCGCCGAGCGCATCGCCGCCCGGCTGGCCGCCGAGCGCGGACCGCTGCCGACCGGGGGCGTTTCCGCCCCGCGGGTGACCGCCCTGCCCGACCCGGCCGTCGTCGCCCGGATCCGCTCCCTGATGTCGCGCCACGCCGGGGTGCTGCGCACCGGCGAGGGCCTGGCGACGCTGGTCGCCGAGCTGGACGCCCTCACGGGCTCCGCCGCCCCGGTCACCCCCGACACGGCCTCCTGGGAGGCCGCCGACCTGCTCACGGTGGCCCGCCTCGTGGCCGCCGCCGCGGCCCACCGCACCGAGAGCCGCGGCTCCCATCAACGCGCCGACCACGCCGGCCCCCGCCCGCAGTGGCGGGTCCGCCCGGTGATCGTCCGACTGGAAGGGGACACACCCGTGGCCACCGACGAACCCTGGACCCCCTCGCTGCCGCCCGGGCTCACCGCCGAGCTCGACGCCATCGCGTTCCCCCTCGCCGGGGACGCCCCCGGGCCGGACGCCCGCGCCGAGTTCACGCTCCCCTGGACCGCGCCCCACCAGGCGCACGTGGACCTGGTCCGCCGGGCCCTGGCCGAGGACCTCACCGGCGGGGCCGGGGTCGACGTCACCTCCGTCGCCACCATCCCCGCCGACCAGGTCCGCACCGCCCACGTGGTGGCCCGCGCCGACGGGACCGTCTGCGGCCTGCCGCTGGCGGAGCTGGTGTTCTGGCTGGTCTCCGACGGCGCCCTGGAGGTCACCCGGCAGGCGTCCGACGGCGACTCCGTCAAGCGGGGCGACATCCTCATGGCCGTCACCGCCCGCACCCGCGACCTGCTCACCGCCGAGCGCACCGCTCTCAACCTGCTCACCCACCTGTCCGGGATCGCCACCGCCACCCGCGCCTGGGTGGACGCCGTCGCCGGGACCGGCGCCCGCGTCCGCGACAGCCGCAAGACCCACGGCGGGCTGCGCGCCCTGGAGAAGTACGCCGTGCGCTGCGGCGGCGGGGTCAACCACCGCTACTGCCTCAGCGACGCCGGGCTCATCAAGGACAACCACGTGGTCGCCGCGGGCGGTGTGGGCGCCGCCGTCCGCGCCGTGCGCGAGCGCTTCCCGGGGATCCCCCTGGAGGTCGAGGTCGACCGGATCGACCAGATCGAGGAGGCCCTGGCGGAGGGCGCCGAGGAGATCCTGCTCGACAACTTCACCGTCCCCGAGCTCGCCGAGGCCGTCGCCCTGGTGGCCGGGCGCGCCCGCCTGGAGTCCTCGGGCGGCCTGACCCTGGACGTCGCCGCCGACGTCGCCGGGACGGGGGTGGACCTCCTCGCCGTCGGCGCCCTCACCCACTCCAGCCCCGCCCTGGACATCGCCCTCGATCTGCTGTGAACGGATCCGCCGTCCGACTTCCCGTGAAGGCCGGGATTGGGAGAGGATTCCCAGAAAAGACACTTCGACCAGGATGAGGGTCCATGCTGCTGGCGATCGACGTCGGTAACTCCGAGACGGTCTTCGGTCTCTTCGAGGGGGAGGACCTGCTCGAACACTGGAGAGTGGGGACCGACACCCGGCGCACCGCCGACGAGTGGTCGGTGGTGCTGCGCGGGCTCCTGGAGGGGAGCGCACACGGCGGGGTGGACGACATCGACGGGCTGGCCCTGTGCTGCTCGGTCCCCTCGGTGCAGCACGAGATGCGCGACATGTTCCGCCGCCACTTCGACGGCGTCGCCGCGGTGATCGTCGAGCCGGGCGTCAAGACGGGCGTGCCGATCCGGATGGACAACCCCAAGGAGGTCGGCAGCGACCGCATCATCAACGCGCTGGCCGCCGACCACCTCTACGGCGGCCCGGCCGTGGTGGTCGACTTCGGCACCGCCACGACGTTCGACGCGGTCAGCACCAAGGGCGAGTACGTGGGCGGCGCCATCGCCCCGGGCATCGACATCTCGGTGGACGCCCTGTCCCGGCGCGGCGCCCAGCTGCACATGGTGGAGATCGTGCGGCCCCGCGCCGCGATCGCCAAGAACACCACGGAGGCGCTGCGCTCGGGCATCGTCTTCGGGTTCGCGGGCCAGGTGGACGGGATCGTCGACCGGATGGTCGCCGAGCTCACCGACAACCCCGACGACGTCACGGTCGTGGCCACCGGGGGCCTGGCCTCGACGGTGGTGGGGGAGTGCGAGACGGTCGACGTCCACGAGCCCTGGCTGACCCTCATCGGCCTGCGCCTGGTGTTCGAGCGCAACACGGGCTGAGGAGCCGGCCGGGCGGTCGGAGCCGCGGGCCCGGAAAAGGCGGGCGGCCGACGGCGGCGCTCTCCGGGCGCCGCCGCCGGCCGCAGGCCGGTGTCACACGCGGTCGGCGTCCTCCGCGGAGGCCCCCGCCGCCGCGGCGCGGTCCAGGTCCGGCTCGATGTAGATCATCCGGGCGATCGGCACGGCCGCGCGGATGCGCGCCTCCGCCTCGTTGATCGCCCGTGCGATCCGCGCGGCGTCGTCCTGGGCGTCCACCGCGACCTTGGCCGCCACCAGCAGCTCCTCCGGGCCGACGTGCTGCGTCTTCATGTGGATGAGGCGGTCGACGTCCTCCACGGAGGTGATCGCCCTCTCGATCTCGCGCACGTGCTCGTCGGTGGCGGACTCGCCGATGAGCAGGCTCTTCATCTCGACGGCCAGCACGATGGCGATCGCCACCAGCAGGATGCCGATGGCCGCGGTGCCCAGGCCGTCCCAGATGCCGTTGCCGGTGACCAGGGTCAGACTCACGCCGATCAGCGCGAACACCAGGCCGAGCAGGGCGCCGGCGTCCTCCAGGAGGATGACCGGCAGCTCCGGCGACTTGGCCCGGCGCACGAACTGCACCCAGGTCGCCTTGCCGCGCACCGCGTTCGACTCCTTGATGGCCGTGCGCATGGCGAAGGACTCCAGGATGAGCGCCACCACCAGCACGACGATCGGCACCCACTGCCACCGGGTGATCGGCTCGGGGTGGGAGATCTTGTGCCAGGCCTCGTAGAGCGCGTACAGGCCGCCCACGCTGAACAGGACGATCGCCACGATGAAGGAGTAGATGTAGCGCTCGCGCCCGTAGCCGAACGGGTGCTCCTTGGTGGCGGCGCGCCGGGCGCGCTTGCCGCCCAGGAGCAGCAGCCCCTGGTTGCTGGAGTCCGCGACCGAGTGGATGGACTCGGCGAGCATCGCCGCCGACCCGGTCAGGAGGTAGGCGCCGAACTTCGTCGCGGCGATCCCCATGTTCGCCACGAGGGCCGTGACGACGGCCTTCGTGCTTCCTTCAACGGCCACGGATATCTTCCATCTCTCGAGAAGTGCCTGCCGGTCGGCTGGTCACGGCAGTGTGATCGTAGTGACCGAAGGGACTGATTTCATCCCTGTGGCCGCTTCCGGCACCCTGCGGGAAGGCCGGTCCAGACCTTCCGCGCCGGTAGGATCGCCTCTGTGAACCACACGCACGACGACACCTACGACGACCTGCCCGAACAGATGAGAGTTCGGCGCCAGAAACTGGACCGCCTGCGCGCGGAGGGGATCGACCCCTTCCCCGTGCTCTTCGAGCGCTCCACGTCGATCGGCGCCGTGCGTGACAAACACGCCGACCTGCCGCCGGACACCCGCACCGGGGTGGACGTCGCCATCGCGGGCCGCGTGATGCTGTACCGCACCGGCGGCAAGCTGTGCTTCGCCACCCTGCGCGACGAGACCGGCGACCTCCAGATCATGCTGTCGCTGGACCAGGTCGGCCAGGAGCGCCTGGACGCCTGGAAGGCCGACGTCGACCTGGGCGACCACGTGGGCGTGGAGGGCGAGGTCATCACCTCCCGCCGCGGCGAGCTGTCGATCATGGTGCGCAGCTGGACGCTCACGGCCAAGTGCCTGCGCCCGCTCCCGGAGAAGCACAAGGGCCTCACCGACCCCGAGGCCCGGGTCCGGCAGCGCTACGTCGACCTCATCGTCAACCCCGAGTCCCGCGAGATGGTGCGCCGCCGCTCGGCCGCCATCCGCGCGATCCGGGACGGGCTCACCGCGCGCGACTACATCGAGGTCGAGACCCCGATGCTGATGCGGGTGCACGGCGGTGCCACGGCGCGGCCCTTCACCACCCACATCAACGCCTACGACCTGGACCTCTACCTGCGGATCGCCCCGGAGCTGTCGCTGAAGCGGCTGGTCGTGGGCGGCCTGGAGAAGGTCTTCGAGATCAACCGGAACTTCCGGAACGAGGGCGCGGACTCCACGCACAACCCCGAGTTCACGATGCTGGAGTTCTACCAGGCGTACGCCGACTACAACGTCATGGCGGACGTCACCCGCTCCCTGATCCAGGACGCGGCCCGCGCCGCGTTCGGCACCACGGTGGTCGAGCGCGACGGGGTGGAGTACGACCTGGGCGGGGAGTGGCCGCAGGTCACCCTGTACGGAGCGGTCTCCGGGGCGCTGGGCGCCGAGGTCGACCCGCGCACCCCGGTCGAGGAGGTCCGCCGCCTGGCCGAGGCCAGGGGCGTGGAGTACGACCCGGCCTGGGGCCAGGGCAAGCTGGTCGAGCACGTCTTCGAGGAGCTGGTGGAGCACACGCTCGTCCAGCCCACGTTCGTGCGAGACTTCCCGCTGGAGACGAGCCCGCTCACCCGCCAGCACCGCGAGGACCCGCTGCTCACCGAGAAGTGGGACCTCATCGGCTTCGGCATGGAGCTGGGCACGGGCTACTCGGAGCTGGTCGACCCGGTCGAGCAGCGCCGCCGCCTCACGGAGCAGTCGCTGATGGCCGCCGACGGCGACCCGGAGGCGATGCAGCTCGACGAGGACTTCCTGCGGGCCCTGGAGTACGGCATGCCGCCGACCGGCGGCGTGGGCGTGGGCATCGACCGGCTCCTGATGGCCTTCACCGGCAAGAACATTCGGGAAACTGTCCTTTTCCCCATCGTGAAGCCCGAGGGGAACGACGCCTGATTTCCTTGGCGTCCCATTTGCCGGGCCCTTATCCCGGTAGGCGGATGTCCGAAAGCGGGGGTGGTGGCGCGGTGCCCGGGCACCGCGCCACCACCCCCGCCGCCGTTCCCGGCGCAGGTGGCGAACCCGGGGGCCGGAGGCGGACGGCGGGGCCCCGGCGGCGGGCCCGCGGAGGGCGTCGGCGCGGCGAAGATTTTCCCCTGTCGGGGGCCGTCGCCCGGGCCTGTACGGACGGTGACCGTTTCCGCAGGTCAGTGCGGAAAAAGAATTTCCCTTTCCGTGACGGTGCGACGTATTGCTCCGGACTTGTCACTCAGGGTGATTTATCTGGCCTTGACGGTATCTGCTCCTCCGCCTAGCGTGCTGAGAGCGGGCCGAGTCCCGCGTGTTCGCCGAAGTGGATCGAGTAACGCGGAGTGTGTCAGGAGCGCCGGGAGCCCCGGTCCCCCCTCGCGCACTCGCAAGCACCCACCGGTGCGGTCTGTCCGTCCCAGGCCGCAACGCTCCAAGGGTCGTGCGACCCGTGCCCGAACGTCTCCCCCGTCCCTGTGCCAGAGGGTCGGCCGTGAGGAGTTCGCACCACGGGGCCGTGCGTCGGAACCCCTCCCGACGCACTCGCATCTCACCAGGTGACGAGTCGATGTTCCGCACTCACATGGATGAGGGAGGACGGAGTGGAACAGGCCACACTCGTACGACGTACCGTTGAGGACCAGGGCGTGCCGCAGGCACGGGAGCACCGTGAGAACGTGGTCCCCCTGCAGAGCCGCCCGCGCGAAGTCGGCGTCGGTCCGTACGCGCCGGTCGAACTGAGTCACGAAGAGATCGAGCTCCTCGCCGAGATCGCGACCGGTGTCACCACCGAGGTCGCCGCCCGGCACCTGGAGCTCAGCGCCCGTACGCTGCGCCGGCGCATTCGCAACATCTGCGACGTGCTCGGGGTCAACACCCCGATCGAGGCGGTCGTCTGGGCCGCCCGGCGCCAGCTGATCTGACGGACGAACGCACCCTCCTCCCCGGCGCGGCCGGGGACCGACCACGGGCATGCCGGCCCGATGTCCTCGGGGGCCCGCGTTCACCGGCCGCGAGCGAGCCGGTGATCCGCGCGGGACCCCAGGGGCATAGTCTGGACCGGTTATGCCCGTTCGTCATGTACAGGTGCGGCGCGCCCGCACCGGCGATGTCGCGCACATCCGCCGCCTCGTCGACACCTACACCGCTGATCGGCGCGTGCTCTCCAAGAGCACGGTCAACCTCTACGAGGACGTCCAGGAGTTCTGGGTCGCCGAGGCCGAGATCGCCCCCGACGACGCCGGGGGAGGGTCCCCGGCCGGGGAGGCGGAGTTCCGGGTGGTGGGCTGCGGTGCCCTGCACGTCCTCTGGGAGGACCTGGCCGAGGTGCGCACCGTCGCGGTGGACCCGTCCCTGCGCGGTTTCGGCATCGGCCACCGGATCGTCTCCGCCCTTTTGGACACCGCGCGCGCGTTGGGCGTGCGCCGTGTGTTCTGCCTGACGTTCGAGACCGCTTTCTTCGCGCGCCACGGCTTCGCCCCGATCCAGGGGACCCCGGTCTCCTCCCGGGTGTACGAGGAACTCCTGCGCTCCTATGACGAAGGTGTCGCCGAATTCCTCGATCTGGAGCGCGTCAAACCCAACACCCTCGGGAACACCCGGATGCTGGTCCACCTCGGCCCCGGAGTCGAGAACACCGGTGGCTAAAGGTTTTCGTACTCTCTTGGGACCGCGTTCCGGCAATGCCGGAGGCAAACGGACCACGGTCCCGAACCGGCTACCGACCCTCGAACCCGCGATTGGGCACACCGGGTGGTATGGAAGTGGAAGGGGGAAGGTAATGTGTACCTGCGCCCGGTCCGCCGCCGGAAGCGAGTTCGGCGGCGAGTTCGGCGGAGTCCGGTGACGAAGGGTCGTGATTTCTCCGCTTCCGGTGACCCGCCCGGCCCCTTCGACCCCCGGTGCGCCGGCGCACCGAAGCGCACTCCGCATTGACGCCCTCCGGTTTGCCGTACCGGGGCCCGGTACCGCCCCGGTCAAAGCAGGGGATACGGTGTCTATGATGTCCGGTATGCGATTGCCCGCCCCGCCGGGCGCCATCCCCCCAGGAGTGTCCCGACACTGAGTCGGGTATTTGCTGCAATAAGTAACAACCAGGAAGGGTGGACCGGTTCGATGGGTGACTTTTTGTCGTCGGTGCTTCCCCCCGGACTGCTCGACGTATTGTCGGCGCTCATCCCTCCGGTGGTCGTCGCCTTCGTGTTCTGCTACTTCATCCTGAAGGTGCTGCGCCGTGAGATGGCGCCGCGCAGGATGGACGGAAGCCTGGTCGGCAAGGGTGCGCCCGTGACCTCCGGAGCCGTCGGCGAGAACACCCGGGCGGCCGGGGAGACCGGCGCGGCGAACGGGACGGCGAATGTCCGGAGCGCGGAAGGCGAAGAATCCGGCGACCGTTGATACGGTCCTTGACCGATCACATCCCCCGACCGGCCGCCACGGGCCGGTTCCGACGGTGTTTCGTGATGAACACGCGTCCCGCCGCCCACTCCCCGGCCGATCCCTCCCATGGCCGGACGGCGGTGCCGCCGGGTGATTTCCGGCACGTCGCCAATTGTGTTCCCGCGGGCTGCGGGATAGCTTTATATTCAGGTGCGGAGACACCGCTCTTCTGAAAGGTTTGATTCCATGGCACAGAAGGTCCAGGTTTTCCTGGTCGACGACCTCGACGGTGGCGAGGCCGAGGAGACGGTCACGTTCGGTCTGGACGGCTCCGTGTACGAAATCGACCTCAGTGCGAGTAATGCCGCCAAGCTGCGTGAGGCCCTTACTCCGTTCGTCGAGGCGTCTCGCAAGGCTTCGCCGAAGGCGGGCCGCTCGACCGGTCGCCGTGCCGCCAGCCGGAATGCCCCCAGCCGTGAGCGCAGCGCGGAGATTCGCGCCTGGGCGAAGGCCGCGGGCAAGCCCGTCAATGAGCGCGGGCGTATCCCCGCCGCGATCGTCGCCGAATACGAGGCCATCAAGGGCTAGTCCGCCCGACCCCGGGTACGCCGAAATGTTGTCGGTTCTTGATCTGATTCCGACCGGCGCCGCCCGGAGGGGGCCGAGGTCCTCCGAACCCGCCCGACGCGGCCGCGGCCGCGGTGACACGTGGATCCCCGCTGCTGCGGGGATCCGGGCGAAGGGGACACCGGTCCACGGGGCGAACGCCCCGGCGCGGCACGCCCGCGCCGCTCGATCGGCGCCGACGCGTCACGGCCCGCCGCCCACGGGGGCGAGCCGGAGGACGGGACGGCGGTGGGTCCGGATCACCCGCAGGACCACTTCGGACCGATCCCGGTGCCTCTGCAGAGACCACCGGACCGGGATCGCCGATCGCTTTCCCGCAATTTCGCTTCCGGCTGAACAACACGGAGCCTGTTCGCTGAGAGCCGATTATTACGGCCAGTACAAGCAACGACCCGGTCACTCCCGGCATCACGGGAGTACCGGGTCGTTCGCCTTCGGCGTACAGGGAAATCTGACGCCGCAATCGGTAGTTGGATGTTGGGTGAACGCCCTATCGTCGGGGAAAGTCTCTGGCACGGACGGCTTCGGCCGGATCGTGGCGGAGATGTCCGTCCGCTCGGCAGCCGGTCGAACGGTTCGGACGGGTGCGACAGTGCTCCCCGGGGCGGTTATCCCTGTGGGGCCGATATGCGGAAGAGTCGGGTCGGTGGGAACCGACCCTGCCTGACCGCTCTGTAGAGGAGCGACGAGACATGTTCGAGAGGTTTACCGACCGCGCGAGGCGAGTGGTTGTTCTGGCCCAGGAAGAGGCCAGGATGCTCAACCACAACTACATCGGTACGGAGCACATCCTGCTCGGCCTCATCCACGAGGGTGAGGGCGTCGCCGCCAAGGCTCTGGAAAGTCTCGGTATCAGCCTCGAAGCGGTTCGGCAGCAGGTCGAGGAGATCATCGGCCAGGGCCAGCAGGCGCCGTCGGGGCACATCCCCTTCACGCCGCGGGCCAAGAAGGTCCTGGAGCTGTCCCTGCGGGAGGCGCTCCAGCTCGGCCACAACTACATCGGGACCGAGCACATCCTGCTCGGCCTCATCCGTGAGGGCGAGGGCGTCGCCGCCCAGGTCCTCGTCAAGCTCGGCGCCGACCTCAACCGGGTCCGCCAGCAGGTCATCCAGCTGCTCCACGGCTACCAGGGCAAGGAGCCGCAGGCGACCACGGGCTCCTCGGAGTCCACCCCCTCCACCTCCCTGGTGCTCGACCAGTTCGGCCGCAACCTGACCCAGGCCGCCCGGGAGAGCAAGCTCGACCCGGTCATCGGCCGGGACAAGGAGATCGAGCGGGTCATGCAGGTCCTGTCCCGCAGGACCAAGAACAACCCGGTCCTCATCGGTGAGCCCGGCGTCGGCAAGACGGCGGTCGTCGAGGGCCTGGCCCAGAAGATCGTCAAGGGGGAGATCCCCGAGACGCTCAAGGACAAGCAGCTCTACACGCTGGACCTGGGCGCGCTGGTCGCGGGCAGCCGCTACCGGGGCGACTTCGAGGAGCGCCTCAAGAAGGTGCTCAAGGAGATCCGCACCCGCGGCGACATCATCCTGTTCATCGACGAGCTGCACACGCTGGTCGGCGCGGGCGCGGCGGAGGGCGCCATAGACGCCGCCTCCATCCTCAAGCCCATGCTGGCCCGCGGCGAGCTGCAGACAATCGGCGCGACCACGCTGGACGAGTACCGCAAGTACCTGGAGAAGGACGCCGCGCTCGAGCGCCGCTTCCAGCCCATCCAGGTGGACGAGCCGACCATCACGCACGCCATCGAGATCCTCAAGGGCCTGCGCGACCGGTACGAGGCCCACCACCGGGTCTCCATCACCGACAGCGCCCTGGTGGCCGCGGCCAACCTCGCCGACCGCTACATCAGCGACCGGTTCCTGCCGGACAAGGCGATCGACCTCATCGACGAGGCCGGCTCGCGCATGCGCATCCGCCGCATGACCGCGCCGCCGGACCTGCGCGAGTTCGACGAGAAGATCGCCGGCGTCCGCCGGGACAAGGAGTCCGCGATCGACGCGCAGGACTTCGAGAAGGCCGCCTCGCTGCGCGACGACGAGAAGCAGCTGCTGGCCAAGAAGGCGCAGCGGGAGAAGGAGTGGAAGGCCGGCGACATGGACGTCGTGGCCGAGGTCGACGAGGAGCTCATCGCCGAGGTCCTGGCCGCCTCCACCGGCATCCCGGTCTTCAAGCTCACCGAGGAGGAGAGCTCCCGGCTGCTGCGCATGGAGGACGAGCTGCACCGCCGCGTCATCGGCCAGGAGGACGCCATCAAGGCGCTCTCCCAGGCGATCCGGCGCACGCGTGCGGGTCTGAAGGACCCCAAGCGCCCCGGCGGTTCGTTCATCTTCGCCGGCCCGTCCGGTGTCGGTAAGACCGAGCTGTCCAAGACCCTGGCCGAGTTCCTGTTCGGGGACGAGGACGCGCTGATCCAGCTGGACATGTCCGAGTTCATGGAGAAGCACACGGTCTCGCGGCTGTTCGGCTCCCCGCCCGGGTACGTCGGCTACGAGGAGGGCGGCCAGCTCACCGAGAAGGTGCGCCGCAAGCCGTTCTCCGTGGTCCTGTTCGACGAGATCGAGAAGGCCCACAACGACATCTTCAACTCGCTCCTCCAGGTGCTGGAGGAGGGCCGTCTCACCGACGCCCAGGGTCGCAACGTCGACTTCAAGAACACGGTCATCATCATGACGACCAACCTGGGCACCCGGGACATCTCCAAGGGCGTGGCCATGGGCTTCGCCAAGGAGGACGACGCCCAGACCAACTACGAGCGGATGAAGGCCAAGGTCGGCGAGGAGCTCAAGCAGAACTTCCGGCCGGAGTTCCTCAACCGTGTGGACGACATCATCGTCTTCCACCAGCTGACCGAGAGCGAGATCTTCCAGATCGTGGATCTGATGATCTCCAGCCTCGACAACCGCCTCAAGGAGCGGGACATGGGCATCGAGCTCCGTCCCGCGGCCAAGAAGCTGCTGTCGGAGCGGGGCTTCGACCCGGTCCTGGGCGCCCGGCCGCTGCGCCGGACGATCCAGCGGGAGATCGAGGACCAGCTCTCGGAGAAGATCCTGTTCGGCGACCTCAAGGCGGGCCAGATCGTCGTGATCGACGCCGAGGGGGAGGGCACCGACGCCAAGCTCACCTTCAAGGGTGTGCCCAAGCCGGCCGCCGTCCCGGACACCCCCGAGGTCGAGGAGTCGGCCGCGGGCAAGGCCGAGTAACGGACCCGGCACAACGCACTCCGTCAGCGGGGGCGCCCTCGGGCGCCCCCGCCGTCGTTCCCGGGCCCGGGGCCGGCGCGGGGGACCGGTTAGGGTGCGAGGGTGACTCAGCCGCATGATCCCCACCACGACCCCCGACAGCAGGGCCCGCAGCAGCCGTCCCCGCAGCAGCCGCACCAGGGACACGGCCCGCCGCAGGCGGGCCCGCCCCCCGGTTACGGTCCGCAGCCGGGCTACGGGCCGCCGCAACCATCGCAGCCGGGCTACGGCCCGCAGCCCGGCCACGCGGGCGGGCCTCCCGGCGGGTACCCGCCGCCGCCGAAGAAGTCCTCGGCCGGGCTCGTCATCGGCATCGTCGCCGGCGCCCTGGTCCTGGTGCTGCTCGTCGCGGGCGGCGGGCTGTGGTTCTACGTCTCGTCCCGGGGCGGGTCCGGCGGTGAGGTGACCACCTTCGAGAACCTGTCGGCCGACCACGTCGAGCCCGGAGAGACCGTCTCCTACGACATGTTCCCGCCGGCGGGCGGCCCCCACTACCCGACCTGGCAGAACTGCGGCGTGTACACCGAGCCGCTGCGCGTGGAGCTGGCCGTGCACTCGCTGGAGCACGGCGCGGTGTGGATCACCTACGACCCCTCCATGGCCCCGGACGACGTCGCGGTCCTGGAGTCGCTGTACACCTCCGGCGACTACCTGGTGATCAGCCCGATGGAGGGCCTGCCGTCCCCGGTGGTGGCCTCCGCCTGGGGCTCGCAGCTCACCCTGGACGACCCCGCCGACCCGGCGCTCACCGACTACCTGCGCGAGTACGTCCAGGGACCGGCCACCCCCGAGCCCGGTGCCCCGTGCAGCGGCGGGATCTCCGAGAGCGAGGCCGAGGTCGAGCTGCTCATCGAGGACGGGACCATCGCCACGATGGGCGCCTGAGGACTCAGGAGGGCAGCGCGTAGCGGCCGTCCTCCAGCGGGTCCACGAGGCCGTCGACGACCAGGGCGTCCAGGGCGCGCTCGCGCTGGACGCGGTCGTCCCAGACGGCGTCCAGCGCCTCCTTGGGCACCGGCACGGCCGAGTCGCGCAGCACCGCCAGGAGGCGGCCGCGGACCTGGCGGTCGGTGCCCGCGTAGGTCTGGCCGCGCCGGGGCGGTCCGCTGTGGGCGGGCCGCCCCGCCGCCGTCCAGGCGCACTGGTTCGCGATGGGGCAGTCGACGCACTTGGGCGAACGGGCGGTGCACACCAGTGCGCCGAGCTCCATCACGGCCACGCCCCAGCGGGCGGCCACGGACGGCTCGGGCGGCAGCAGCGACTCGGCGAGGGTCACCTCGCTCTTGGTCTGGGTTTTCGGCGGGTACTCGATGCCTGTTTCGGCCCGGGCCAGGACCCGGCGCACGTTGGTGTCCAGAATGGCGTGCCGCTGGCCGAAAGCGAAGCTCGCCACGGCCGCCGCCGTGTACGCGCCGATGCCCGGCAGCGCCAGCAGGGTGGCGTGGTCGTCGGGCACCACCCCGTCGTGCTCCTCGGTGATGACCGTCGCGCAGGCGTGCAGGCGCAGCGCCCGGCGCGGGTAGCCGAGCCGGTCCCACATGCGGACCGCCTCACCCGGTGAGTCTTTCGCCAGGTCGGAGGGGGTGGGCCAGCGCTCCATCCAGGCCCGCCAGGCGGGCAGCACCCGCACGACCGGGGTCTGCTGGAGCATGATCTCGCTGACCAGGATCGACCAGGGGGAGGCCCCCGGCTCCCGCCAGGGGAGATCGCGGGCGTTGGCCTCGTACCAGGCCAGAACGGCGGTGCTGTAAGGGTTATCGCTCATCTTTAAACCGGGGATCGGCGGGTTGAGTAGGTGGCGCGCCCGCAAAACCGCAATACTACGGGCCATGGCGTCAAGTACCGGACATCCCGTCAGTCCCGAGACCTACTGGAAGCGGCGCGCCCTCGTGCTGGCCGGGGTCATGTTGGTGCTCACCCTCATCGTCTTCGCGTGCCGCCCGGGCGGCGGGGACGAGGGGGAGACGACCCGGTCCGAAGCGGGTATGGGCGATGACGCCTCCCCCAGTGTCGCACCGGAGGACCCCTCCGCGTCACCGGAACCGTCGGAGGACCCCTCGGAGGCCGACGCCTCTCCGAGCGAGGACCCGTCCGCCTCCGACGACCCCTCCGACGCCGAGGAGTCCGAGGGCGAGGACGGCGGCGGCGAGGAGGGGGCCGGCGGCGCGGCGGCCGCGCCGGAGAAGCCGGAGGACCTGTGCCGTCCCCAGGACGTGGTGGTCAGCTTCGATTTCGCGGAGGCCGACAAGGAGGTCTACGGGGCCGGCCAGAACCCGGCCTTCCGGGTCACCGTGGTGAACACCGCCGAGCAGACCTGCACCGTCGACGTGGGGCGCGAGGCCCTGGAGCTGCGCATCCACTCCGGTGACGACCGCATCTTCTCCACCGCCGACTGCGTCGAGGGCGAGGCCCGCGAGGACCGCCAGCTGAGCCGGGGCGTGCCGCACGAGTTCACGATCACCTGGGAGCGGATGCGCTCCTTCACCGACTGCCGCGAGGGCACGTCCCAGGCCCGGCCCGGCTGGTACCGCGCCAACCTGCACGGGGACTACGCGGGCTCGACCGAGCAGGTGGTGTTCCAGCTGAAGGCCTGAGCCGGACCCGGCGAATGCGAACACGGACGGCACTCATGCGACTACGATGAGTGCCGTCCGTGTTCCTCCATCCGGGAGCCAGCCCACCGTGAAACGCCTCGCCGCCTGCGGCCTCGCCCTGTTCGCCGCCCTCGCCCTCACCCCCGGGGCGGCCTCGGCCGACCGCCACTCCGACCGGTACGTCCTCACCGTCACCGACGAGGGCACCGGCCAGCGCTCCGTCACCACCTTGCACTGCGACCCCGCCGGCGGCGCCCACCCCGAGGCGGAGGCGGCCTGCGCCGCCATCGCCGGGGCCGGGTCGATCGAGGCCGTCGCCCCCGCCGAGGGCTTCTGCACCATGGAGTACCGCCCGGTCACCGCCACCGCCCGCGGGCACGAGGAGTTCGAGCAGACCTTCGGCAACCCCTGCGTCCTGCGCACCGCCAAGGGCGCGGTCTTCGCCTTCTAGGCCGTGCTCTTGTGAACCTCCGCTGCGCGTCGGCCCGCCCGTCGGGCGGCGGAAGGTCCTCGACGGACGGCCTGCGGCCGCAGACCTTCCTGGAGGGCGTCCCCTTTGGGCCTCCGGAACCCCGCCGGGCGCCTCACGAATCCCGGCGGCGCAGGGGAGGCCTCAAGAAACAGGCTCCAGCCCCGGGTCAGCGCCGCCTGGCCACGCGCATCAGGGCCTCGCTGAGCTCCTCCACCTCGTGGACGCGGATGCCGGGGACCGGGTCGCCGAAGTGCTTGGGCACGATCGCCTCGGTGAAGCCCAGGCGCTGCGCCTCGGCCACCCGGCGGCGGGCGCCGGTGACCGTGCGCACGTCCCCGGCCAGGCCGACCTCGCCGACCACCACCAGGCCGCGCGGCAGGGCGACGTCGTTGTGCGAGCTGCCCGCGGCCATCGCCAGCGCGAGGTCGATCGCGGGCTCGGTCAGGCGCACGCCGCCCACCGTGGAGGCGTACACGTCGAGGCTGGCGAGCTTCATCCCGGTCCGCTTCTCCAGCACCGCCAGGATCATGTTCACCCGTGAGGTGTCCAGGCCCGAGGTGGCCCGGCGGGGCGCCGGCAGCGGGGTGGGCGCCACCAGGGCCTGGACCTCGGCGATGATCGGCCGCCGCCCCTCCAGGGCCACGGTGATGCAGGTGCCCGGGACCGGGTCGGTGCGCTCGGTGAGGAACAGGCCGCTGGGGTCGGCCAGCCCCACGATGCCGGTCTCGGTCAGCTCGAAGCAGCCGATCTCGTCGGTGGGGCCGTAGCGGTTCTTGACCGCGCGCAGCAGGCGCAGCTGGGAGTGGCGCTCGCCCTCGAAGTGGAGCACCACGTCCACCAGGTGCTCCAGCAGGCGCGGGCCGGCGATGGAGCCGTCCTTGGTCACGTGTCCGACCAGGACCGTGGCGATCCCGCGCTCCTTGGCGAGCTGGATGAGCGCGCCGGTCACCTGCCGCACCTGGGTCACGCCGCCCGGGACGCCGGTGGTGTCGGGGGACATCATGGTCTGCACCGAGTCGACGATGAGCAGGCCCGGCGCCACCGCGTCCACGTGCGAGGCCACGGTGGCGATGGAGGTCTCCGCCGCCAGGTACAGCTTGTCCGACAGCGCCCCCAGGCGCTCGGCGCGCAGGCGGACCTGCCCGGCCGACTCCTCGCCGGTCACGTACAGGACGGGCCCGGCCTGGGCGCGCTTGGCGGCCACCTCGAGCAGCAGGGTGGACTTGCCGACACCGGGCTCGCCGGCGAGCAGGACCACGCCGCCCGGGACGGCGCCGCCGCCCAGCACCCGGTCGAGCTCGTCGATGCCGGTGGGCACGGCCTCGGCGCTCTCCACGCTGATCTCGGTGATGGGACGCGCCCGGGAGGTCACCGCGGCGGGGGCGACCGCCATGGGCGCCGGGGCCCCGGCCTCCTCGACCGTGCCCCACGCCTGGCACTCCCCGCAGCGGCCCACCCATTTGAGGGTGGTCCAGCCGCACTCGGCGCACCGGAACATCGTCTTCGCTTTGGCCATGTCCGACACGCTAACGCCTGCCGGGGACGCTCCGTCCGCCCCGGACCTCCCCTGTGGACGGGCCGCGGCCGCGGCGCCCGTCCGGGCCGCCCGCGGGGGTCGCCGGACGCGGTGCGCCACAAGAAAGTTACCTACGGGTTAGGACACTTTCCGTGAAGGTCGTGTTACAGAATTCCTAGGGTCCGGAACCTCCGACAACCCCCCGCTCCCTGGAGAGGAGACCCGCGTGCCCCGCACCGACACGCCGTCCATGTCCCCCGAAGCCCCCTTCGCCCCCGAACCGCCCGTGAAGCCGCGACGCTCCCGCAAGGTCGCACTCGTCGCGGCCGCGGCCCTGGGCCTGTCCCTGGCGGCCGCCCCCGCGGCCGCCGAGGAGGCGGCCTTCCAGCACTACGTGGCCCTGGGCGACTCGTTCACCGCCGGCCCGCTGATCCCGCCGTACGCGCCCGGCTCCGACCCCCGCTGCCTGCGCTCCTCGGCCAACTACGCCCAGCTCACCGCCGACCGGCTGGGCGTGGCCGAGTTCACCGACGTCAGCTGCTCGGGGGCGGTCACCGCCGACTTCTCCGAGTCCCAGTTCACGGGGGTCGCCCCGCAGTACGACGCCCTCACCCCCGACACCGACCTGGTGACCGTGGGGATCGGCGGCAACGACTTCGGCTTCGTGGACGTGCTCACCACCTGCGCCAAGCGCAGCCTGGAGAACCCGCTGGGCAACCCCTGCGAGCGCCACTACGGCGACGAACTCGACCGGCGGGTGGACGACCTGCGCGACGAGATCTCCGGTGTGTACGAGGAGATCGCCGTCCGCAGCCCCGGCGCGACCGTGCTCGCGGTCGGGTACCTCCAGATCCTCCCCGAGAGCAACGGCTGCTGGCCGCGGGAGCCGATCGCCCGCGGCGACGTGGCCTACCTGGACGGGGTGCAGACCGCGCTCAACACGATGATCGCCGAGGAGGCCGCCGCCCACGGCGCGGTCTTCGTCGACGTCCTGGAGCGCGGCCACGACATCTGCTCCCCGGGCTCCGAGCGCTGGGTGGAGGGGATCATCCCGGAGAACTCCGCGGCCCCGGTGCACCCCAACGCCGAGGGCATGGCCGCCGTCGCCGACCGCGTCGCCGCCGCGCTGGGCGCCCCGGTCGCCTGACGGGCACCGCCCGGCGCGCTTCGCCACTGTGGGTGACGGGACCCCGCCGGAGGTGGTCGGGGGAGGCGCGCCGGGTGAGGGGCGGTTGGCCATGGCCTGACCCGGTTTCAGCGCCCTCCGTCAAGGATGCTTTACCTTTTTTGGAGACCGATTAGACTACGGAGAGTGATTTCTCGTGGTGTCTGTGTGACGAATGAAATGCGCGTCGTGACCGACCCATCCGCGTCGCAGGGGCGCGGACGCCACGGCGAACCGACATTCGGCATGTGGAGGACCAGTGCGAATACCGCGACACCACGAGCAAACGCAGGCCTGTCGTCCCGCGGACCCGGGGCGGCAGGCCTCGCACTCCCGGCGGCCCCGGACCGGGGCGCGTGCGCTCTCCGCGGCCCTCCTCGCCGCCGCGCTGGCGTTCGGCGCCGCACCCGGGCTCGCACAGGCGGCCCCCGCCGCCCCGGCGGGCGGGGGAGAGCGCGTCCACCAGCTCTCCTCCGCCACCGCGGAGAGGGCGATCGAGGCCGCCGAGTCCCAGAAGGGGACCCCCTACGCCTGGGGCGGGAGCAAGCCCGGCGGCTTCGACTGCTCCGGGCTCGTCCAGTGGTCGTTCAAGCAGGCCGGGGTGAACCTGCCCCGCATCGCCCAGGACCAGGTGGACCACGGCACCCGGGTGAGCTACTCCAACGCGAGGAGGGGCGACCTCCTGTACTGGACCGACAGCGGCGGCTACGCCTACCACGTCGCCATCTACCTCGGCAACGGCCGGATGATCGACGCGCCCCGAACGGGCGACGAGGTCCGCGAGCGGGACGTCACCCGCTACAACCTCGCCGGAGCCGTGCGGCTGTGACGCCGCCCCCGCAGGCCGCGCGCAGGGCGCCGACGGCCGCGGGCACACGCTCTCCCGGGGGGTGACCCCGGCGGCCCGCACCCCTGGACCCGGTGCACTCAGTACCTCCGCCACCAGAGATTGACCGCGTAGTCCACCGCGGTCCCCGGATGCGCCGCGATGATCTCCGCGGCCAGGGCCGGAGGGAACTCGATCCCCACCACCGCCTCGAAGGCGCGGCGGTCGGTGAAGTCCCATCGCATCGTCAGGGCCTCGCGCCCGAACCCGTGGGAGGACCAGAACCGTTCTACGGCGGCCGGGTCGTACGACGGCAGCGACCGCCGGAACCAGCCGCCGAACGTGGAGCGGGTCGCGTCGTTGTCGATCACGAACGCGACCCCGCCGCGTCGCATCACCCGGTCGAGCTCGGCCAGGCCGGGCTCGCAGCCGGGACCGAAGAAGTAGGCCCAGCGGGCGTGCGCGACCTCGACGACGGAGTCGGGGACGGGCAGCCGCTGGGCCACACCGTTCAGGACCTCGACGCCGTCCAGTCCCGCCACCCGCTTGCGGGCCCGCGCCGCCAGCGCGGGATGGGGCTCCACCCCGGTCACCCGGGCCGCGCTCCGCGCGAACCGGGGCAGGTGGAACCCGGTGCCGCACCCGATGTCCAGCACCCGGGCGCCCGCCATCGGGCGGATGCGCTCCATCGCCGCCTCGATGACCCCGTCCGGGTCCACGGCGAGGTTCTCCAGCTCGTAGACGTCGGGGTGGCGCCAGATGTTCGGGCTCGGGACGGCCTCTGCGGGGATCATGACCGAAGAGCCTACGCGCAGCGCCCCGCGGGGCGCGGACCGGCGGCACGCCACGTTCACACGGCGGCTACGCACGGGGCGGGCCGGAGCGCATACCCTGTCCACGTGAGCGCTATCCAGGTACCAGACGCGCCCGTCGTCCTCTCGACGGCGTCGGTCTACCCTGAGAAGACCCCGGCCGCCTTCGAGATCGCCGCGAAACTGGGGTACGACGGCATCGAGGTGCTCGTCTCCTCCGACCCCGCCAGCCAGGACATCGACCTGCTGCGGCGCCTCTCCGACTACCACCAGATCCCGGTCACCGCAGTCCACTCCCCGTGCCTCGTCCTCACCCAGCGGGTGTGGGGGCGCGAACCCTGGGGCAAGCTCGTCCGCTCCAAGGAGATGGCCGAGGCGCTGGGCGCCAAGACCATCGTGGTCCACCCCGCCTTCCGCTGGCAGCGCGACTACGCCCGCGAGTTCGAGGTGGGCGTCGCCCGCATGCAGGAGGAGACCGACGTCGTCTTCGCCGTCGAGAACATGTACCCGGTGCGCGTGCGCGACCGCGAGGTCGTGCCCTACGCCCCGAGCTGGAACCCCCTCGACCGCGACTACGCCGACGTCACCCTGGACATGTCGCACACCGCGATGTCGGGCTCCGACGCCATGGACATGGCCAAGCGGCTGGGCGACCGGCTCTCCCACATCCACGTCGCCGACGGCTTCGGCGGGCAGAACCTCGACGAGCACCTCATCCCGGGCCGCGGCCGCCAGCCGGTCGCCGAGGTCCTGGAGTACCTGGCCGCGGGCGGGTTCGAGGGGCAGCTGGTGCTGGAGGTGAGCACCCGCAAGGCGCCCGACCGCCAGGCCCGGCTGCGGGAGCTGGCCGAGGCGCTGGCCTTCACACGGCTGCACTTCGCCCGGCCCGCCGAGCCCGCGGGGGCGCCGGGGCCCCGCGACCGGCGCGAGCGGATCGCCCTGCTGCGGCGCCGTCCGCCTGCCCCGCCCCGGCTGTTCGAGGTGGACTCCTCGGGGACGGTCGAGAGCGGCGACGGGGACTGACCCGGCCCCCGTACCACTGGGTGGGACGCGGTGTCCGCTCCGGTTCCCCGGGGCGGCTAGCGTTGGAGGGGACCGCAGAGAGGACCCTTTCATGATCGCGATCATCGGTGCCGGGAAGATGGGCGAGGCGCTGCTCGCCGGGATGCTGGCCAAGGGCCACGCGCCGGAGGACGTCCTCGTCACGGAGCCGCGCGCGGAGCACGCGGCCGAGCTGCGCGAGCGCTACGGCGTGGAGGTCGTGCCGGCCGCCGAGGCCGCCAAGCGCGCGGACACGCTGCTGCTCGCCCTCAAGCCGCAGGACATGGTCGCCCTGCTGGACGAGATCACCCCGCACCTGGGCCACGGGCGGCTCGTCATCTCCGTCGCCGCCGGGCTCACCACCGCCGTGCTGGAGAGCCACCTGCCCCCGGGTACCCCGGTGGTGCGGGCCATGCCCAACACCCCCGCCCTCATGGGACAGGGGATGACCGCCGTGGCGGGCGGC
Source organism: Nocardiopsis changdeensis (assembly GCF_018316655.1). GTDB lineage: Bacteria > Actinomycetota > Actinomycetes > Streptosporangiales > Streptosporangiaceae > Nocardiopsis > Nocardiopsis changdeensis. Next base: position 6,433,485 of record NZ_CP074133.1, on the reverse strand, counting down.
GCCCACACCGGGCCCGCGCACCTGGAGCGCGCCGAGTCGCTGCTGGGCACCGTCGGCGAGGTGATCCGGGTCGGCGAGCAGCACATGGACACCGTCACGGCGATCTCCGGCAGCGGGCCCGCCTACTTCTACTTCATCGCCGAGACGATGATCGAGGCCGGGGTCGCGATGGGCATGCCGCGGGCCACCGCCCAGAAACTGGTGGGGCAGACCATCACCGGCGCGGCCGCCATGCTCAACGGCTCGGGGGAGCACCCGGTGGTGCTGCGCGAGGCGGTCACCTCGCCGGGCGGGACCACCGCGGCGGCGCTGCGCGAGCTGGAGCGGCACGGGGTGCGCGCCGCGTTCACGGACGCGATCGAGGCCGCCCGGGACCGCAGCAGCGCGCTCTCGGGGAACTGAGGCCGGGGCTCCTCCCGGGGCGCTGAGACGTGTGGGGGCGGCCGCCGGTTCCCGGCCGAGGTGGCCGAAAACGGTCGGACTGCACGAAGGGGTCGTCCGGGTACATAGATAGTGTTCTGAGGGAGGGCGGGAACGCCCTCGACAGGCTCTGTCATCTCCCGGGAGGCAGGGTCGCCTCCCCCGTTCCCCCGACCCAGGGCCCCACCTCATGAGTCTTCCCCCTTCGTCCCCAGACCCGTCCCAGCCGCAGGGAGGCCCCGTACCCCCGTCGGGGGGCCCGCCCGCGGGCGACCAGGGCGCACCGGCCGGTCCGCCGACCGGCGGCGACACCCCGTACGGCGGTACCCCCGCCGGGGGTGTCCCCGGTGGTCCGCCGTACGGCGGCACGCCCGCGGGAGGTGTCCCCGGTGGTGTCCCGACCGGTGGCAATCCGCCCTACGGCGGTACTCCCGCCGGAGGTGTTCCCGGTGGTCCGCCGACCGGAGGTACTCCTGCGGGGGGCGTCCCCGGCGGTCCGCCGTCCGGTGGTAACCCGTCGTACAGCGGCACGCCTGCGGGAGGTGTTCCCGGTGGTGTGCCGGCCCACGGTGGCACACCCGCCGGCGGTGTTCCCGGCGGTGCTCCGACCGGTGGTAATCCGCCGTACAGCGGCATGCCCGCGGGAGGTGTTCCCGGTGGTGTCCCGCCCCACGGCGGCATGCCCGCCGGCGGCATGTACTCCGGGGGCGTCCCCGGTGGGCCAGCCGGACCGGGGGCTCCGATGGGCCCCGGGGGACCGACCGGCCCCGGCGCTCCCATGGGACCCGGCGGCCCCATGGGTCCCGGCGGACCGCCCGGTCCCCCCGGCGGCCCGTTCGGCCCGCCCCCGCCGCCCCGGCCCAAGCGCCTGGGCCTGTTCTCCTCGCCCACCGCGCTGCACACCGCCGCCCTCAACGCCACCGGCGTGGGCGCGGGCTACCTCCGCATCAAGCGGTGGCCGTTCTTCGCCGTGGCCCTGGCCGTCACCCTCGGGCTGCTGGTCACCGCGGCGTTCCTCGGCGCCGCCGACAACCTGCTGCTGTGGACCCCGGTCCTCCTGGCCTGGTTCCTCGCCGCCGCGGTGCACGGCCTCTTCGCCGGCCGCGCCCACGACGAGCGCGTCCTCGCCCAGGGCGGCACCCCGCCCCGCAGCGCCGTCCCCTACCTGACGGCCGGCGGCCTGGCCGTCGCCCTGGTCGTCTCCCTCACCGCCGTGTGGCAGCTCGGCGAGTGGCGGCTGCGCGTGGCCGACGCCTCCCACGCCCGCGGCGAGTGCGGGAACTCCGAGGCCGTCGCCGAGTACGAGTCCGTCGAGGACTTCTTCCAGCTGTCCTTCTCCCCCTCGCTCATGGAGCGAGCCCGCGCCGGGATCGCCGCCTGCCGCCTGCTGGAGCAGGCCCAGGAGGACGTCGCCGCCGAGGACTACGGGCGGGCGCTGGACTCCTACGCGGTCTACTTCGAGCACCCCGCCGCCCGCTGGCAGGACACCGACGGCGAGGTCGCCGACATCCACTTCTCCTACGCGACCGACCTGCTGGAGAACGCCGACGCCGCGCTCGCCGGCGAGGTCACCCCCGAGTACACCGACGACGTCCTGCGGGCCCACGAGATCTTCGCGATCATCCCGGTGGACTACGAGGGCACCGCGGCCGCGGGCCGGGTGCCCGAGGCGCTGGTCGGCCTGTACGAGACGGGCACCAACCGCCTGGGCTCGGAGTGGTGCGTGGGCCTGGACCAGATCGACGTCCTCAGGGACCTCGACTGGAGCGCGGCCCCCGAGATCCCCGACCGGATCGAGGAGGAGCGCCCCGAGGCCGCCCTGGAGTGCGGCTGGGAGTCCGTCGAGGCCCAGGAGTTCGACCAGGCCGACGAGATGGTCGAGATCCTGGAGTCCCAGTACGCCGACTACGAGGCCGGCGACGTCGAGACGATGGTCACCCACATCGGTGCCGGGCGCATCGAGCAGGAGATGGACCTGATGACCGCCATCGGCGAGAGCGACCTGGACGCCTCGCCCACGGGCGGCTCGGGCAACGACAAGTTCGTCTTCGAGATCGTCAACCACTCGCCGTACGAGCTGCGCTTCCTCTACGTGGGACCGGACAAGGTCCACGGCGAGGTCACCGCGGCCCCGTGCGAGGACTGCGACACCTACGCGCCGGGCTCGCCGCCCTCCTACGACGCGTGCTTCGGCGACGGCGAGACCCTCAAGGTCGAGCTGGAGCCGGGCGAGTACCGCATCCTCATCGCCAACAGCGACTCGCTGTTCACCCGGCCCATGCACGGGACGGTGGACCTGAGCGGCGGGGACCTGTCCGAGAGCTGCTACTACGTCACCACGGGCGAGTAGCGCCCGGCGGGCGGCCGGGCCGGCGCGGGTGTCCCGCGCCGGCCCGCGCCGTCCCCGCACCCCGGGGTCCCGAGCACTGTCCGCCCTTGCGTACTGTGTGCTTCGGAACACGTACACCTGAAACGGGGGTCACCGACATGGGAGGGCGCACGTCCTGCTCGCTCCGGGTGGCATGGGACGACGGGCTGACGGCTTACGACTTCGGCCCGCAGCATCCGATGGCACCGATCCGGGTCGAGCTGACCATGGCGCTCGCCCGCGAACTGGGGGTCCTGGGCGCCCCCGGCGTCTCGCTCCTGGACGTGGAGCCCGCCTCCGACGACCTCCTGGCACTGGTGCACGACCGCTCCTACATCGAGGCGGTCAAGCGGGCCGGGCGGACCCTGGAGCCGGACGACGCCCACATGCTCGGCACCGCCGACAACCCCGTCTTCAAGGACATGCACGACGCGGCGGCGCTCATCTCGGGCGCCTCCGTCGCCGCCGCCAAGGCGGTGTGGACGGGGGAGTCCGTGCACGCCGCCAACATCGCGGGCGGCCTGCACCACGCCATGCGCGGCAACGCCTGGGGCTTCTGCGTCTACAACGACCCGGCGCTGGCCATCGCCTGGCTGCTGGAGCAGGGCGCCAAGCGCATCGCCTACGTCGACATCGACGTCCACCACGGGGACGGCGTCCAGCGCGCCTTCTACAACGACCCCCGGGTGCTCACCATCAGCCTCCACGAGTCGCCGGTCACCCTGTTCCCGGGTACCGGCCAGGCGGGGGAGACCGGCGGACCCGACGCCGAGGGGTACTCGGTCAACGTCGCCCTGCCCGCCGGCACCGGCGACAGCGGCTGGCACCGCGCCTTCGACGCGGTGGTCCCGCCGCTGCTGCACGAGTTCCAGCCGGAGATCCTGGTCACCCAGCAGGGCTGCGACACCCACGCCCTGGACCCGCTCGCCAACCTCACGCTCAGCGTGGACGGCCAGCGGCGCGCCTACGCCGAGCTGCACAAGCTCGCCCAGCGCACCGCGGGCGGCCGCTGGGTGCTGTTCGGCGGCGGCGGGTACGGGCTGGTGCACGTGGTGCCCCGGGCCTGGACGCACCTGCTCGCCGAGGCGGCGGGGCGCCCGGTGGACCCCGACCGCGAGACCCCCCAGAGCTGGCGCGACTTCGTCCGGGAGCGCACCGGCGAGCTGGCCCCGCTGTACATGACCGACGGCCGCGACGTGGTGTTCTCGCCCTTCGAGGAGGGCTACGACCCCGGTAACCCGGTGGACCGCGCCATTCACGCGACCCGGACCGCGGTGTTCCCGAGCCACGGTATCGACCCGAGTCTCTGATCAGAGGTGTTCGGGCGGCTTCTCACGAAGACACCCTTTCGTTCCGATCTCTTCTATTTTCTAACCCGATGTCCGTGCCCCCGGTATCGTTTCCGGGTGGGCCATGTCGCCCGGTGAGCGCCGGGGCGAATTCCGGAGGACGGGGCGTGGCGCGCGTCCAGCGGGTAGGAAGAGGTTGAATACCGGGCGAACGTGAGCAGGCGTCGTGGTGGCCGAGCGGCGCGTCACGTGGTCGCCCCGACGAGGAAGGGGAACACCTGGTGACGCCGCCGACACGTGCTGAACTCATCTCCCATCTGGTGCGGACGGGAATCGCCGGACACGTCGACACCTCACGCCAGAACAATCTTCGGCACTACCGGCGCCTGGTCCAGAAGGACCCCTACCACCAGTTCGGCCTCACCTTCTCCCACGACTGGACCTTCTCCGAGGTCCTCGCCCTGATGAGCAAGCGGTGCGGCGTCGTCGGCGACGAGGAGTACGTCTGGGGCATCGACACCATCGACCCCGACCTCACCGTCGACGCCCTGGAGGCCGTCGCCGACCGGATGGCCCTGGCCGCCGAGCGCCGCGAACGGGTCATGTTCGCCACCGGCCACCCGAACAAGCTCCAGGGCACCTACCGGGTCTGGAAGGACGCCCTGGCCGCCCGCGGCTGCCCCGTCCTCACCGCCGCCGGCGGCTACACCTACGAGGTCACCACAGAGCGCCCGCCCAACCGCCGCTTCGTCGTCTGGCGGGACGACGTCGCCATCGTCACGGACGGGCACCTGGCCCGGCACAGCCACCACCCGTTCGCCATGCGGGCCATCCTCGGGGACCTCTCCGACCGCGGGGAGCCATGGCCGCAGTTGGTCATCGCGGATCACGGGTTCGCGGGTGCGGCCGGAGAGGCGGGAGTGCCCACACTGGGGTTCGCCGACTGCAACGACCCCGCCCTCTTTCTCGCGGAACACGAGGGAAAACTACTGGTCACGGTCCCTTTGGACGACGGTTATCTGACCGAGGACTACGCGCCGCTGCGCGATTACGTTCTCGCCCGAGCGGGTCTATCCTGAGCCGTGTCGGCCATTTATACCCACCGTTAAACCTCACCCGGGGCGCCTTCCGGGTATTGCTCGGAAGACGGCACGAACGACCTTTCGCAGACGGGAACTCCGCTCTACTCTGAAAACGGACGTGTCAGTAGTGACAGCATGACACGCCGGCGTGGCGTTGGGACGGAGCACATACCGGGGTCGCTTCCCACCGGCACCGCGTCGGGCCGAACTGGTAGCCAATACTCACGTCCGGGAATGAGGGCGTCGGAAGATGAACGGGAGCAAGCCGCCTCTCGAAGAGGTCAGGTTCCTGACCGTGGCGGAGGTCGCCACGATCATGCGAGTGTCCAAGATGACCGTGTACCGCATGGTGCACTCGGGAGTTCTCCCCGCGATCCGCGTGGGGCGTTCCTATCGGGTCCCCGAGCGGGCCGTCCACGACTACCTCCGTGAGGCTTTCGTCGAGGCGGGATGATCGCGGAACGGCCGGGCCGGGGTCTCCACCCCTCCCGGTCGGCCGCCGGAGCGCGCAGAGCGGGGCCCCCGGACCCCCACGGGTGGTCCCGCTCTCGTGACGTCCCCCACCAGGGACGGACGGCTCTTGCGCCGGGGCGACGGAACGGGCCCCAGGGTGTCTACTACACTTTGTCGTTGTCGTAGTCCGCCCAGTTCACACCCCGTTCGCGAGGTCTCCTCGATGCCCAGTGCCAGAAACGGCGCGCGGTCCCGTCGCGCTGTGACGCGCCTTGCCGCGGCCGCGGCGGCCGCCGTCCTCGCCCTGACCGGCTGCGCCGGGGGCAACGAGATCGAGACCGGCGGCGAGGACGACCGCTTCATCTCGGGCGACGGCAGCGCCACCGCCTTCCCCGCCGACGAGCGGGTCGACGCGCCCGACTTCTCCGGCACCACCCTGGACGGCGACACCATCGGGCTGTCCGACTACGCCGGCGGCATCGTCGTCCTCAACGTCTGGGCCAGCTGGTGCGGGCCCTGCCGGACCGAGCAGCCCGTCCTGGACGAGGTGTACACCGAGTACACCGACCTGGGCGTGGACTTCCTCGGCGTCAACATCAAGGACGACGACACCGCCGCCCGCGCCTACCTGGAGACCAAGGGCGTCGAGTACCCGAGCCTGTACGACCAGCCCGGCGAGGTGCCCCAGGCGTTCCGCGGCACGGTCCCGCCGCGCGCGATCCCCAGCACCCTGATCATCGACCCCGACGGGCGCATCGCCGCCCGCGTCATCGGGCCGACCACCTACGGCCAGCTCACCGAGCTGCTGAACCCGATCGTCGTGGAGTACGACCTCGGCGACCCGGAGGAGCGCCCCCGCGTGGCCGAGCAGGAGGCCGAGGCGCAGGAGTCCGGGGAGCCCGAGGAGTCCGCGGAACCCGGCGAGAGCCCGAGCCCCGACGGGGACGACGCCTGATGGACCCCGTCGGCACCACCGTCCTCACCGGCTCCCTCCTCATGGCCGTCCCGCTGGCGATCGCCGCGGGGCTGGTCTCCTTCCTGTCGCCGTGCGTGCTCCCCCTGGTCCCCGGCTACCTGTCGTACGTCACCGGGATGAGCGCCGCCGACGTGCGCAAGCGCACCGCGGTCGGGGGCGGCACCGCCACCCTCGCCGAGGTCGACGACGAGCTCGCCGGGCGCCGCTGGACCATGGTCACCGGCAGCGCCCTGTTCATCGCCGGGTTCACCCTGGTGTTCGTGGCCGTGGGCGGCTTCATCGGCTGGCTCGGCGACCTCCTGGTGGACTACACCGACCCCATCACCCGGGTCCTGGGCGTGCTGACGGTCGTCCTGGGCCTGGCCTTCATGGGCGTCCTGCCCGGCTTCGCCCGCGAGTTCCGCTTCCACCGCCTGCCCAGGGCCGGACTGATCGGAGCCCCCCTGCTGGGGGTGCTGTTCGGCCTGGGCTGGACCCCGTGCATCGGCCCCACCCTGGCCGCCGTGCAGACGCTCGCCTTCGTCGAGGGCGGCGCCGGGCGCGGCATGCTCCTCTCCCTGGCCTACTGCGCGGGCCTGGGCCTGCCGTTCATCGCGGCCTCGCTCCTGTACCGCCGCGCCCTCACCGCCTTCGGGCGGCTCAAGCGCCACACCCGCACGGTCACCGTGATCGGCGGTGCCATGCTCGTCCTGGTCGGCCTGGCGATGGTGACCGGGCTGTGGACCCAGTGGACCATCGTCATGCAGGGCTGGGCCGCCGACTACCAGACGGTGATCTGATGAGTACGACCACGACCGAGACGAACGCGGGCGCCGCGGATGCGGCCGCGCCCGGCCCCAAGGGCCTCGGCGCCCTGGGCTGGCTGCGCTGGGCCTGGCGCGTCCTCACCTCGATGCGCACCGCGCTGATCCTGCTGTTCCTGCTGGCGGTCGGGGCCATCCCCGGGTCGATCCTGCCGCAGAACGTGGTGAGCGTCGACGAGGTGAACAACTACTTCCGGGAGAACCCGGACCTGGCCCCCTGGCTGGACCGGTTCTACCTCTTCGACGTCTTCTCCTCGCCCTGGTACGCGGCGATCTACCTGCTGCTGTTCGTGTCCCTGGCGGGCTGCGTCATCCCGCGCGCCCTGGTGCACGCCCGCGCGGTCCGCGCCCGGCCGGTGCCCACCCCGCGCAACCTGGGCCGGATGCCCTACGCCGCGAGGTTCACCACCGACGCCGACCCCGAGACCGTGCTGGCGCAGGCCGAGCGCGTGCTCAAGGGGTACCGGAAGGACCGCCACGGCGACTCCGTCTCGGCCGAGACCGGCTACCTGCGCGAGGCCGGGAACGTCCTGTTCCACCTGGCCCTGCTCGGCCTGCTGCTGGCGCTGGCCGCCGGGTCGTTCTTCGGCTACCGCGGCAACATGCTCGTCGTCGAGGGCGACGGGTTCGCCAACACGCTGCCCTCCTACGACGCGATCTACCCCGGCCACTGGACCGACATGGACGCGATCGCGCCCTTCACGATCCACCTGGACGACTTCGAGGCGCGGTTCATCGAGGAGGGCGACCTGCGGGGGCAGGCCGCGTCCTACGTCGCCGACCTCACCTACACCGAGGAGCCCGGCGGCCCCGAGCAGACGCACCGGCTGGAGGTCAACCACCCGCTCAGCGTCTCCGGTGTGCAGGTCTACCTGCTCGGCCACGGGTACGCGCCCGAGTTCGTGGTGCGCAACGCCGACGGCGACGTGGTGTTCGACCAGGCCGTGCCGTTCCTGTACCGGGACACCATGAGCTTCGTGTCCGACGGCGTGGTCAAGGTCCCCGACACCGGGAACGAGGACGCCGACCAGCTGGGCTTCGTCGGGGTCTTCCTGCCGACCGCGGCCGAGACCCCCGACGGCGAGCTGACCTCCAGCTTCCCCGGCGCCACGGACCCGCGGGTGACCCTGGAGGGGTACACGGGCGACCTGGGCATGATCGACCCGCAGTCGGTGTACCAGCTGCGCACCGAGGGCATGGAGTCCCTCGGCGAATCCCCGGTGCTGGAGGTCGGCGACGTCTGGGAGCTGCCCGACGGCGCCGGGTCCATCGAGTTCGCCGGCTACAAGGAGTACGTCAGCCTCCAGGCCAACCGGGACGGCGCCCGGCTGCCCGCGCTCATCACCGCGGCCACCGCCGTCGGCGGGCTGCTGCTGACCCTGTTCATCCGCCCGCGCCGGGTGTGGGTGCGCGCCGTCCGCGACGCGGACGGCCGGACCCGGGTGGAGCTGGCCGGCCTCGGCAAGACCGAGGTCGCGGGGAACAACGCCGAGTTCCACGAGATCACGACCGAGCTTGCCGCACGACTCCGGAACGAGTCGGACGACAACCCCCAGAACCCTTCCGACACGAGGAGTGACCGGTGACGTACACTCTCGCCGCGCCGGTGAACGAGACGATGGCGTCCGCCAGCGACACGCTGGTCATCGCCATGATCGTGACCTACGCCGCGGCCCTGTTCCTGTTCGCGATCGAGGCCGCCTACGGGAAGCGGACCAAGCTGAAGTCGGGACGGCTGATGCCGGTCGGCGCCGGCGCGGCCGGCGGGTCCGACGGGGACGACGGCATCGAGGTCAACGTCCGCACCACCGAGGGCGAGGCCAAGGCCTCCCAGAGCGTGCTGGGCAAGGTCGCGCTGGGCGTGACCGCCCTGGGCTTCCTGATGGGCCTGGCCCAGATCATCACGCGGGGCGTGGCCGCCGGCCGCTGGCCCTGGGGCAACATGTTCGAGTTCGTGGTGGCGATGTGCCTGGTCGCGGTGGGCGTGCTGCTGTACGCCTCGTTCCGCTACCAGGCCCGCTTCCTGGGCGCGTTCGTGCTGGTCCCGGTGCTGATCCTGCTGGGCATCGGCGTCAAGTGGCTGTACGTCGACCCGGGCCCGCTGATCCCGGCGCTGCACTCCTACTGGGTGCCGATCCACGTCACCGCGGCCATCCTGGCGGGCGGCGCGTTCATGGTCTCCGGTGTCACCGGCATCACCTACCTGGTCTCCCACCGCACCGAGGTCAAGCGGGCCGCGGGGGAGGACGTCGCGGGCATCGCGGGCCGCCTGCCCAGCCCGGAGCTGCTGGACCGCATCTCGCACCGGCTCATCCTGTTCGCGTTCCCGCTGTGGACCTTCGGCATCATCGCCGGGTCGATCTGGGCCGACGAGGCCTGGGGCCGCTTCTGGGGCTGGGACCCCAAGGAGGTCTGGTCGTTCATCTCCTGGATCATCTACGCCGCCTACCTGCACGCGCGGGCGACCGGCGGCTGGCGCGGGCCCAAGGCGACGTGGATCAACGTGCTGGGCTTCGCGACGATCCTGTTCAACTTCTTCGCTGTCAACTACATGTTCAGCGGCCTGCACTCCTACGCCTGAGCGCGAGGGGCGGGGCCCGTCGAGTCGCGTTCGACCAGGCGGGTGCCCAGGACGAGGTCCCGAGGTGCCGCGCCCCGCAGCAGCAGGTCGACGGCGGCCCGGCCGGCCTCTCCGGCGGGCATCGCGACGGTGGTCAGGGCGGGGCGGGTGTGCCGGGCGGTCAGGCTGTCGTCGACCCCGACGACGCTCAGCCGCCCCGGGACGGGGACGCCCCGCTCCCGCGCCGCGGCCAGCAGGCCCAGCGCCATGAGGTCGTTGTGGGCCAGGGCCGCAGTCGCGCCGAGCCCGGCCACGGCGTCGAACGCGGCGGCCCCGCCCTCCTCCGTCGGCGGGTGGGGGCCGACCCGGTGCACGCGCACCCCGTGCTCCCGCGCGGCGGCCCCGGCCGCCCGCGCCGCCCGCCGCCCCGTCCACGAGGCCGCGGGCCCGGACACCAGGGCGAGGTCGCGGTGCCCCAGGGCGGCCAGCCGGGCGACGGCCCGCGCGATCCCCCCGCCGACGTCCATGAGCACGCACGGCAGCCCCCGCACCCGGCGGTTGACGACCACCAGGGGGACCTCGGCGGCCAGTTCGCGGATGAGCCGGTCGGACATCCGCGGGGCGGCCAGGACCAGCCCGTCCACCTGGCCCGCCAGCGACCGGACGGCCTCCTCCTCCACCGCGGTCCGCTCGTCGGTGTCGGCGATGAAGAGGTGGTGGTCCCGGGCCCGCGCCTCCTCCTGCGCCGCCTTCAGCAGCGGCGGGAAGAACGGGTTCGCGATGTCGGCGACGACCACGCCGAGGTTCCCGGTACGGCGGGTCGACAGCGCCCGGGCGGCCCGGTTGGGACGGTAGCCCAGCTCGTCCGCGGCGGCCAGCACGCGGGCCCGGGTCCGGGCGTTGACCAGGTGCGCCGCCGAGAACGCCCGGGACACGGTGGACACGTGGACCCCGCTGGCCCGGGCCACGTCCTTGAGCGTCACGGCCACGGCACGACCTTTCCGTGAGGGCCCGGGGCGGGGGAGGGCGGCCGGCCGCTCCGACCGGGTCCGGGTTTTCCCATCTTTCCACGGCCGGAGGCCTTGCTTCTTTCCGGGCGTTCGAGGAGTTTATTGCAAACGTTTGCAGCCTCATCCCCCAGGAGCGCACCATGCGAAGACGGCTCACCCCCGCCCTGGCCCTCGCCCTGGCCGCGGCGCTGACCGCGCCCGTGCCGGCCGCCGCCGACGACGACCTCGGGAGGAGGGTGCTGCCCGAGGGCGACGGCTGGGCCTCTGCGGGCGACGGCACCACGGGCGGCGCGGCCGCCGCGGACGAGAACGTGTTCCGCGTGTCCACCGCGGCCGGGTTCCGGGAGGCCGTCGCCGGGGACGAGCCCAAGATCGTCTACGTCGAAGGCCTCATCGACGCCAACACCGCCCCCGACGGCTCCCCCCTGGACTGCGAGGACTACGCCGTCGGCGGCTACACGCTGGAGGCGTACCTGGCGGCCTACGACCCGCGGGTCTGGGGGTGGGAGGACCCCTCCGGACCCCTGGAGGAGGCCCGCGAGGCATCGCAGAACGCCCAGGCCGCGAACGTCCGCTACCGGGTCGGCTCCAACACCACGATCGTCGGGGCCGGAGACGGCGCCGAGCTCACCGGCATGAGCCTGCTGGTCCACGACGTGGAGAACGTCATCCTGCGCAACCTGACCTTCTCCGACGCCCACGACTGCTTCCCCGGCTGGGACCCCGGCGACGGGGAGAGCGGCAACTGGAACTCCGAGTACGACCAGATCGAGGTGTCCGGCTCCACGAACGTGTGGATCGACCACAACACCTTCGACGACGGCGACCGCCCCGGTGCCGGACAGCCCGAGTACTTCGGCCGCAGGTACGAGGTGCACGACGGGCTGCTGGACATCGTGCGGGCCTCGGACCTGGTGACGGTGTCGTGGAACCACTTCGACGGCCGGGACAAGGCCCTGCTGCTGGGCAACAGCGACGGCCGCACCACCGACCGCGGCCGCCTGCGCGTGACGTGGCACCACAACCACTTCGACGGGCTCGGCCAGCGCGCCCCGCGGGTGCGGTACGGCCAGGTCCACGTCTACAACAACCTCTACACGGTGAGCGGCGACCTGTACCAGTACAGCCTGGGAGCGGGATTCGAGTCGCAGCTGTACGTGGAGAACAACCTGTTCGACCTGCGTGACGGGCACACCGCCGGCGCCCTGCTGTACAACTGGGGCGGCACGGACGTGGGCGGCACGGGCAACGGCGTCATGACGGACGGCCGGGGGAGGATCACCCGCGTCGACCTCGTCGCCGAGCACAACGCGGCCCACCCGGAGGCCCTGCTGGGCACCGGGTCCGCCTGGACGCCGCGGCTCGACACCGGGGTCCAGCCCGTGCACGCCCTGCGCGGCCTGGAGCGGAAGACGGGCGCGGGCCTGCTCTGACGCGGAACGGCGCAGGGGGCCGCTCCGGGATGCGGAGCGGCCCCCTGCGACGCAGGGACCCGTGAGGGTCCTGGAGGTCGGGCGCGGTCTACTCGTCGGGGTCGATCCGGCGGTCGAGGCCGCGCAGGAACTCGGGGTCGTCGTCCGGACCGAGCGGGTGCGGACTGTTGGAGGGCTTGGCGAAGTCCGACGGGTCGAGGTCGTCGATCGAGGCGGCGGCCTGGGCCGGGGAGGCCGCGGCGCCCCATACGGCGGCCGACCTGCGGGGCCGTCCCAGGAACAGCCACAGGATGGACCCCACGGGCACGAACAGCGCGATGACGACCAGCCAGAGGATCTTCGGAAGGTTCCGGGCGTCCTGGGCCGGGGTGGTCAGCGCGTCGAAGAACGCGTACACCCAGAGAACGATCGACACGAGCGTGATCAGGCCACCAAGCCACACCATGTTTCCAGCCTATCTCCCGCTGTCCACTCCCCATGGTCGGGCCGACTCCCACGGCCGTGACGCCGCCGCGCCGTGCGCGGCGGGGGGACCGCGGACCTCGGGGCGGCTGCCCGGGTCGCGGAGGCGCGGCTCCCTTCACCAGGGGTCCGTGCGGACCCCGGGATGCCTCTCGGGGACGCGTCCCCTGGGGGTCAGGAACTGCTCTCGCTCGGCTCGCCGAGCAGGAGGGCGCGGACCTCGGACTCCCGGAAGCGGCGGTGGCCGCCCGGGGTTCTGATGCTGCTGATCCGCCCGGAGGCGGCCCAGCGGGTGACGGTCTTGGGATCAACCCGGAAGAGTGAGGCCACTTCCCCGGGGGTCAACAGGCGTTCGCTTGCTCGTTCCACCTTCACATTCCCCCAATCGTGCCCGCCTGGACTATGGGGGCGGCGGGCGTTTGATCCCCTAGTGTGCATGAGTTGGTCCGTTTCCTCCCTAGTTTTCGGAGAAATTGCGGTGTTGGGGGGAGGAGTACGGGATATGTGACCGGAACGTGATGTTCGGGCCCTGCTGTCGGGATTGGAAACATCCCATGACTATCTGAATCCGGGCGCAGGGGTCCGATCATCCGCGATGAGGGACACAGGCCTACCCGGTGCGGGCTCCGGGCGGCTCACCCTTAACCTGGAGGTGAGAGCACATGAGCGCGCAGACACCGGCCTCATCGAGAGGCCGGCCCCCCGGAAACCGCGACAGCGGACCGGTCGTCTCGTGCGTTGATGGGCGTAGCGACCAATCTAGTCCAGGTAATCATCTGTTGTGAGGCTTTTCGATGCGTAGCTGGCTGCCCTATACCGCCGCCCGCGTGGGGCTGTTCCTGGCGGCGTTCGGAGTGGTGTACCTGTTCGGCGCCCGCTCGTGGATGGCCCTCATCCTCGCCTGGCTGATCAGCGGCCTGGCCTCCTACGTGCTGCTGTCCTCCCTGCGCGACCGGATGTCGGCCTCGGTGGTCGACCGGATCGAGCAGCGCCGCGGCTCCCTGGTGGGCGACCGCCTCGACGACGGCGCCGCCCGCGAGGACCACCTCCAGGAGGCCGCGGAGGACGCCCCGGCCGCGGAGAGGGCCGAGGAGGCCCCCGCCGCCCCCAAGGACTCCTAGCCCCCCGGTCCGACGGCCCGGCCGCTCCGGCCGGGCCGCCGTCGTACCCGTCCCCGGCCCGGCGGGGCCGCGACGCCTGACCGCCGCTGCGCTTGCCGCGGGTCCTGTCGGGGGCGTATCGCGCCGCTCGGCCGTGCCCCGGACCGCCGCCGTACCCGCCACCGGGTCCGCCGGGGCCGTGGCGCGCAGCCCCGCCGTGTCCCGGGCCGCCGTACCCGTGACCGGTCCTGCCGGGGGCGTTTCGCGCCGCTCGGCCGGGCCCCGGACCGCAGCCGTACCCGCCACCGGCCCGGCGGGGCCGTGGCGCGCCGCTCCGCCGCGCCCTCGGCCGTCGCCTCCGGCGGCTTCCGTTCGCGGGGCACCGCGCCCGGGACCGCACCCCGCCGAAGACCCCGCCGGCCGCTGCCGTTCCAGGCCGCCGCCGGGGGCCGCTCCGCCGTCCCGCCCGGGTGGGCGGGACGGGGCCGGAGGGGTCAGGGGAGGGGGAACATGCCCAGGCGGGCGTGGTACTCGCCGGCCAACCGCTCGGTGTCGCTGCCGACGTAGAGGCCGTCGGAGGTGGCGTGCAGGGCCTCCACCCCGTGGCCGCGGGAGCGGCCCGGGTTCCAGGCCAGGGCGCGCCCGGTGCGCGGGTCCACGGCGGCGATGCCCTCGCGGGCGACCGAACCCGGCCCCGGGTTGAGCGCGCCCTGCTCGTTGTCCATCCAGCGCTGGTGCCCGCCCGCGTACACCGCGGCCCCGGTCACCTCGACCGAGTACAGCGAGTCGCCGCCGGTCTTGTTGACCCAGGTGGGCTCGGCGCCGGGCGTGTCGGTGTTCTCGAACCGCACCACCGCCTTGCACAGCCCCGGCTTGACCCGCGGGCCGCCCGCCGTCACGAGCGCGAAGTACGACCCGTCCGGGGCGTAGTCCATCCGCCGCATGTAGGTGTGCATCGACGAGTAGTCGCAGTCCGGCTCGAACGCGTCGGTGGACCACCGCGTCGGCCTCCCGGTCGCGGTGTCCAGCACGGCGATCTGGTACCGGTCCTGCCCGTCCACCTTGGTGAACGTGCCGTTGATCGCCAGCCTCCGCCCGTCGGGGCTCAGCGCCAGCTCCTGCACCCGCAGCGAGCCGCGGCGCTGCTCGGAGACGCGCGGCGCGAACCCGGTGTCCACCGCCCCGGTGGTCGTGTCCAGCCGGGCGATGCCCGGCTGCGCGGTCCCGCCGATCCCGGGGAAGGACCCGCCGACGTACAGCCGGTCCCCGTCGGAGGCCAGCCGGTAGGCGGACCCGCCGTCCAGGGTCGCGGTGAACGCCGCGACGCGCGATCCGTCGTGGAGCCGCACCCGGGCCAGCCCGCGGGCCGGGGTGTCGTTGACCGTCCGGAACTCCCCGCCGATGACGACCGTGCCGTCGGGCCCGGGGACCACGGAGGCCACGGTCCCGTTCACGCGCGGGGCGAACTCGCGGATGATCCGCCCGGTGCCGTGCTCGAACGCGAAGATGTTGCGCAGCTCGTGGACGCGCCCGCCGTCGGCGTCGGAGACCCGCTCGAACGCCCCGGTGACGACGACGGTGTCCCCCACGCGGAGGATGTCCTTGACCGCCCCGTCCAGGACGTGCGGCGTCCACTGGACCGGTCGTTCGCCCACCACCGACCGGTGCGCGGTCTCGCCCGCGGCCACGGGGGTCGCGGCCCCGAGCGGGACCAGCAGGGCCATGCCCAGCACCAGGGCGGTGAGCTTCGGTTTCACGGGGTGTTCTCCTCGGTCGCGCGGCAGGGTAAGGGGCACGACCGATTCTCGCAAAGAGTCGCGCCTAAATCACATAGAGTAACGAAATCCGTGCCGCCGAGGGGCCGCCCGCGGCACGGCGGCGTCCGGGCGGCCGTAGGCTGGTGGGCATGGCCCGCGCTGAACTCGACAAGAAGCCCCAGGACGTCGCGGCGATGTTCGACGGCATCGCCGACCGTTACGACCTCGTCAACGACGTCATCTCCCTCGGCCAGGACCGCGCCTGGCGCCGGGCGACCGTCAACGCCGTCGACGCCCACAGCGGTGAGCTGGTCCTGGACCTGGCCGCGGGCACCGGCACCTCCTCGGAGTCCTTCATCCGCAAGGGCGCCAGGGTGATCGCCTGCGACTTCTCCCTGGGCATGCTGTCCACGGGGGTTCGCCGCCGCGGGGGCGCGTCCCGGGGCGGGGTCACCTTCGTCGCGGGCGACGCGCTGCACCTGCCCTTCGCCGACGAGACCTTCGACGCGGTGACCATCTCGTTCGGCCTGCGCAACGTCAACGACGTGGACCGGGCCCTGCGCGAGCTGCTGCGGGTCACCAAGGTCGGCGGCCGCGTGGTGATCTGCGAGTTCAGCCACATCCCGGTGGAATTCGTGGACCGCCTGTACTCGACCTACCTGATGGCCGCGCTGCCCAAGATCGCGGGCGCGGTGTCGGGCAAGGGCGAGTCCTACGACTACCTCTCGGAGTCGATCATGGCGTGGCCCGCCCAGGCCGAGCTGGCCCGGCACCTCCAGGACGCCGGCTGGTCCCGGGTCGCCTGGCGGAACCTGTCGTGCGGGATCGTCGCCCTCCACCGGGGCTTCCGCGAGAAGTAAAACCGACATAGGACTCACCGAGTCGCCTACTTCTTAAATAGCTTCAAAGCTCGCAAAACCCGGAGAACTCTGTGTTCTCCGGGTTTTTGTTGTGCCCTATGTGATGCATGTGGCGGTGGAAAGGGTGATGAGCTGCGTATTTGTCAGTCTGTGGTGGCTTTCATGGCTCTCGTGTGCCTATGGGGCGATTGAGAATGTTTCGCTCCGTATACCCCCCGGGGCTCGCAACCGCGCCGCCAGAGGGCTAGACTGCCGAAAAGAAGCTTGTGAAGTGCTTCACAAGGACACGAGGGATGTGACACATGGCCCTATGTCCGACATGACATGAGTCCCCAACCGTACAACGCACCTGGTCACGGCCCCCGCACGCAGAGCCACCCTCGGGGCCGCGGCCCGGACGCCCCATAACGCCGAGAGAACACGACCAGGACAGCCCCCCGTGAGCGGGTCGAAACCCCGCACTGGCCCGCCACGGTGCATCCGCGCGAGCAGTCGAGGACACACCCGTGAGCGAGACAGCCACCTCCTCTCCCGACCTCAGAGGCCGAGGCCGGGACCGCGTCGAGTACGACGCCGACGTCATCGTCGTCGGCGCCGGACCGTCCGGCTCCACCACCGCCTACTACCTGGCGCAGGCCGGACTCGACGTCCTCCTGCTGGAGAAGACCGCCTTCCCCCGGGAGAAGGTCTGCGGCGACGGGCTCACCCCCCGGGCGGTCAAGCAGCTCACCGCCATGGGCATCACCTTCGAGGACGAGGGCTGGATCAAGAACCACGGCCTGCGCATCGTCGGCGCCGGGGTCCGCCTCGAACTGCCCTGGCCCGACCTGGCCGCCTACCCGGGTTTCGGCCTCGTGCGCACCCGGTTCGACTTCGACCGGATCCTGGTCGACCGCGCCGTCACCGCCGGCGCCAAGCTCCTGGAGCGCACCACCGTCACCGGGCCGCTCATGGACGAGCGCAGCAACCGCATCGTCGGTGTCCGGGCCAAGAACGCCGACCGCGAACCCGTGACCTTCCGGGCGCCGCTGGTCGTGGCCGCGGACGGCAACTCCTCCCGGCTGTCCGTCGCCATGGGCATCCGCAAGCGCGACGACCGCCCCATGGGCGTGGCCGTGCGCACCTACTTCACCAGCCCCCGCCACGACGACGACTTCCTGGAGTCCTGGCTGGAGCTGTGGGACAGGAGCGGCGAGAAGGACGTGCTGCTCCCCGGCTACGGCTGGATCTTCGGCGTCGGCGACGGCACCAGCAACGTCGGCCTGGGCATCCTCAACTCGACGGCCTCCTTCCAGGACGTCGACTACCGCAGGCTGCTGCGGCGCTGGACCGACTCCATGCCGCCGGAGTGGGGCTTCACCGAGGAGAACCAGACCACCCCGATCCGCGGCGCCGCGCTGCCCATGGGCTTCAACCGGGTCCCGCATTACTCGCGCGGCCTCATGCTCGTCGGCGACGCGGGCGGCATGGTCAACCCCTTCAACGGCGAGGGCATCGCCTACGCCATGGAGGCCGGCGCCATCGCCGCCGAGGTGGTCGTGCAGGCGCACGGCCGCTCCACCCAGCAGACCCGCGAGCGCGCCCTGCTGCGCTACCCGCAGGTCCTCGCCGACACCTACGGCGGCTACTACACGCTGGGCCGCTACTTCGTGAAGATGATCGGCCAGCCCGAGTTCATGAAGTACGCCACCAAGTACGGCCTGCGCCAGCGCACCCTCATGAAGTTCGCGCTCAAGATGCTCGCCAACCTCACCGAACCCTCGCAGGGCGACGCCATGGACCGGGTCATCAACGGCCTGTCCAAGATCGCACCCGCGGCATAAGCGGCCCCGCCCCTCCGGGCGGCCCCGCAGCCGCCACCGGGGACGACGGGACGGATCAGAGAAGAGCCCGCACAAGTGAAAGCAATCACAAGCGCGACGCCCCGCGGCCGCGCCGATCAGCCGGAAGGAGGGTGACCGGTGGAGCTCTACGCACCGATTTTCGTGCTCGGCGGGATCGGCGCCGCGTTCGTCGTGGTGTCCATGGTCGCCGGGGCGCTGCTGGGACCCAAGCGCTACAACCGCGCCAAGATGCAGGCCTACGAGTGCGGCATCGAGCCCACTCCGCAGCCCGCGGGCGGCGGCCGTTTCACCGTCAAGTACTACCTGACGGCGATGATGTTCATCGTCTTCGACATCGAGATCATCTTCCTCATCCCCTGGGCGGTGCACTTCGACGCCCTCGGCTGGTTCGGACTGGTCGCGATCGTCCTCTTCCTGGTGAACGTGTCCATCGCCTACGCCTACGAGTGGCGCCGCGGGGGCCTGGAATGGGACTGACCCCGCGACCCCCCGCACCCCGCGTCCGCACCCCGCAGCCCCGCCCGGAGGAGGTCCGCAGCTGATGGGACTCGAAGAGAAACTGCCCAGCGGCGTCCTGCTCGGAACCGTCGAACAGGTCGTCGGACTCGCCCGCAAGACCTCGATGTGGCCCGCGACGTTCGGGCTGGCCTGCTGCGCCATCGAGATGATGGCCGTCGGCGGGCCCCACTACGACCTGGCCCGGTTCGGCATGGAGAAGTTCGGCGCCACCCCGCGCCAGGCCGACCTCATGGTCGTCGCCGGGCGGGTGAGCCAGAAGATGGCCCCGGTCCTGCGCCAGATCTACGACCAGATGCCCGAGCCCAAGTGGGTCATCGCGATGGGCGTGTGCGCCTCCAGCGGCGGCATGTTCAACAACTACGCGATCGTCCAGGGCGTGGACCACATCGTCCCGGTGGACATCTACCTGCCGGGCTGCCCGCCCCGCCCCGAGATGTTCCTGGACGCGGTGCTCAAGCTGCACGACAAGGTGCAGAACACCAAGCTCGGCGCGCACCGCGAGCAGGAGATCACCGAAACCGAGGAGCGCATGCTCCGCCGGTCGCTTCCCCTGGTGAGCAAGGACTGACATGAGCACCGACAACGAGCGCGAACGCGACGAGGAGGCCGCGCGCCTCCCCGACCGGCTGGGCGAGGAGCGCCTGGCCGCGCCGATCAGGCGCACCGGCATGTTCGGCACCACCACCACCGGGGACACCTCCGGCTTCGGACGGCTGCAGGTGCGGGGGAGCGCTCCCGTCTCCTCGCAGCGGCCCTTCACCGACCCGGACGACCCGCGCACCGCCGACTTCGACCGGGTGGCCGACGACCTGGAGGCCGCCCTGGGCGACGCCGCCGGGGCGGTGGAGCGGGTGGAGGTCTCGCGCGGCGAGATCACCTTCCACGTCCGCCGCGAGGCCCTGCCCGAGCTGTGCCGCATCCTGCGCGACGACCCGGCCCTGCGCTACGAGCTGTGCCTGGGCGTGACCGGGGTGCACTTCCCGGAGCAGGAGGGCCGGGAGCTGCACGCGGTCTACCACCTCCGCTCGATCACGCACAACAGCGAGATCCGGGTGTCCACCACCTGCCCGGACACCGACCGGCACATCCCGTCGATCGTGTCGGTCTACCCGACCAACGACTGGCACGAGCGCGAGGCCTGGGACTTCTTCGGGATCGTCTTCGACGGCCACCCGGCGCTCACCCGCATCCAGATGCCCGACGACTGGCACGGCCACCCGCAGCGCAAGGACTACCCGCTGGGCGGCATCCCCGTCGAGTACCGGGGCGCCACCGTGCCCCCGCCCGACCAGCGGAGGTCGTACACGTGACCCGGCAAGAACACTTCTGGAAGGGAGGCACGGCATGACCGTCACCGAGGACTACATCGACGCCTCCGGCGGCGACTGGGACGACGTCATCGAGAAGGCGCAGGCGACCAGCGCCGAGCGCCTCGTCGTCAACATGGGGCCGCAGCACCCGTCCACGCACGGCGTGCTCCGCCTCATCCTCACTCTGGACGGTGAGACCTGTACCGAGGCCCGGGTCGCGATCGGCTACCTGCACACGGGCATCGAGAAGAACATGGAGTTCCGGACGTGGACGCAGGGCACCACGTTCGTCACCCGCATGGACTACCTGACGCCGCTCTTCAACGAGACGGCGTACTGCCTGGCGGTCGAGAAGCTGCTGGGCATCGAGGACCGGATCCCGGAGCGGGCCAACGTCATCCGCGTGATGATGATGGAGCTCAACCGGATGGCCTCGCACTTCGTGGCGATGGCGACGTTCGGCATGGAGTTGGGCGCCACCACCGTCATGACCAACGGGTTCCGCGAGCGCGAGATGATCCTGGACATCTTCGAGCTCGTCACCGGCCTGCGGATGAACCACGCCTACGTCCGCCCCGGCGGGGTCGCCCAGGACCTGCCGCCCGGCGCGGTCGGCAAGGTCCGGGAGCTGCTGGAGGAGATGCCCAAGCGCATCACCATCATGCGCAAGCTCCTCGACGAGAACCCGGTCTACCTGGCCCGCACCAAGGACGTCGCCTACCTCAACCTGCCCGGCTGCATGGCCTTGGGCGTCACCGGCCCGCTGCTGCGGGCCTCGGGGCTGGCCTACGACCTGCGCAAGGCCAAGCCGTACTGCGGCTACGAGGGCTACGAGTTCGACGTCCCCGTCTCCGACGGCGGCGACGTCTACGCCCGCTACCGGGTGCGCATCGCCGAGATGGAGGAGAGCCTCAAGATCATCGAGCAGTGCCTGGACAAGCTGGCGCCGGGCCCGGTGATGATCGAGGACGCCAAGATCGGCTGGCCCGCCAAGCTGGCGCTGGGGCCGGACGGCATGGGCAACTCGCCCGACCACATCGCGCACATCATGAGCAGCTCCATGGAAGCGCTCATCCACCACTTCAAGCTGGTCACCGAGGGCTTCCGGGTCCCGGCGGGCCAGGCCTACGCGGCCGTCGAGAGCGCCAAGGGCGAGCTCGGGTGCTACGCGGTCAGCGACGGGGGCACCCGCCCCTACCGCGTGCACTTCCGCGACCCCTCCTTCACCCACCTGCAGAGCGTCGCCGCCATGTGCGAGGGCGGCACGGTGGCGGACGTGATCGCGGCCGTGGCCAGTATCGACCCGGTGATGGGAGGCGTGGACCGGTGAGCGGACACGACCACAGCCACGACCACGGCGCGACCGCGATCCCGGAGGGGACCGACACGTTCCCCGCCGAGGTCGTCGCGCGCCTGGAGCAGGACGCCAAGGAGCTCATCGGCCGCTACCCGAAGCCGAGGTCGGCGCTCCTCCCGCTGCTGCACCTGGTGCAGTCGGAGGAGGGCCACGTCAGCCGGGCCGGGATGCGCTTCTGCGCCGACCAGCTCGGCATCACCCTCGCCGAGGTGAACGCGGTCGCGACCTTCTACACCATGTACCGCCGCCGCCCCGGCGGCGACTACCAGGTGGGGGTGTGCACCAACACCCTGTGCGCCGTGATGGGCGGGGACGAGATCTTCGCCGCCCTCAAGGAGCACCTGGGCGTCGGCAACAACGAGACCACCGAGGACGGCAAGGTCACGCTGGAGCACGTCGAGTGCAACGCGGCCTGCGACTTCGCGCCGGTCGTGATGGTCAACTGGGAGTTCTTCGACAACCAGACCCCGGACTCGGCCAAGCGGCTCGTGGACGACCTGCGCCTGGGCAACGACGTGGCGCCCACCCGCGGCCCGGCGTCCCTGTGCACCTGGAAGCAGGCCTCCCGGGTGCTGGCCGGGTTCGACGACGGCCGCGCCGGCGAGGGCGTGCAGGCCGCCGGACCCTCGCTGGCCGGGCTGGCCCTCGCGCGCGAGCGCGGGTGGACGGCGCCCGACCCGTCGCCCGCCGCCAACCCTCAACGGACGCCTTCGGCGCGGTCTTCTTCCGAACCCGCGAACCTTCCCCGTCCCGCCCAGGGTGAGGAGGAGGCCAAGTGACCACCCTGACCCCGGTCCTGTCCCACAACTGGGACCGACCCGACTCCTTCACCCTGGAGGGCTACCGGGCCGACGGCGGCTACCAGGCCCTGCGCAGGGCGCTGGCCATGGAGCCCGAGGCCCTCGTCGACCTGGTCAAGCAGTCGGGCCTGCGCGGGCGCGGCGGCGCCGGGTTCCCCACCGGCATGAAGTGGGGCTTCCTCCCGGCCGACAACCCCAACCCGCGCTACCTCGTCGTCAACGCCGACGAGTCCGAGCCCGGGACCTGCAAGGACATCCCGCTCATGCTCGCCAACCCGCACTCCCTCGTGGAGGGCGTGGCGATCGCCTCCTACGCGATCAAGTCGAGCCAGGCGTTCATCTACGTGCGCGGCGAGGTCGTCCACGTCATCCGCCGCCTGCGCAGGGCCGTCGCCGACGCCTACGCCGCCGGGCTGCTGGGCAAGGACATCCTCGGCACCGGCTTCGACCTCGACGTGGTCGTCCACGCCGGGGCCGGCGCCTACATCTGCGGCGAGGAGACCGCCCTGCTGGACTCCCTGGAGGGCTACCGGGGCCAGCCCCGGCTCAAGCCGCCGTTCCCCGCGGTCGCCGGGCTCTACGCCTCGCCGACCGTGGTGAACAACGTCGAGTCCATCGCCAGCGTCCCCAGCATCGTCCTGGGCGGCGCCGAGTGGTTCACCTCGATGGGCACCGAGAAGTCCGCCGGGTTCGGGTTCTTCTCCCTGTCCGGGCACGTCACCCGGCCGGGTCAGTACGAGGCCCCGCTCGGCATCACCCTGCGCGAACTGCTCGACATGGCGGGCGGGATCCGCGCGGGCCACCGCCTCAAGTTCTGGACGCCCGGGGGCTCCTCCACGCCGATCTTCACCGAGGAGCACCTGGACACCCCGCTCGACTTCGAGTCGGTGGGCGCCGCCGGCTCCATGCTCGGCACCCGGGCACTCCAGATCTTCGACGAGACCACCTGCGTGGTCCGCGCCGTCGGCCGCTGGATCGCCTTCTACGCCCACGAGTCCTGCGGCAAGTGCACACCCTGCCGCGAGGGCAACTACTGGATGGTCCAGGTGCTGGACCGCCTGGAGCGCGGCCAGGGCACCGAGGCCGACCTCGACAAGCTCCTGGACATCTGCGACAACCTGCTCGGCCGGTCGTTCTGCGCCCTGGGCGACGGTGCGACCAGCCCGGTCATGTCGTCGATCAAGCACTTCCGCCAGGAGTACATCGACCACGTCGAGCAGGGCGGCTGCCCCTTCGACCACTCCAGGTCCACCCTGTGGGCGGACCGCCCGACCACGACGGGAGGGAACCCGTGACCGTCACCACCAACACGCCGGGCGGAGCGGCCCCCGCGCCCCCGCCCGAGGACCTGGTCACCGTCACCATCGACGGTTTCCGCATCCAGGTGCCCAAGGGCACGCTGCTCATCCGCGCCGCCGAACTGCTCGGGATCCAGATCCCGCGCTTCTGCGACCACCCGCTCCTGGACCCGGTCGGGGCCTGCCGCCAGTGCCTGGTGGAGATCCCCGACATGGGCAACGGGCGCGGCATGCCCAAACCGCAGGCGTCCTGCACCATCACCGTGATGGAGGGGATGGTGGTCAACACCCACCTCACCTCCCCGGTGGCGGAGAAGGCCCAGCGCGGCATCATGGAGTTCCTGCTCATCAACCACCCGCTGGACTGCCCGGTCTGCGACAAGGGCGGCGAGTGCCCCCTGCAGAACCAGGCGATGTCCACCGGCCGGGGCGAGAGCCGGTTCATCGACGTCAAGCGGACCTTCCCCAAGCCGATCCCGCTGTCCAGCCAGGTGCTGCTCGACCGGGAGCGCTGCATCCAGTGCGCCCGCTGCACCCGGTTCGCGGCGCAGATCGCAGGCGACCCGCTCATCGAGCTGATGGAGCGCGGCGCCAAGGAGCAGGTCGGGATCGCCGGCGGCGAGCCGTTCAACTCCTACTTCTCCGGCAACACCGTGCAGATCTGCCCGGTGGGCGCCCTCACCGGGTCGGCCTACCGGTTCCGGTCCCGCCCCTTCGACCTGGTCTCCACCCCCAGCGTCTGCGAACACTGCTCCGGCGGCTGCGCCCAGCGCACCGACCACCGGCGCGGCAAGGTCACCCGCCGCCTGGCCGGCGACGACCCGCAGGTGAACGAGGAGTGGAACTGCGACAAGGGCCGGTGGGCGTTCACCTACGCCACCCAGAGCGACCGGCTCACCCGGCCCCTGGTGCGCGACGAGGACTCCCGGGCCCTGGAGTTCGCCTCCTGGCCGGAGGCCGTCTCCATCGCGGGCCGCCGCCTGGCCGCCGCCCGCGGCCGGGTCGGCGTCCTGACCGGCGGGCGCCTCACCTACGAGGACGCCTACGCCTACGCCAAGTTCGCGCGGGTCGCCCTGGGCACCAACGACGTGGACATGCGGGCCCGCGCCCACTCGCGGGAGGAGGCCGACTTCCTGGCGGCCCGTGTCGCCGGGACCCCGATCGACGTGGACTTCACCGGCCTGGAGAAGGCCCCGGCCGTGCTCCTGGCCGGGTTCGAGCCCGAGGACGAGTCGCCCTCCACGTTCCTGCGGCTGCGCAAGGCCCACCGCAAGCGCGGGCTGAAGCTGTACTCCGTCGCCGGCCATGCCAGCCTCGGCCTCACCAAGGCGGGCGGCACGCTGATCGGCGCCGTTCCGGGAGACGAGGCCCGCGTCCTCAACGCCCTGGAGGACACCGCCCCCGAGGCCGCCGAGGCCCTGGGCGCGCAGGGCGCGGTCATCGTCGTCGGGGAGCGGCTGGCCGCCGTCCCCGGCGCGCTCACCGCCGCCGCGGCGCTGGCCGACCGCACCGGCGCCCGCCTGGTGTGGATCCCGCGCCGGGCCGGGGAGCGCGGCGCCGTCGACGCCGGGGCCCTGCCCGGGCTGCTGCCCGGCGGCCGGCCCGTCTCGGACGCCTCGGCCCGCGCCGAGGTCGCCCGCGCCTGGAACGTCGGCACGCTGCCGCCGGAGCCGGGCCGCGACACCGCCGCCATCATCGAGGCCGCCGCCCGCGGCGAGCTCGACGCCCTGGTCGTCGCCGGGGTCGAGCTCGACGACCTGCCCGACCCCGAGGCCGCCCGCGCGGCCCTGGCCCGGGTGCCGTTCATCGTCAGCCTCGAACTGCGGTCGAGCGAGGTCACCGACCGCGCCGACGTGGTCTTCCCCGTCGCCGCCGTCGCCGAGAAGTCCGGCACCTTCGTCAACTGGGAGGGCCGCCACCGGCCCTTCGGCGACGCGCTCAAGGTCCCCGGAGCCCTCTCCGACCTGCGGGTCCTGTCCGCGATCGCGGACGAGATGGACGTCCACCTGGGGCTGCCCGACGCCGCCTCCGCCTACCGCGAGCTGCTGGAGCTGGGCCTGTGGGCGGGGGAGCGGGCCGCGGCCCCGGCCGTCCGCCCGGTCCCCGTCCCCGAGCCCCGCCCCGGCGAGGCCCTGCTGTCCACCTGGCGCCAGCTCCTGGGCACCGGGCGGATGGAGGACGGCGAGCCGTTCCTGGCCGGGACGGCCCGGCCGGCCCGCGCCTACCTGTCCCAGGCCACGGCCGACGAGGTCGGGGTGCCCGACGGCGGATCGCTCCGCGTCACCGGCACCCGGGGCTCGGTCACCGTTCCCGTGGTCGTCACCGACATCGCCGACCGGGTCGTCTGGCTCCCGGCCAACGCCAGGGGCTGCGACATCCGTCGCGATCTGGGCAGCGGCGCGGGCGAGACGGTCCTGCTGTCGGCGCCGAGCACCGCCGGGAGGCACCAGTGACCCCCGTCGCCACCAGCGTGGCGCACCTGGCGTCGGAGGAGACGCTCAGCGCCTTCGGCAACGACCCGTGGTGGATCACCACCATCAAGGCGCTCGCCATCTTCGTCTTCCTGATGGTGTGCGTCCTGATGATGATCATGGCCGACCGCAAGGTCATGGGCCGGATGCAGCAGCGGCACGGACCCAACCGGATGGGCCCCTGGGGCCTGCTCCAGTCCCTGTTCGACGGGATCAAGCTCTCCCTCAAGGAGGACCTGATCCCCGAGGGGGTCGACCGGTTCGTCTACATCGCCGCCCCGGTGATCGCCGCCGTCCCCGCGTTCATCGCCTTCTCGGTCATCCCGATCGGGCCCGAGGTGAACCTGTTCGGGGTCGTCACCCCGCTCCAGCTCACCGACCTGCCCATCGCGGCCCTGGTGGTCCTGGCCACCGCGGCCCTGGGGGTGTACGGGTTCGTGCTCGGCGGCTGGGCGTCCCAGTCGCCCTACGCCCTGCTCGGCGGCCTGCGCGCGTCCGCCCAGGTGATCAGCTACGAGATCGCGATGGGCCTGTCGTTCGTCGCGGTCTTCATCATGTCGGGCACGCTCACCACGTCCGGGATCGTCGAGGCCCAGCGCGGGCTGTGGTTCGCGGTGCTGCTGCTGCCGTCGTTCCTGATCTACCTGGTCACCATGATCGGCGAGACCAACCGGCTCCCGTTCGACCTGGCCGAGGGCGAGGGCGAGATCGTCGGCGGCTTCATGACCGAGTACGGGTCCATGAAGTTCACGATGTTCTTCCTCGCCGAGTACGTGAACATGTGCACGGTCGCCGCCGTGTCCGTCACGCTCTTCCTCGGCGGCTGGTACGCCCCCTTCGGGATCGGCACCGCCTTCCCCGGGGCCAACGAGGGCTGGTGGCCCGCCCTGTGGTGGCTGCTCAAGTTCGTCGGCGTCATGTTCCTGTTCATCTGGGCGCGCGGCAGCCTGCCCCGGGTCCGGTACGACCAGCTCATGCAGTTCGGCTGGAAGGTCCTCATCCCCATCCAGCTGGTGTGGATCACCGCCGTCGCGGTCGTGCGGATGCTCGTCCTGGACGGCGCCTCCCCGGTCGTCATCGGCTCGGTCGTCGCCGCGTTCACCCTCGCCACCCTCGTCGCGTTCTACGCCTGGCTCCGGTCGGCGCGCCGCGAACGCGCCGAGGAGGCGGCCCAGCGCGCCGAGAACGCCCGCCGCGCACACGAGGACTCCGCCTTCGGCGGGTTCCCGGTGCCACCGAGCACCGCACCGCACTACGGGAGCAGCGTGCTCGCCGAACCGCCGCGGACGGCCCCGGCCGCCGCGGGCCGCAGCGTCAAGCAGAAGGGGGAGGTCACCGGTGCTTGATTGGCTCAATCCCGTCAAGGGTTTCGGCGTCACCTTCCACACCATGTTCAAGAAGGTGCCGACCGTCGAGTACCCGGAGGTCAAGCGCCCCACGGCGCCGCGCTTCCACGGACGGCACCAGCTGAACAGGTGGGCGGACGGGCTGGAGAAGTGCATCGGGTGCGAACTGTGCGCCTGGGCCTGTCCCGCCGACGCCATCTACGTCGAAGCCGGTGACAACACCGACGACGACCGCTACTCGCCCGGTGAGCGCTACGGGCGGGTCTACCAGATCAACTACCTGCGCTGCATCCTGTGCGGGCTGTGCGTGGAGGCGTGCCCGACGCGCGCCCTCACCATGACCAACGAGTACGAGCTCGCCGACGACAGCAGGCAGAGCCTGATCTGGACCAAGGAGCAGCTGCTCGCCCCCCTCAAGGAGGGCATGGAGGCGCCGCCGCACCCGATGCGCCTGGGCGAGAGCGACCTCGACTACTACGCCACCGGCCGCGGCCAGCACGGCTCCCAGGACGGGCACCACGAGAGCACGGAGGCGGTCCGATGACCCCCTCCGCCCTCCTCGCCTCCCCCCTCGGCCCGACGCACGAGGTCCACCTCGCCGCCCCCATCGGCGGCGGGGAGGCCTCGGCCTTCTGGATCCTGGGGACCGTGGTCCTGCTCGGCGCCCTGGGAGTGGTGTTCTCCCGCAAGGCCGTCCACTCGGCCATGTCCATGGCGCTGACCATGGTGGGCCTGGCGATCTTCTACGGGATCAACGCCGCGCCCTTCCTCATGGTCGTGCAGATCGTCGTCTACACCGGCGCGGTCCTCATGCTGTTCCTGTTCGTGCTGATGCTCATCGGCGTCAGCTCCGCGGACTCCCTCAAGGAGACCCTGGGCGGGCAGCGGCTGCTCACCGCCGTCGTCGCCCTGTGCTTCGTCGGCGCCCTGGCCACCGGCATCACCCGCATCTCCGTGGGCGACCCGGTCGGCCTGGCCGCCGGGACCGCGGCGGCGGGCGGCAGCATCCCCTGGATCGCCGGGGAGCTGCTGCTGCGCTACGTGGTCGCCTTCGAGGCCACCGCCGCGCTGCTGGTCACCGCGGTCCTGGGCGCCCTGGTGCTGGCCCACACCGCCCGCACCAAGAAGCGGCGCACCCAGCGGGAGATCTCCGAGGACCGCATCCGCGGCGACCACCCGACCCCGCTGCCCGGGCCCGGCACCTACGCCCGGCACAACGCGATCGACATGCCCGCGCTGCTGCCGGACGGCCAGGTCGCCCGGCTCTCGCTCAACCCGGTGCTCACCGCCCGCGACCCCGAGTACCAGTCGCGGGTGCCCGACGACGTCCGGGCGGGGCGCCCGCCGCTCCCCGGCGGGGGGTCGGACTCGGCCCACTCCAAGGAGGGCGAGCCCACCGCGGGGGCCGAGGCCCACCCGCACGAGGCGGGCGCCGGCGACCGGGCCCAGGAGAACGGCGACGGGCAGGAGGTGGAGTCGACATGGACCCGATGAACTACATCGTCCTCGCGGCGCTGCTGTTCACCATCGGCGCGGTCGGCGTGCTCATCCGGCGCAACGCGATCATCGTCTTCATGTGCGTCGAGCTGATGCTCAACGCCTGCAACCTGGCGTTCGTCGCGTTCGCCCGCATGCACGGGGACATCGAAGGGCAGGTCATCGCCTTCTTCGTGATGGTCGTCGCCGCCGCCGAGGTGGTCGTCGGTCTCGCGATCATCATGCAGATCTTCCGAACCCGCAGGTCCGCGTCGCTGGACGACGCCAACCTGCTCAAGCACTAGAAGGCGACGTGGCAGTGCAACAACACACTCTCCTCGCCGCCGACACCGGGACGGCGGTGGCCGCGGAAGGCGCGGTTCTGTCGAACGCCTGGCTGCTCATCGCCCTGCCGCTGGCCGGCGCGGCGGTCCTGCTGCTGGGGGGCAAGCGGACCGACTCCTGGGGCCACCTGCTCGCCACGGCGCTGCCGGTGGGCTCGTTCGTGTGGGCGGCCCTCATCCTGTTCGACCTCCTGGGCCGGGCGCAGGACGCGCGCAGCGTGTCGGTCCCGGTCTACGAGTGGTTCTCGGTCGGCGAGTTCACGGTGGGGGCGGACCTGCTGGTCGACCCCCTGTCCATCAGCTTCGTCCTGCTGATCACGTTCGTCGGGTCGCTGATCCACGTCTACTCGATCGGCTACATGTCCCACGACCCGGGGCGGCGGCGCTTCTTCGCCTACCTCAACCTGTTCGTGGCGGCCATGCTGGTGCTGGTCCTGGCCGACAACTTCGCCCTGCTGTTCCTGGGCTGGGAGGGCGTGGGCCTGGCGTCCTACCTCCTCATCGGGTTCTGGCAGTACAAGCCGTCGGCGGCCACCGCGGCCAAGAAGGCGTTCATCATCAACCGCGTGGGCGACATGGGCCTGCTCGCGGCGATCATGATCATGTTCACCGCCCTGGGCGCCGTGAGCTTCAGCGACGTGTTCGCCGCCGTCCCCGGCGCCGGGAACGGGGTGCTGGTCGCCATCGGCCTGTGCCTGCTGCTCGGCGCCTGCGGCAAGTCCGCGCAGCTGCCCCTGCAGGCGTGGCTGCTGGACGCCATGGAGGGCCCGACCCCGGTGTCGGCGCTCATCCACGCGGCGACCATGGTCACCGCGGGCGTCTACCTCATCGTCCGCGCCGGGCCGGTCTTCGAGGCCGCGCCCGCCGCGCAGACCACCGTCGCGGTGGTCGGGGCCGCCACCATGCTCGCCGGCGGGATCATCGCCTCGGCCAAGGACGACATCAAGAAGTCCCTGGCCGGCTCGACGATGAGCCAGATCGGCATGATGGTGCTGGCCGCCGGGCTCGGCCCGGTCGGGTACGTGGCCGCCATCGCCCACCTGATCACGCACGGCTTCTTCAAGGCCGGGCTGTTCCTGGGCGCCGGATCGGTCATGCACGCCATGGACGACGGGGTCGACATGCGCCGCTACGGCGGCCTGGCCCGGGTCATGCCGATCACCTTCGCCACCTTCGGACTGGGCTACCTCGCCATCATCGGCGTCCCGCTGCTGTCCGGCTGGTGGACCAAGGAGAGCATCATCACCGAGGCGTTCGGCGTCGGCGGCACCCAGGGCATGGTCCTGGGGTCGGCGGTCATCCTCGGCGCCGGGCTCACCGCCTTCTACATGTCCCGCATGTTCTTCATGACCTTCCTCGGCGAGAAGCGGTGGGACGAGGGCGTGCACCCGCACGAGTCGCCGGTGAGCATGACCGCCCCCATGGTCGTGCTGTCCATCGGCTCGGTGTTCCTGGGCGCGTTCCTGGTGTTCGGCGACCGGTTCGCGAACTTCCTGGCGCCCACCATCGGCGCCCACCCGCACCACTTCGACCTGGC
The DNA here is from genome assembly GCF_018316655.1 of Nocardiopsis changdeensis. Taxonomy (GTDB): domain Bacteria; phylum Actinomycetota; class Actinomycetes; order Streptosporangiales; family Streptosporangiaceae; genus Nocardiopsis; species Nocardiopsis changdeensis. The sequence continues at coordinate 6,402,610 of NZ_CP074133.1, read as the reverse complement.
CCACGCCTTCACCTCGCCCTACGGGCTGGCGGCGCTGGGCGTGCTGGTCCTCGGTGTGGCGGCGGCCTGGGCCGTGTACCTGCGCCGTCCGGTCGCGCGCACCGCTCCGAAGGGGAGCCCCGTCACCGTCGCCGCGAGCCGCGAACTGTACGGCAACGAGATCAACGAGGGGCTGTTCATGCGCCCCGGCCAGGTCCTCACCAAGGTGCTCTCCGACATCGAGGACAAGGTCATCGACGGGTTCGTCAACGGGCTCGGCGCGGGCGTGCGCGACTCCTCCCGCGGGCTCGGGCGGGCGCAGACCGGCTTCGCCCGGTCGTACGCGCTCACCATGCTCTTCGGCGCCGTGATCGTCGCCGCGACGCTGGTTGTGAGGTTGTAGACAATGATCCCCTGGCTCACCATCGCGATCGCGTTGCCCGCGATCGGCGCCGTGCTCGTCTGGGCGCTCCCGCGCACCGGTGCGGGCGGCCGGGCGCCGGCCGCGTCGGCCGCCGCCGTCGCGTCCGAAGGGGGCGGCGGCACCGCCACGGCGGTCCGCGCCCCCGCGGCCACCGCCTCCGGGGCGGCCTCCGCCGAGAACGCCAAGCGCATCACGCTCGGCTTCTCCCTGGCCACCCTGGCCGTCCTGGTCGCCATGTCCCTGCGCTTCGACACGTCGAACGCGGGCTCCCTCCAGTTCGTGGAGGAGTACCCGTGGATCCCCCGCTTCGGGGTCCACTTCGCCGTCGGGGTGGACGGCATCGCCCTCACCTTGATCCTCATGTCGGCGGTCCTGGTCCCGCTGGTGGTCCTGGCCGCCTGGAGGGAGCACGACGACCGGGAGGACGGCGGGCGCGGCTACTTCGCGCTCATCCTGGCCCTGGAGGCCATGATGATCGGGGTCTTCGCGGCCACCGACGTCTTCCTCTTCTACGTGTTCTTCGAGGCCATGCTCATCCCGGTCTACTTCATGATCGGGCGGTACGGGCGCGGCGACGAGCGGGCCCGGGCGGCCGTCAAGTTCCTGCTGTACAGCCTCGCCGGCGGCCTGGTCATGCTGGTCGCCGTCATCGGGGTGTTCGTCCACGGCGGCACCTTCCTCTGGGCCGACCTGGTCGGGGAGGACGGGGCGCTGGCCGCCCTGGACCCGTCCACCGCGCGCTGGCTGTTCCTCGGCTTCTTCATCGCCTTCGCGATCAAGGCGCCGATGTGGCCCGTGCACACCTGGCTGCCGCAGGCCGCCGGGGCCTCCCGCCCCGGCACCGCCGTGCTGCTGGTGGGCGTGCTCGACAAGGTCGGCACCTACGGCATGCTGCGGTACTGCATGGAGCTGTTCCCCGCGGCCGTGTCCTGGTTCGTGTGGCCCGTGGTGGTGCTGAGCCTGGTGAGCATCGTCTACGGGGCGATCCTGGCCATCGGCCAGACCGACATGATGCGCCTGGTCGCCTACACGTCGATCTCCCACTTCGGGTTCATCACCCTGGGCATCTTCGCGATGACCGCGCAGGCCCAGACCGGGGCCGCGCTGTACATGGTCAACCACGGGTTCGCGACCGGGGCCCTGTTCCTGGTCGTGGGGCTGCTCGTGGCCCGCCGCGGCTCCTCGCGCATCGAGGACTTCGGCGGGGTGCAGAACGCGGCGCCCAAACTCGCCGGGGTCTTCCTGGTCACCGGCCTGGCCGGGCTCGCCCTGCCCGGGCTGGCGCCGTTCGTCAGCGAGTTCCTGGTGTTCGTCGGCGTGTACGCGTTCAGCCCCGCGCCCGCCCTGATCGCCGTGATCGGCGTCGTGCTCGCCGCGCTCTACATCCTGTGGATGTACCAGCGCACCATGACCGGGCCCACCGCCGACAGCGTGTCCGGGTTCAAGGACCTGTCCGCGCGCGAGGCGTGGGCCGTCGGTCCGCTGCTCGCGCTCATCATCGCGTTCGGGCTGTACCCGCAGCCGCTGCTCGACGCGATCGAACCGGCCGCGGAACGCACCGTGGTGGCCACGGTCGACTCCGCCGAGGAAGGAGGCGCGGAGTGATCCCCCAGGACCTCCCCGTCGTCACCCAGGAGGCACCGGTCCTCGACTGGTGGCTGCTGGCACCGCTGCTCACCCTGTTCGGCGCCGCGATGGTGGCCGTGCTGTTCGAGGCGTTCGTGCCCGCCGCGCGCCGCCGCCCGCTCCAGATCGGCCTGGCCGCGCTGGCCCTGCTGGCGACGTTCGTGCTCGTGGTGCTCCAGGTCGGGTCCCTGCCCGACGGGCAGGCCGGGGTGACCGTCGGCGTCGGCTCGCTGGCCGTCGACCGGACCGTGCTGTTCTTCCAGGGCACCATCACGGTGCTGGCGCTGGTGAGCCTGCTGCTCATCGCCGAGCGCCGCGACGGCCGGGACGCGTTCGCCGCCCAGGCGGCCGCGGTCCCCGGCAGCGAGGAGGAGCGGGCGCACATCCTGGCCGGGTCGCAGCACACCGAGATCTACCCGCTGGTGCTGTTCGCGGTGCTGGGGATGCTGATGTTCCCCGCCTCGAACGACTTCCTCACCATGTTCATCGCCCTGGAGGTGATGAGCCTCCCGCTGTACCTGATGTGCGGGCTCGCCCGCAGGCGCCGCCTGTTCTCCCAGGAGGCCGCGGTCAAGTACTTCCTGCTCGGGGCGTTCTCCTCGGCGTTCTTCCTGTTCGGCGCCGCCATGGTGTACGGCTACGCCGGGTCGGTGAACTTCGGCGAGGTGCGCGCGGCCGTCGAGGCCGGCGGGGCGGCGATCTTCGCGGACGGCAACGGCGAGCCGCTGCTGCTCATGGGGATCGGGCTGGTCGCCGTCGGCCTGCTGTTCAAGGTCGGCGCGGTGCCGTTCCACAACTGGAAGCCGGACGTGTACCAGGGGGCGCCCACCCCGGTCACGGCGCTGATGGCCTCCTGCACCCTGGTCGCCGCGTTCGGCGCCCTGCTGCGGGTGTTCTTCGTGCCCTTCGGCGGCCGGATCGGGGCCTGGGAGCCGATGCTGTGGATCATCGCGGTGCTCACCATGGTGGTCGCCGCGGTCATCGCCGTGTCCCAGCGGGACGTGAAGCGGCTGCTGGCCTACTCCTCGGTGGTGCACGCCGGGTTCATCCTCACCGCCGTGGTCGCCGGGAGCACCGACGGCCTGGCCGGGGCGATGTTCTACCTGGCCGCCTACGGGTTCACCACCCTGGGCGCGTTCGCCGTGGTCACCCTGGTCCGCACCGCCGACGGCGGGCAGGAGCTGGGCGACCTGGACCGGTGGGCGGGGCTGGGCCGCCGCCACCCGCTGCTGGCGGGGGCGCTGTCCCTGTTCCTGCTGGCCTTCGCGGGCATCCCGCTGACCAGCGGGTTCATCGGCAAGTTCGCGGTGTTCGAGGCCGCCGTCGCCGCCGGGGCCACCCCGCTGGTGATCGTCGGCGTGCTCAGCAGCGCCGTCACCGCGTTCTTCTACGTCCGGATCATCGTTGTGATGTTCTTCCGGGATCCGGAGGCCGACGGGCCCACCGTCGTGCGGGCCGGGGCCGCCACCGGCGGGGTCATCGCCATCGGTGTGGCCGCCACCCTGGCGCTCGGCCTGTACCCCGGGCCGGTGCTCGACAACCTGCTGCCCTCCCCGGAGAGCGGGCAGGACCCGGTCTCGGTGATGGTGGACCAGGCGTCCACCGAGGGCGGGCGGCCGTAGGGCCCGTTCTCGAACACACCCCTGTACCGCCGGGGGCCCGCGGGGGCGCACGGGGTTCTGGAAGGGCCGAAGGCCCCCGTTCCCCGGGCGCCCCCGCGCGAGCCGGGGCGGAGCGGGGGTTCGAGGAGGCACGGCCGCGGCCCGGGCCGGATGAGCTGCGGTTCCATTCCGGTCCGGGTCGTACCCGGGTGTGGCTTTGGATGATCATTCCGGGTCGGATACCGTGGCAAGTCGGATCATGTTCATGTGCTGAGCACGCGGCGGCCCCGAGCGGCCGCCGCCGTGCCCGTTCAACAGGTGGAGCTTTACGGTGAGCGGTGCTGTCCCGAGCGGGTTTCTCGCTCTGCCGAGAGTCGACTCGGCCCTCGCCCGGGAGGTCCAGGACGGTCTCGAGAAGGTCGAGGACGTCCTGAGGGAGTCGGTGCGCGCGAGCGACCCGATGCTGACCGAGGCCGCCTCCCACCTGCTGGAGGCCGGGGGCAAGCGGTTCCGGGCGATGCTGGTGCTGCTGGCCGCGCACTTCGGCGACCCGGACATGCCCGACCTCGTCCCGGCGGCGGCCGTGGTCGAGCTGACCCACGTGGCGACGCTGTACCACGACGACGTCATGGACGAGGCGGAGCTGCGCCGCGGCAAGCCCAGCGCCAACCAGCGCTGGGGCAACACCATCGCCATCCTCACCGGCGACTACGTGTTCGCCAAGGCGTCGGAGATCCTCGCCGACCTGGGCCCGGAGGCCGTCCGCCTCCAGGCCGAGACGTTCGGCCGGCTGGTCCAGGGACAGATCCTGGAGACCTCCGGCCCGCCCGAGGGCGTCGACCCGCTCGACCACTACCTGCGGGTCATCGGGGACAAGACGGCCTCCCTCATCGCCTCCTCCGCCGAGTTCGGCGGCATGTTCGGCAAGGTCGACCCGGTGACCACCGGCACGCTCACCCGCGCCTGCGACGCGCTGGGGATGGCCTTCCAGCTCGCCGACGACCTCATCGACGTGGCCGCCGAGACCCGCGAGTCCGGCAAGGTCCCCGGCACGGACCTGCGCGAGGGCGTGCTGACCCTGCCGATGTTCTACGCGCTGCGCTCCACCGACCCGGCCGACGACCGGCTCAAGTCGCTGCTGGGCCGCCCGCTGGACGACACCGAGGCCGAGGAGGCCCTGGGCCTGCTGCGCGCCCACCCGGCGATGGCCGAGGCGGAGAAGACCCTGCGCGGCTGGTCCGACAAGGCCCGCGCCGAGCTGGCCACCCTGCCGCAGGGCCCGGCGCGCGACGCCTTCGAGGCCCTGTGCGACTACGTGGTGGAACGCTCCGGCTGACCGCCCCGCCCGCCCACCGACGGCGCCGCGTCCCACCGGGACCGGCGCCGTCGGCGTTCCCGGGGGCGTGTCCGATTCCGGCCGGGAGAGCCCCTTGCCCTGGATTTGAACGTACGTACAATCAAAAGTGCCGGTCCACTTCTCGGGAGGACGACATGCCGGGAGAACGCATCCTCATCTCGGGCGGCGGCATCGCCGGCCCGGCCCTCGCCCACTGGCTGCACCGCTACGGATTCCGGCCCACCGTCGTGGAGCGGGCGCCGGCCGTGCGCACCGGCGGCCACCGCATCCAGATCGAGGGCGTCGGCGTCGACGCGCTGCGCCGCACCGGGCTCCTGGAGGAGGCCCGCGAGCTCTCCGGCGCGCCGCCCGGGGAGATCCGCTTCGGCCACGGGGGGCGCCGCCGGGTGGTGATCGAGGGGGCCTCGCTGGTCTCCGGCGAACAGGGCCTGGTGATCCGCCGCGGCGACCTCTGCGAGATCCTGTACCGCGCCACCCGCGACGAGGCCGAGTACCTGTTCGACGACTCGGTCACCGGGATCCGCGAGACCGGCCACGGTGTCACCGTGAGCTTCCGGAACCGGCGGCCGCGGGACTTCGACCTCGTGATCGGGGCCGACGGGATCCACTCCGACACCCGCTCCCTCGTCTTCGGGCCCAAGGAGCGCTTCCGGAAGTACCTGGGGACCAACATCGCCCTCTTCGAGCTCCCCGACGACCTCGGGCTCACCGACCACGTGCGCGGCCTGGTCCGCCCCGGGCGCGGGATGCTCCTCGCGCCCTTCCCCGAGGCGGGCACCCTGGAGTGCACGGTCCTCACCCGCGACCGGGAACCGGTGGCCGACGCGGAGGAGCACAAGCGGCGGCTCCGCGAGCGCTTCGTGGGGGACGGCGAGGAGGTGCGGCGCGTGCTGGAGGCCATGGAGCGCTCCGACGCCGTCCACGTGTCCCCCTCCGTCCAGATCCACATGGACTCCTGGACCCGCGGCCGGGTGGCCCTGGTGGGGGACGCCGGCTACTGCCCCGACCCGATGACCGGCCAGGGGAGCACCCTGGCCCTGGTCGGCGCCTGCGTCCTGGCCGGCGGGCTCGCCCGGGCGGGAGGCGACCACCGGGCCGCCTTCCCCGCCTACGAACGGGCGATACGCGGCTTCGTCGACGCCAACCTCGCGATGGGAGGCACGAACACCGCCATGACCGCTCCGGACACCGGCGAGGTGGGCCTGCGGGTCCGGTCCTGGCTGTTCGGGGCGTTCGCCCGGCTGGTCTCGCTGACGGGGGCGCCGCCGGGGCTGAAGCGCGCCTACGACTTCCCGCTGGCCGACCACGTCCCGGCCTGAGCGGAACACGCCGATGGCGCCGCCGGTGCGGCGCCATCGGGCTGCGGGAAGGAGCGGCGGGACGCCCCCGGGCGCGTCGGGGGCGTTCCGGTCCCCGGGCGGGTACGCGCCCGGGGGGAACCGCCTAGCTCACCACGGGCAGGGCCTCGGAGCCGGGCAGCGGGTTCAGGAAGGTCGGGTGCGACACCGTGCCCTCGGGCGCGGGCGGGGCCTCGGCGGTGCCGCCCTCGATGGAGACCAGGTCGCTGGTGTCCAGGTCCTCCAGCAGGGCGGGCCCGCGGCTCAGCCCGGCCACCAGGTCCTCGGCGGTGGACATGTCGGGGCCCTCGGCCAGGGTGGGCAGCGACGAGGTGTCGGCGACCTGCGGCAGGGCCTCGTCCACGGCGGGCAGCCCGGTGCCCACCCGCGGCACCTCGCTGTCGGCGATCGGCCCGTCGAGGGCGACCATCTCGGCCGAGCCCAGGTCGGAGGCGCCGGTCATCAGCGCGTCGGTCAGGTCCGACAGCCCCGGCGTCCGCTGCCCGTCGGGCAGCTGCGCGACGGCGGGCGTCTCCACGACGGCCGGCCCCTGCGCCAGGGGGGAGGTCTGCTGCTCGCGCTGGGGGACGGCGGTGATGCTCTCGTCCAGGTTGCGGTTGCCGACCGCCCCCAGGACCTCCTCCTCGCCCAGGCTCACGTAGTTGTCGTCGGTGACCGGGTTGGACTCCACCACGTCCTGGAGGGCCTTGGGCGTCTCCACACCGAACGCGTAGGCGAAGTCCCACATGTTCGGGACCACGGGCTCCTGGGCGCTCTGCGGCACGGTCCCGCCGGCGGCCGGCAGGGCGGGGGCCACGTCCAGGACCTCGCTGATCCCCAGGGTGTTCTCCCGGGTCAGCGCGGTGGGGTCGGACAGGTCCACGGCCTCGGTGACGGCCGCGGCCTCGGACAGCCGGGAGGCGTCGAGGCCCTGGGCCAGGTCGCCGGGGCGGGGCAGGTCGGAGACCGAGGGCACGCCCAACTCCTCGCGGAGGCCGTACGCCGCGACCACCGTGTGCGGGAGCACCTCGGAGGCGGCCCCCTCCACGGCCCCGCCCGCGCTCTGGGCGGTGGTCCCGAATTCGTCGCCCGCTTCGGTGGCCCGCTTCTGGACGGCCTCGCCCAGGTCGTGCCCGACGGTGTCGTGCGGGTTCCCGTCCAGGCCGGTCGCGTCCTGGGTGGCGGCGAGGGCGTCGGCCAGCGCCGCGCTCGGGTTGGCGACGCCGCCGACCGGGGTGGCGATCTCCGGCTCGCCGGCGGGCACCATCGCGGCCAGGTCGGGCGCGGGCTTGTCGGCGCGCGAGGTCTCCTGGAGTTCGGAGAGCGTGCTCCCGGCGACCGGGCCGATCCCGCCGGGGAAGGCGCTGTTCATGGTCGGGGCGACGCCCTCCACGAGCGCCCGCTCGACGGTGGGGGCGATCTCGGCGACGGGGGAGGCGAGCGCCTCGGCCCCCGAGACACCGGCGCCGAGGGCGACGAAGCCGGCGGTTCCGGCGGCGAGCAGAACAGCCCTGGCTGAAATGCGCTTGGCCTGCGACATGGGTTTCCTTCCGGAAGGCTCTGTGGTTGCGGTGTGCTGCGGGGCGGCCGCGACGTCGGGTCGGGCCGGCCGGGAGCCGGTGGACCACCGGCTGACGTGAATCACGTGAGCGGGACCGCGGCGGGGCGGTACGGGGCACGGGACTCAGGTCAGCTCCCAGAGCGGGAAGGGCTGGGAACGGGTCCGTCGGAGCGGCCCGTTCCTAGTCGGGGGAGACCGTGGGGTCGTCGGCGGCGCCCGCGGGCACCGGGTGCACGGCGTCGACGGCGGTCGAGAGCACGTCGGCGGCGGGAGCGGTGACGGGCACGACGGTGAGGTACCCGGCGACCGCGGGGGCGCCGGCCCCGGTGGGCGCGGCGGAACCGGTGGAGAGCTGGGGGGCCGCGGAGACGTCGTGCTCGGCGGCCGCGGGGCGCTGCCCGTCCACCGTCGCGGAGTCGGCGACCGCCCCGGCGGCCCGGAGCGCCGGGAGCGGCGCGGGGGCGGCGTCCCGGAGAACGGCCTCCCCGGGGCCGGACTCCCCGTCGGCCTCCCCGTCCCCGGCGTCGGAACGGGCGCTCCCGGCGGGCTCGGCCGCGGCCGCGGGGGCCGCCGCGCCGGGCTCCGCCGACGCGGGGGCCACGCGGGTGGCGGCGATGTGGGCCACGAGGTTCTCCGCCTGGACCTGGTCGGCGGCCGAGAGCTCGCGGACCACGCGCCGGGCGCCCTCGTGGACCTCCTCGCCGACCTCGGTGACGGCGGGGGCGGACTCCGTCCGCTCCTCCAGGCTCCGGTGGACGGTGCCCAGGGTGTCGGTGACCGGCGCGGCGACCTCGGCGACCCCGGCCTCCAGCGAGGGGTCCAGCCCCTGCGCGAGCCCGGTGTCCAGCGAGGCGGCCCGGTCCAGGGAGGCGGCCCGGTCCAGGCCGAGCGGTCCGGCGGTGTCGGCCTGCGCGGACGGCGCGCCGATCAGCCACAGGGCGGCCAGGGCCGCCCCGACGAACAGTGGTAGCAGCAGCAGGGAGGGCGGACGCACCACCGCGGCCGCGCGCGGGGCGCGGGGCGTGCGGCTGGTGCGGGACATGAGGGTGCCCTCCGTGACGTGCGGACCGTCGGGAACCGGGAGACATCCGGTTCGCGACTCGACGTTAGCACAAGGTCACGGATCGTAGTTTCGGATCGCCGGAACCGGGAACCCCGAGGTCAGTCGCAGGGCTCGACGGCCGGGTTCTCCGCCCGCCGCCGCTGCGCCGACCGCGCCCGCGCGCCGCGCACCTGGTCGAACGCGAACACGCACAGCGCCAGCCACACCAGCGCGAACCCGGCCCACCGGGCGGGCGGCATCTCCTCGCCCTGCACCAGCCAGCCGATGAAGAACATGATGGTGGGCGCGATGTACTGGAGCATCCCGATCACGCTCAGCGGCAGGCGCCGGGCCGCCACCCCGAACATCAGCAGCGGCAGCGCCGTCACGAAACCGCTGCCGACCAGCAGCGCCGTGTGCGCGGGGGACACCGAGACCACCGTCCCCGCCCCGGAGAACTCCAGGTACAGCACGTAGCCCAGGGCGGGCAGGAACATCACCAGGGTCTCCACGGTGAGGCTCTGCATCCCGTCCAGGTCCACGTACTTCTTCACCGCGCCGTAGGCGGCGAACGACGAGGCCATCAGCAGCGCCAGCCACGGCGTGACGCCGTAGCCGACCGCCATCACCACGACCGCGAGCAGGCCCAGGACCACCGCGGTCCACTGTGCCGCGCGCAGCCGCTCGGAGAACAGCACCACGCCCAGGCACACCGCCATCAGCGGGTTGATGAAGTACGCCAGCGAAGCCTGGAGGGTCTGCTCGGTCGACACCGAGTAGATGAACCCCCACCAGTTGAGGGAGATGAGGACCGCGGCGGCGGCCACCGGCAGCAGCCGGCGCGGGCTGCGGACCACCCCGGGCAGCCACTTCCAGCCGCGCCGGGCCAGCATCAGGAACACGCACATCGCCAGCAGCGACCACACCATGCGGTGGGCGAGGATCTCTGCGGGCTGGGCGGCGGAGAGGAAGGGCCAGTACAGGGCTGCGAAACCCCAGAGGAGGAAGGCGCCCGCCCCGAGGGCGACGCCGCGGTTGAATTCCGGCACGTCTGCAATCGTAGGACGATTAGTCCGGTATGTCGCCTGTGATCCCGCCCTCCGTCCCGCCGCTAGAGTCGTGCGCCATGGACTGGGAAGAGCGGATCGGCCGGATCAGGCAGTGGCGGCGCGACGGCGTGCGGGCGCCGCACAAACCCCTCCTGCTGCTGTACGCGCTGGGCCACCACCAGCGCCACGGCGACGCCCCCATCCTCTACAGCGCCGCCGAGGAGCGCCTCCGGCTGCTGCTGGACGAGTTCGCCCCACCGGCCAAGAACGGCACGACGCCGGCCTTCCCCTTCCGCCGCCTGGCCAACGACGACGGGCTGTGGCTGCTCGCCACGGACGACGGCGACGACCCCGGGGACAGCCCGGGCCGGCTGCGGCGCTCCGGAGCCCGGGGGAGCCTCGCCCCCGACTTCTCCCGCGCGCTGGAGGAGGACCCGGGGCTGCGCACCCGCGTCGCCCGCCTGCTGCTCGACGCGAACTTCCCGACCTCCCTGCACGAGGAGGTGCTGGCCCTGGCCGGGCTCTCCCTCGCCCCCGGGCGGTGGGCCGCGGCCGGCGACCGCGACCCCGCCTTCCGGGAGGCGGTGCTGGACGCCTACGGCCACCGGTGCGCGTTCTGCGGCTACGACGGGTGGATGGACGGCGTCCCGGTCGGCCTGGAGGCCGCCCACGTGCGCTGGTGGTCCCAGGCCGGGCCCGACACGGTGGACAACGGGCTGGCGCTGTGCTCCCAGCACCACCTGCTCCTGGACCGGGGCGTCCTCGGCCTCACCGCGGAGCTGACCCTGGACGTCTCCCCGCGCTTCGAGGCCCGCTCCGACCAGGCCCGGCGGACCGTCACCGACCTCGCCGGACGCGACCTGCTCCTGCCCGCGGCCTCCCCGCCGGTCGCCGCCGACCACGTGCGCTGGCACCGCGAGCAGGTCTTCAAGCACCCCGTCCGCGCCGCCTGAGGGACGCCCCCGCCGGTGATCCCGCCGGCGCTCCTCCCGGAGCGCCGACGGCGCCCCGCCGCCGGGACCCTGGAATCCGCGTGCCCGAACAGGTAGGAAAGGGATCTACGGGGGCGGAAGGGGCATCGGGATGGGTCGGTCTGCGCACGACGGGATCATGGAGAGGCTCCGGCCGCGGCTGGACTTCGCCCGGTTCGACCGGCTGCGCTCCTACGGAACCGGGCACGAGGTGGAGGCCGGCGACGTCCTCACCCGCGCCGGCGACTTCGAGCGCGACCTCATCGTCCTCGACGAGGCCTACGTCGAGGTGGTCCGCGAGGCCTCCTTCGGCCGCCCCGAGGAGGTCTTCATGACCATGGGGCCCGGCGACTTCCTCGGCGAGGTCAACCTGCTCGGCGACCAGATGGCCTTCGTGACGGTACGGGTCGTGGCACCGGGCCGGATCCACCGCCTGTCCAGGGAGCGGTTCCGCACGATGATGGCCGAGGAGGCGGAGCTCTCCGACACCGTCCTGGAGGCCCTGCTGGTCCGCCGGGAGTTCCTGCGCGAAGCGGTCCGCCCCGTCGACCTGATCGGCCGGCCCGACTCGTCGGCCACCCTGGCCCTGCGCACCTACGCCGCCCGGGTCCGGCTCCCCTACGAGTGGCACGACGCCGACGCGCCGGACGGCCGCAGGCTGCTCGACGCGGTGGGCCTGGCCGAGGGCGACCTGCCGGCCGTCGTGTTCGCCGGACGGGTGACCCGCGACGTCACCCCGGGGGTCCTGGCCGGACTCATCGGCAAGGCCTACCGGCCGAGCTGCAAGGACCTCGACCTCGTGGTGGTGGGGGCCGGGCCCGCCGGGCTGGCGGCCGCGCTCTACGGGGCGTCCGAGGGGCTGAACACCGTGGTCCTGGACGCCCTGGGCACCGGCGGGCAGGCCGCGTCCAGCTCCCGGATCGAGAACTACCCCGGCTTCCCGCACGGCATCGCGGGGGAGGAGCTGACCCGGCTGTCGGCGATCCAGGCGCTGAAGTTCGGCGCCGCGATGTACATGCCGTGCCGGGTGGACCGGCTGGACACCACCGGGCCCGACCCGGTGCTGTACCTGGCCGACGGCAGCCGTATCGACACCCGGGCGGTCGTGGTGGCCTCCGGCGCCCGCTACCGCACCCTGCCGCTGGAGCGCTGGGCGGACTTCGAGGAGGCGGGCTGCATCTTCTACGCCGCCACCGAACTGGAGGTGCGCTCGTGCTCCCGGCACCCGGTCACCGTGGTGGGCGGCGCGAACTCGGCGGGGCAGGCCGCCCTGTACCTGGCGGGCCGGGGCAGCCGCGTCGACCTCGTCGTCCGCGGCGCGGACCTGTCGGCCAAGATGTCGGAGTACCTGGTGGCGCGCCTGCACGACCACCCCGAGATCACCGTGCACACGAACACCGAGGTCACCGGGCTGAGGGGCGACGACAGGCTCGCGGAGGTCGTGCTCACGGACCGGCGCACCGGGCTCGGGGCACCCCGCCCGACCAGCGGCCTGTTCTGCTTCATCGGCGCCGACCCCGCGACCGAATGGCTGGACGGCGTCACCCGGGACCGCAGCGGGTTCGTGTGCACCGACACCGCCCTGGTCGAGTTGGGCCTGGGGCCCGTGTGGGAGGGGCTGGGGCGCGGACCGCTGCCGTTCGAGACCAGCGCCCCGTCGGTGTTCGCGGTCGGCGACACCCGCACCGGGTCGATCAAGCGCGTCGCGGCGGCGATGGGCGAGGGGGCCAGCGCGATCGCCTCGGTCCACACGGCCCTCGCGGAGCGGCGGCGCCGGGACCGGTGAGGCGGAGGCCCGGTCCCCCTCCGGGCCGTCCGTCTCACCGGTCCCGCACGCGGTCAGAGCACGACGCGGACGACGTTGTGGACGGGGCCCGAGATCGGCCCGGCGATCGGGCAGCCCACCATGGCGGTGCCGCTGCCCTCCACCACCGGCGAGGACACGAACTGGATGCCGAACATCATGGCGCAGCGTCCGGTGAGCTTCCAGCGGATGTCCTCGGACTCGGCCACACAGGTGTGGACCTCCTGGAAGTTGATCAGCTGCCGCGTGACGGTGCAGTCGAGGCCGTCGACCGGCTCGGCGGCGGCGGTGCCGGGGAAGACCGCGACGGTCAGGACTGCGGCGACGGCGGCGATGGCCGTGGCCAGGGGACGGGGGGTGCGCATGCTTCCTCCTGTGGTCGGCACCGGGCCGTTCCCGGTGCACCGGCAGGCTAAGCAGCCCGGCCGCCCCCGGCCCTATCCGCGCACTATCGGTCCTTGCCCGCCCCCGACAAGAGCGGGACCGCGCCGCATCCGGACGACCTTGTTCCGGTCGTCGAGGACGCACAGCACGTCGGTCGGTGCGGACGCCGGGGCCGGGCCCGGGGTGACGGCCCGGTCGACATCGGGTGAAGGGAGGGTGACGGAGGCAACGGGGAGGAGACCCTTCGGCCACGGGAGCATGGAGAAGCGCGCGTTCGCGGAACCCGTGCGCCCGCCACGGCGTCTGTCCGGGGGTACGTCCCCCGAACTGTAGAGGAGCCCGCAATGCAGCAGATCAGAGGCGGCAGGGTCATCGCCGGAGCCGTCCTGGGAGCGCTTCCCCTCCTTCTGGCCACCGGCTGCTCGTTCAGCATCGGCGGCCCCGCCGCCGTCGACGCGGAGCAGGTCGCCGAGCGGTCGAGCGAGATGCTGGCCGAGGAGGTCGGCCAGACCCCCGACGACTTCACCTGCGCCGACGACCTCCCCGCGGAGGTCGGCGCCGAGATCCGCTGCGAGCTCACCAGCGGCGGCGACACCCTCGGTGTGACCGTCACGGTGACCTCGGTCGAGGGCGGCGACGTCAACTGGGACGTCGTGGTCGACGAGGCCGCGACCGAGGAGGGCGCCGCCGGCGACACCGAGGCCGGGACCGAGCCCGCGGCCGGGGACGGCAACAGCGCCACCGCGGTCGACGGCACCGTGCCCGCCGACCAGGTCGCCCAGAAGTCGTCCGAGGCGCTGGCGGCGGCGGTCGGGCAGACCCCCGACGGCTTCAGCTGCCTGGAGGGCCTCCCCGCGCAGGTCGGCGCCGAGATCCGCTGCAACCTGGTGGACGGCGGCACGAACTACGGCGTGACCGTCACGGCGACCGCCGTCGAGGGCGACAACGTCAGCTGGGACGTCGTGGTCGACGACCAGCCCCTGTGACCGCGGCCCTCCGGGCCACCGCGGGGCGGGGCGGTCCCCGACCGCCCCGCCCCAGGGCCGTCCCGGGGAGACCGTGGTCTAGCGTGGTCCCGTGCACATGGACCTGGTCACCCTCGTAGTGGACGACTACGACTCCGCCATCGCCTTCTTCACAGAAGCCCTCGGCTTCGAACTGACCGAGGACTCCCCCTCCCTCACCAACGACGGCCGGGAGAAGCGCTGGGTGGTGGTCCGCCCGCCCGGAGCGGTCACCGGCCTCCTCCTCGCCCGTGCCGACGGCGAGCGCCAGAGCGCCGCCGTGGGCGGACAGACCGGGGGCCGGGTCGGCTTCTTCCTGAGGGTGGACGACTTCGCCGCCTCCCACGCCCGCATGGAGCGGCACGGGGTCCGGTTCGTCACCGAGCCCCGAGACGAGCCCTACGGCAGGGTCGCCGTCTTCCTCGACCTCGCGGGCAACCGCTGGGACCTCCTGGGGCCGCCCCCCGCCTGAGCACGGCACGTCCCGGCCCGGGCGTGCGAACGGCCCCCGGCGGACGGGCCGGGGGCCGTTCGGCGGCCGACCCCGGGAGTAGTGGGTCGGCTGGACGCCGGCCCCCGGGAGTAAGGGGCCGGCCGTGGTCAGGACACGCTCTCGCGCTCGCCGCCCTCCGCGGGCACGGCCTTCGCCGCCGCCCGCCTGCGCCGCAGGCCCGCGATCACCGGCACGAGCGCGGCGATCACCACCAGCGCGTACAGCCCGATCGAGATCCCGCTGCCGACCAGGATCGACGGGTCGCCCGAGGACGCCGCCAGCGCCCGCCGGAACTCCGTCTCCGCGATCGGCCCCAGCACCACGCCGATCAGCGCCGGTGCCACCGGGACCCCGAAGGACCGCATCACCAGCCCCAGCAGGGCCACCGCCAGCAGGATCACCAGGTGGGCGACCGACGCGTTGATCGCGTACACCGCCAGCACCGAGAACAGCGTGATCCCCGCGTACAGGTACGGCTTGGGCAGCTTCAGCAGCTTCGCCCACAGCGGCGCGAACGGCAGGTTGATGACGAGCAGCATCACGCTGCCGATCAGCAGCGACGCCAGCAGCGTCCACACCAGGTCCGCGTTGCGCTCGAACAGCACCGGCCCCGGCTGGAGCCCGTACTGCTGGAACGCCGCCAGCATGATCGCGGCCGTCGCCGACGTCGGCAGCCCCAGCCCCAGCAGCGGCACCAGCGTGCCCGCCGCGCTGGAGTTGTTGGCGGCCTCCGGCCCGGCCACGCCCTCGATGGCGCCCCGGCCGAACTCGTTCTCCTCCGGGTCGCCCCTGCGCTCCGCCCGCCGCTGGGCGAGCTTGCGCTCCACGCCCAGGGACACGAACGTCGGGATCTCGGCCCCGCTGCCGGGGATCGGGCCGAAGGTGCTGCCCAGCGCGGTCCCGCGCAGCCACGGGCCCCAGGACCGCTTCCAGTCCCGCCGGCTCAGCCACGGGCGCCCGGTGCGGATCGCGCCCAGGTTCGGCGCGGACCTGCCGCGCGCCACCACGTACAGCACCTCGCCCAGGGCCAGCAGCCCCACGGTCACGATGACGACGTCGATGCCGTCGAGCATCACGGCCGACCCGAAGTCGAACCGCGGCGTGCCGCTCTGGCCGTCGATGCCCACCACGCCGATCGCCAGGCCGATGAGCAGCGAGGTCACCCCGCGCAGCACCGACCCGGACACGACCGCGGCCACCGCCACGAACGAGAACACCGTCAGGGCGAAGTACTCGCCCGGTCCGAAGTTCAGCGCGAACGCCACCATCACCGGCGAGAAGAACGCCACGATCAGCGTGCCGACGATGCTCGCGAAGAACGAACCGATCACCGCGGTGCCCAGGGCCTGCGCGGCCCGCCCCGTCAGGGCCATCTTGTGGCCCTCGTACGTGGTGGCGATCGACGACGCCTGCCCCGGGGTGTTGAGCAGGATCGACGTGGTCGACCCGCCGAACATCCCGCCGTAGTACACGCCCGCGAACAGGATGAACGCGCTCGTCGGGTCGAGCTGGAACGTCACCGGCAGCAGCAGCGCCACCGCCATCGCCGAGCCCAGGCCAGGCAGCACCCCCACCGCGGTGCCCAGCACCACGCCCAGGAACGCCCACATCAGGTTGCCCGGGGTCAGGGCCGCGACGAGCCCGTCCCCGAGTCCGACCAGTGTCTCCGTCATCAGAGCACCCACCCCAGGATCCCGGACGGCAGGCTCAGGCCCAGGCCGAGCGAGAAGCCCACCTGGACGGCCGCCGACACCGACAGCGCCACCACGGCGTCACGCAGGTACGCGCGCGCCCCGAACGCGAAGGCCACCGCCCAGAACAGCAGCGCCCCCGCCAACAGCCAGCCCAGGAACTCCAGCAGGACCGTGTTCACCACCAGAGCCGCCACCACGATCAGGACCGGCCGGGCCTCGAACCACGCCAGGGTGTTGGCCGTCCCCTGGGGCCGCCGGCGCAGGTTCCCCACCACCAGGAACGCCGTCGCCGCCAGCAGCAGCGCGCCGATCATCCCCGGGAAGAAACCCGGTCCGGGCCGGGTCGCGTTGGCCGGCGCCTCGATGGTGAACGCGCCCCACAGCATGAGCGCGCCCACGGCCGCGGCCAGGGCGGGTACCACCCAGCGGGCCGGACCGCCCCAGGGCGCCGTGTCCGGGTCGAGGCCGTCCCCGGCCCGCGCCGCCTCGGCGGCGCCCTCGGCCTCCGCCGCCTTCGCGGCCTCCGCGGCCCCGTCGGTCTCCGGGACCGGGGCCCCGGACTCCGGCGCCGCCTTCTCCGTTCCGTTCACGGTCACAGCCCCAGCTCCTCGATGGTCTCCTGCGTGGCGACGACCTCCTCCTCCAGGAACGCGGTGAACTCCTCGCGTCCCTGGTAGGTGTCCGTCCACCGGTTGCGCTCCAGGGTGTCGGCCCACGACGGGCTCTCCACCAGCTCCCGCACCTGCTCCTCCAGGGCCTCGACCTCGGCGTCGGTCAGCCCCGGCGGGGCGATGACCCCGCGCCAGTTCGACATCTCGACGTCGTAGCCCTCCTCGAGCATCGTCGGCGCGCCCAGGCCCTCCAGCCGCTCGGGCGAGGACACGGCCAGGGCCCGCAGCGGGCCCCCGTCGCCCACCTGGTCGGCGAAGTCGCTCAGGCTGCTGAACCCGACCGCGGCGGTCCCCGACAGCAGCGAGGTCAGCACCTCGCCGCCGCCCGAGTACGGCAGGTAGTTGATCTCCGCGGGGGTGAGGTCCATGGAGCGGGCCACCCGCCCGGCGAAGATCTGGTCCACGCCGCCCATCGAGCCGCCCGCCACCGGCAGGGTCCCCTCCTGGGATGCCCAGTCCTCGGCGAGGTCGTCCAGGCTCTCGTAGGGCGAGTCGGCGGGCACCACCACGACCTGGTACTCCGAGGCCAGCTGGGCGATCGGGGTGATGTCGTCCATCGTGTACGGCGACCCGGTGGTCTCCACCGCGCCCACCATGCCCAGACCGGTCATGGACATCACGGTGTGCTGCCCCTCCCGGTTGACGACCTGCGCCAGGCCGATGGTGCCGCCCGCGCCCTCCGCGTTGCGCACCTCGACGTTGAAGCGGATGTCCTCCTCGCGCAGGCCGTTCTGCATCTCCCTGGCCAGGGTGTCCCATCCACCGCCCGGTGCGGCGGGTGCGATGAGCAGGAGCTTCTCCTGCTCACCGGTGCCCGACGCCGCGCTCTGGCGCACGTCGAACAGTGCTGTCCCCACCAGCAGGAGGGCGCAGAGCCCGCCCGCGACACGGAGCGGCACGCCGCGTTCGCGCATCGCTGTCTCCTTCCGACCTCGTTCGCCCCCTCGCCGTGCGGGAACGAGGAGAGCCGGGTCACAGTGTGACGCGGCGCACGCCCGTGTAAGAGTGTTGTTAAAACTGGCGTCATATTGGTCGTATTGTTCGTGACGAGCAGCCGAACGGGGCGCCCACCTGGGCCTTCCCAGACCCGGAAGGCGTCCCGCCGGCGCCGCGACCACGACGCCGACACCGCGACCGCACCGATCCCCTCCCGGAAGGCCCCGGCATGACCGCGCGCATCCTGCGACGGCCGCCGCGCACCACCGCCCCGCGCACCCGTCCCCGCCTGTCCCTGACCGGCTCCCTGTTCGTCGGCTACGTGCTCCTGCTCGCCGCGGCCCTGGTCGCCGTCGGCTCCCTGTGGGTGTTCCACCTCGACCGGCACACCGACCGGCAGTACACCGAGCGCGTGCTCAGCGTGGCCCGGGCGGTCGCCGTCATGCCCGCGGTCGTGGAGGGCGTGCAGTCCCGCGACCCGGCCGCTGCCCTGGACCCGACGGCGGACCGGATCGCCTCCGCCACCGACGTGGAGTACCTGGTCATCGCCTCCCCCCAGGGCATCCGCTACACCCACCCGGACAAGGACCGCATAGGGGAGATGGTGTCCACCCCGCCCGGGCCGGCGGCGCGGGGGGAGGAGTGGACGGGGGTGGAGACCGGCACCCAGGGGCGCACGGTCCGGGCCAAGGTCCCCGTGTTCTCCGGCGGCGGATCGGTCAACGGCGGCGACGCCCGCGGCGAGGTGGTCGCCTACGTCTCCCTGGGCATACTCAGCTCCGACGCCGCCACCGAGGCGCGCGCCGCCGTCCCCGCCGTCCTGGGCACGGTCGTCGTGGTCCTGGGCCTGGGCGTGATCGGCGCGTGGTCGCTGTCCCGCCAGGTCAGGACCAAGACCCACGGGCTGGAACCGGCCGACATCACCGCGCTGCTGGAGAGCCGGGAGGCGCTCCTGCACGCCGTCCGCGAGGGCGTGCTCGCCGTCGACGCGCAGGGCCGGCTCGTCTTCGCCAACCCCCCGGCCCGCGCGATGCTGGGGCTCCCCGACGGCGCCGAGGGGCGTACCCTGGACGAACTCGGCGCCTCGGAGCGGGTCCGCGACATCGTCTCGGGGGCCGACCGGGGCAGGGACCTGCTCCTGCTCTCCGGCGACCGCATCCTGGTCGCCAACCGCAGGACGGTCCGGATCCGGGGCGAGGAGACCGGCGCGGTCGTGACCTTCCGGGACCGCACCGAGCTGGACCGGCTCACCGGCGAGCTCGACGGCGCCCGCACCGTCACCCGGGGGCTGCGGGCCCAGACCCACGAGTTCGCGAACCGGATGCACACGCTCGCCGGGCTGCTCGACCTGGGCGCCCACGAGGAGGCCCGCGCCTACCTGGCGGACCTGTCGGCGGCGCACACCCGCACCAGCACGGGCATCGCCGAGCACGTCGCGGACTCGGCGGTGGCCGCCCTGGTCATCGCCAAGTCGGCGCAGGCCGCCGAGATCGGGGTGGACCTGCGGATCTCCCCGATGACGGAGGTGCCCGCACTGGACCGGGGGCTGCGGGCCGACGCCCTGCTGGTGCTGGGCAACCTGGTGGACAACGCGCTGGACGCCGTCGCGGGCGGCGGCCGGGGATGGGTGGAGCTGATGGTGCGCCTGCACCGGGCCGGGGCGGACGGGCCGCCGCACGACCTGCTGGAGATCCGGGTGACGGACTCCGGGCACGGGGTGGCCGACGGGATCGCCGAGGAGATCTTCCGCCTCGGGTTCACCACCAAGGCGTCCCGGGACGCGGGCGGGCGCGGGCTGGGCCTGGCCCTGGTCAAGCAGGTGTGCGAGGGCAGAGGGGGGAGCGTGGAGATGGAGGCGCCCGACGGTGAGGAGGGCGCGGTGTTCACCGCCTACCTGCCCGCGGCCGAGCGGGCCTCCGCGGGCGCCCCGGAGGGCACTGGGGCCGCGGGGGAGGACCGGTGATCCGCGTCCTGGTCGTGGACGACGACGTGCGGGTGGCCCGCAACCACCAGGACCTGGTGGAGTCGCTGCCCGGGTTCACCGCGGTGGGGGTGGCGCACACGGCGGCGACCGCCCTCGCCCAGATCCGCGGCCACCGCCCGGACCTGGTGCTGCTCGACCTGCACCTGCCCGACGCGTCGGGGATCGAGGTGATGCGGACGCTGCGCGCGGCCGCCGCCGACGAGGCCCGCCGCACCGACTTCCTCATGATCACGGCGGTGCGCGACATCGCCCAGGTCCGCGACGCCCTGCACGGCGGGGCGGTGCACTACCTCCTCAAGCCGTTCCCCCTGAGCGCCCTGCGCGACCAGCTCGAACGCTACGCGGTGGCCCACCGCCAGATGGACTCCGCGGGGGAGGCCACCCAGCAGGACGTGGACCGGCTGTTCGGCCTGCTGCGCCCCCCGGGCGGACGCTCGCTGCCCAAGGGCCTGACCTCGGCCACGGCGGAGCTGGTCGCGGGGGTGCTGCGCGACGCCGACGGCGACCTGTCCGCGTCGGACGTGGCCGAGCGCTCGGGCGTCTCCCGGGTGACCGCGCGCCGCTACCTGGAGTACCTGTGCGCCGACGGCCGCGCCGAGCTGCGCATGCGCTACGGCTCGGCCGGGCGCCCCGAGCACCGCTACCGCTGGGTCGCCTGACCGCGTGCTCCGGAGACCCCGTGCCCCGGAGACCCCGTGCCCCGGTGACCCCGGGTTCCGTGACACGGCGTCCGGGAGGGGGCGACGAACGCCCCGGGAGCGTCGGTGACGGATGGCACACTCGGAGGATGCTGGACCATCTGATCATCCAAACCGACGACGTCGCGGCCAGCGCCGCCTTCTACGACGCGGTCCTGGCGCCCCTGGGCGGCGGACGCCTCCTCGTCCTCGGGGAGGCCATCGGGTACGGCGCCGGCCGGGCGCCCGACTTCTGGGTCGGCCCGCACCGCACCGGCGGGGGCTTCCGCGAATCGCACATCGCCTTCACCGCCCCCGACCGGGCCGCGGTGGACGGCTTCTTCGAGGCGGCGGTCGCCGCCGGGGCCGAGGTGCTGCACGAGCCGAGGGTGTGGCCCGAGTACCACGAGCACTACTACGGCGCGTTCGTCCGCGACCCCGACGGCCACAACGTCGAGGCCGTCTGCCACCGCCCCGCCTGACCGCGGGCCGGGGGTGGCGGTCCGCCCCCGGCCCCGGCGGTGGTCAGACGGAGCGGGGGGCGCGGGCCGAGACCGCCGCCGTGGCGGCGCGGACCGCGCTCGCCACCGAGACCTCGCCCAGCAGGCCGGGCGCGGCCACCGAGTCCCCCGCCAGGTACACGCCGTCCCCCCGGTCGACCGCCGGGCGGTCGCGCCACGTGGTGCCCGGCAGGTCCAGCGCCCCGGTGCGCCCCCTGGCGACCTGGTCGCGGCGCCAGGTCACCCGGCTCCGCCAGTCCGGCAGCGACATGTCCAGCAGCCGCTCCAGCCGGTCGGTCACCGCCGTCCGGGACTCCCCGGGCCGCACCGGGATCTGCGCCTGCACCAGCTCCTCGCCCTCGGGGGCGAGCGTGCGGTCCACCCGCGTGTACCGCTCCACGAAACCGCACTCGTCGGCGTCGAACACCACGAACGGGTCCCGCCCCCGGCGCAGCCCCAGGTCCACGAGCAGCGCGTGTCCGCTCTCCCACTCCAGCGACGGGTCGCCCAGCAGCGCGCGGGCCGACGCCAGGGAGGTCGCCACGATCACCGGCCGGTCCCCGGGCAGCGCGTCCACCCGCGCCCCCGTCTCGACCCGAACGCCCATCTCCCGGGCCCGCCGGGCCATCCGGTCGACCAGCGCGGTCCAGCCGCCCACCAGGTACAGCGGCGCCGGCCGCTTCGGCGACAGCACCCGCTGGAACCTCTCCCACACGAACTCCGCCGACAGCCGCGAGGGGTCGTGGTCGAACAGCGCCACCCCCATGTAGTTCGCGGCCACCCGCGCGGACCTCTCGCCCAGGTGCTCGCGCGCCCAGGACCCGAAGTCGCGGTCGTGCGGGGCCCGCAGGCGCCGGCGCGCGGCCGCGCCCAGCAGCGCGGGCGACAGGGCCGACCGCACCCGGCCGTCCTCGCGCATCCTCACCCCGGGGACCGCCGCCAGCGGGAACCGGCGGTACGCCGGGACCAGGTCCCGCTCCAGCAGCCACTGCGCGGCGAACCCGTCGCCGTACAGGACGTGCGGCCCCTCGTTGGCCACGTACGGCGGGTCGGTCGCCCGGGCCCGTCCGCCCGGGGTGGAGTGTGCTTCGTACAGGGTCACGGAGGCGCCGCTCTCGGCGCCGGCGATGGCCGCGGTCAGACCGGCGAGGCCACCGCCCACAACGGTGAGTTCCATACCCCCTAGGACGGATCGGGCAGGCGCAGATGTGACATCTTGTCGGGGTTGGCCACCAGGTACACGTTCCGGATCCGGCCGCCGTCCACGTCCAGGACGACCGCGGCGACGATCCGGCCCGCGGCGGCGCAGATCAGGGCCGGGGCCCCGTTGACCTCGCCGACCTCCACGCGGATGTCCGCCGCCGGCGCGCCGATCGACGCCAGGAACTTCTCGAAGCTCCCCGGCAGCGCCATCAGGAACCGGCCGACCTTGTCCCGGCCCAGCAGCACCCGCAGCGGCGCCCTGGCCTTGCCGCCGCCGTCCCCGACCAGGGTGGCGTCCTCGGCGAGCAGCCCCTTGAGCCCGTCCAGGTCGCCCTCCACGCAGGCCCGGAGGAAGCGCTCGGTGATGCGCCGCCGCGCCGACCGGTCCGCCTCGAACCGCGGCCGGCGCTCGCGCACGTGGTCGCGGGCGCGCCGGGACAGCTGCCGGGTGGCGGACTCGCTGCGCTCGATGATCTCGGCGATCTCCGCGTACGGCATCTGGAAGGCCTCCCGGAGCACGAACACCGCGCGCTCCAGCGGGCTGAGCGTCTCCAGTACCACCAGGAACGCGAACTCCACGGTGTCGGCGAGCTCGGCCCGGTCGGCGCCGTCGGGCAGGTCGCTCACGGGCTCGGGCAGCCATTCGCCCACGTAGGACTCCCGGCGGGCGCGGGCGCTGCGCAGCCGGTCGATGGCCAGCCGCGAGACGATGGTGACGAGGTAGGCGCGCGGGTCCTCGATGCCGGCCCGGTCGGCGCCGGACCAGCGCGGCCACGCCTCCTGGACCACGTCCTCGGCGTCGGAGGCGGTGCCCAGGATCCGGTAGGCGACCCCGGTCAGCGCCGAACGGTGGGCTTCGAAGACACCGGCGGCGTCGGAGGTATCGGTCGTCATGACACAGAAGACGTACCACGCACCCCCCGGTGTGACACCCGCCGGGGGATGATTCCGTGGGTGTCCTTCCCGCGGGACGACATCCGCGGAACGGAACGAGGAGTGGGACGGATGTACCGATTGCGGCTCTGGGAGCCGGGCGACGCCGAACGCCTGCTGTCGGCCTTCGCCGAACCCGGGCTGGCCTGGCAGTCCCCGGAGGTCCCCGCCACCGGGGAGGAAGCGCTGGCCTGGATCGGCCGTCAGCGGACGGCCGCCGAGGCGGGCGACGCGTTCGGGTTCGCCGTCACGGACGGGACGGGCGTCGCCCTGGGGCACGTGCAGGTGTCGGTGACCAGCCGCGCTCACGACCTGGGCTGGGTGTCCTACTGGGTGCACGCCGACGCCCGCGGGCGCGGGGCGGCCACGGCGGCGGCCCTGCTGGTCGCCGAGTACGCCTTCGCGGAGACCGGCCTGTTCCGGCTGGAGCTGGGCCACCGGCTCAACAACCCGGCCTCCTGCCTGGTGGCGCGGCGCGCGGGGTTCCGCCCGGAGGGGATCGAGAGGCAGAAGCTGCACTACGGCGACGAGCGCTTCGACACGGGCACGCACGCCCGGCTGCGCACGGACGGGGTGGCCGGGGTCCCGCTCACGGCCTGCGGCTCCTGAACCGTCGGGCCGGGCGGGCGCGCCCGGCCCCGGACACGCGAACGGCGCGGGCCGGGTGCAGGCCGGACCGCGCCGGAGTTCACGCTTGGAACCGGTTCGCACGAGGGCGGGGCGTGTCGACCGCCTCCGCCCTCGGCCACGGGGCCGTGACTAGTCCAGGGCCACGATGCCCGAGGTGGACTCGTTGGAGACCACGTTGCAGCCGTCCATGCTGACCAGCGAGAAGGTGATCACGTCGGCGCAGATGGGCACGGTGATGTTCTGGATGTCGGCGTTGTTGTCGGCCGCGGCGGTGCCGGTCATCGCGCCGAAGGCGAGGCCGGTGGCGAGGATGAGGCCGGAGACGGAGGCGAAGCGCTTCATGGTGTAGCTCCTTTTCGGTTACGGGTGTGAAGGTCGTGCAGGGCGGGACGGCGACGTCCCGGGTCGGCGGCCGCGGGGGCCGCCGGGGCCGGCTAGCCGGCGGCGATGCCGGAGGTGGCGTCCCAGCTGACGACGTTGCAGCCGTCGGCGCTGACGCCCGCGGCCTGGAGAACGTCCACGCACACCGGGATGGTGAGGTTCTGGACGTTGGCGTTGTTGTCGGCCGCGGCGGTGCCGGTCATCGCGCCGAAGGCGAGGCCGGTGGCGAGGACGAGGCCGGAGATCTTGGCGATGCGGGTCATCGTGGAAACCTTTCGGAAGCTCACTAACGGGGTGGCTGTAGCCGCCGGAATTAACTTAGCGTAGTCATCCGCATGCCCGGAGTACTTTGAGGGAAGAATCCAGAGTTTCTTCGAGGTTTTCTCGGGTTCCTGTCCGACATGAAGGACATGTCGGAGGACGGACCCCCTCCGTGTTACAGAACCGAGAGATCCGCCCGCCCGCACGCGCCCCCGCCCGCCCCCCGCGCACGCGAAAGGGGCCCGTGCGGCTCACCGCACGGGCCCCTTTCGCACCCCTCACCGAGGGGTCGGGGTCACCAGCCCTGCTGCTGTCCGTAACCCGGGTACTGCTGCCCGTATCCGGGCTGCTGCTGGCCGTAGCCCGGCTGCTGCCCGTAGCCCGGGTACTGCTGCTGGTCGTAACCGGGGTACTGCTGCTGGCCGTAGCCCTGCTGCTGTCCGTAACCCGCGTAGGGGTCCGGCTGGGCCCCGGTGTGCTGCGGGTAGGCCTGCTGCTGGCCCGACGGCTCCGGCTGCTGCGCCTCCTGCTGCTGCGCGGCGTCCTTCTTCTTGGCCTCGGGGTCCGGGCGGAAGATGAACATGCGGGTCGGCTTGTCCTTCTCGCCGTCCTCACCCGGGGTGATCAGGTCCAGCCGCCAGCCGGCCTCCTCGATCCCCTCCAGGATGCGGGTCAGGCCCGGGCGCAGCTTGCTGGAGGCCTCGTCGTAGGCGTTGATCTCCAGCTGGATGATGAACATCCGCCGCTTCTGCTGCGCCGCGACCTTGGCGTGCTCGACGACCGTGCTGTCCCTCACGACCTGTGTGACGCTCATGAATAACCGTACCCATCTGCTCTGTAGGAGCCGTCAG
Organism: Nocardiopsis changdeensis; assembly: GCF_018316655.1. GTDB lineage: Bacteria > Actinomycetota > Actinomycetes > Streptosporangiales > Streptosporangiaceae > Nocardiopsis > Nocardiopsis changdeensis. The sequence goes on along the minus strand of NZ_CP074133.1, from coordinate 6,377,257 downwards.
TACCCGTCGGGCTGCTATACCCGGTCATCCGCGTCCAACCGTGGCGGGACTCCGCCGGGTTCCGCCAACCATCATGCCTTCTATGGGTCCATCTGGCCACAGAAGGACGGAAGCGGCCGCTCTGAGCGGCCGCGTTCGGCTTTCAGCGGGCGGCGGCGCGGACGGCCTCGACGACGGGCGTCTCACCGTTCACGAGGTTGAGAACCCTCCCGACCGTCTCCGGTTCGTCCAAGAGGGCGACGATCACGGCGGCGACGTCGTCCCGGGTCACCGAGTCGCGCTCCACCTTCTCGCCCAGGGCCACCCGGCCGGTGCCGGGCTCGTCCGTGAGGCGTCCCGGGCGCAGGATCGTCCAGTCCAGCTCCAGGGTGCGTTCGCGCAGGTCGGCGTCGGCCGCGCGCTTGGCCTCCACGTAGGCGGCCCACACCTCGTCGCTGTCGGGCGGGAGCGGGTTGTCCACGCCGATGGCGGAGACCTGGACCAGGCGGCGCACCCCGGCCAGCGAGGCGGCGTCGGCGGTCAGCACCGCGGCCCTGTGGTCGACGGTCTCCTTGCGGGCGGCCCCGCTGCCCGGCCCGGCGCCCGCGGCGAACACCACGGCGTCGGCGTTCATGACCTTCTCCGTCAGCTCGGTGACGGTGGCCTTCTCCAGGTCGATCAGCACGGGCTCGGCGCCCGCGTCGACGACGTCCTGCGAGTGGTCGGGATTGCGGATGAGGGCGACGGGCTCGTCCCCGCGCGCGGCCAGCAGCCCGGCCAGCCGCAGCGCGATCTTCCCGTGTCCCCCGGCGATGACGATACGCATACCGGCACCCTAAACCCGGGCTCCGCCCCCGCGGGGCTCCCGGCGCCCGGTCGTGCGCCACACCCCGGCGGGGGAATGCGGACGGCCCGCCCCCGCCGGGAGGCGGGAGCGGGCCGCGGGCGACCGCGCCGTGTCTCCGGGGGCCGTTCCTGCGAACGCCCTCCGGTGCGCCCGGGGGCCGCGAGCCCGGGGCCGCGCGCCCGGGGGACCCGCGACGCGCGGGCGGGGACGAAGGCCCCCGCCCGCCAACGGGCGTGCCGGAGCAGGGGCCCGAGAGAACACGCCCTAGTCGACGACCCAGGTGTCCCCGCCCGCGAGCAGGGCCGCCAGCTCCCCGTCGCCGCGCTCGGCGCGGGCGTCGGCGATCTGCTCGTTGACCAGGTCGTCGTAGGTGGGACGGCGCACGTCCCGGAACACCCCGATCGGCACGTGCTCGAACGCCGGGCGGTCCAGCCGCGACAGCGCGAACGCGTACCCCGGGTCCTCCCGGTGCGCGTCGTGGCGGATCACCCGGTCCTCGCCCGCGGACTCCGCGTCCACCACCTCCAGGCCGCCGTACTCCCCGGCGACCACGCCCCGGCCGTCGCCCAGGCGCAGCGGCTCGCCGTGCTCCAGCCGCAGCAGCCGGGTGTCCCCGGCCCGCGGGTCCTTCAGCGGCTCGAACGCGTCGTCGTTGAAGATCGGGCAGTTCTGGTACACCTCCACGAACGACGCGCCCGGGTGCTCGGCCGCCGCCCGCAGCACCGACGTCAGGTGCTTGCGGTCGGAGTCGACCGACCGCGCCACGAACGTGGCCTCCGCGCCCAGCGCCAGCGACACCGGGTTGAACGGGTGGTCCAGCGACCCCACCGGCGACGACTTGGTGATCTTGCCGGCCTCGGAGGTGGGCGAGTACTGGCCCTTGGTCAGCCCGTAGATCCGGTTGTTGAACAGCAGCACGTTGATGTTCACGTTGCGGCGCAGGGCGTGGATCAGGTGGTTGCCGCCGATCGACAGCCCGTCGCCGTCACCGGTGACCACCCACACCGACAGGTCGGGGCGGCTGGTGGCCAGGCCGGTGGCGATCGCCGGGGCGCGGCCGTGGATCGAGTGGACCCCGTACGTGCTCAGGTAGTACGGGAACCGGGAGGAGCAGCCGATCCCCGACACGATCACGATGTTCTCGCGCGGCACCCCCAGCTGGGGCAGGAACGACTGGAACGCGGCCAGGATCGCGTAGTCGCCGCACCCCGGGCACCAGCGCACCTCCTGGTCGGACTTGAAGTCCTTCATCTTGTAGGCGGTGTCGGTCTTGGGCACCAGCCGGAGCCCCGCGAAGCCGCCGTCCCCCTGCGTGTGCTCAGTCACGGTCGATGACCTCCTGAAGCGCTCCCGCCAGCTCCTCCGCCTTGAACGGCAGGCCGCGGACCTTGTTGTAACCGATGACGTCGACCAGGAACCGGCCGCGCAGCAGCAGGGCCAGCTGGCCCAGGTTGATCTCCGGCACGACCACCCGGTCGTAGCGGCCCAGCACCTCGCCCAGGTTCGCCGGGAACGGGTTGAGGTGGCGCAGGTGCGCCTGCGCGACCCGGCGGCCGGTGCGGCGCACCCGGCGGACCCCCGCGGTGATCGACCCGTAGGTGCCGCCCCAGCCCAGGACCAGCACCCGGGCCTCCCCGCCGGGATCGTCCACCTCCAGTTCGGGGATGTCGCGGGCGATGGCGTCCACCTTGGCCTGCCGGGTGCGCACCATCAGGTCGTGGTTGGCCGGGGTGTAGGAGATGTCGCCCGTCTCGGCGTGCTTCTCGATGCCGCCGATCCGGTGCTCCAGCCCGGCGGTGCCCGGCACCGCCCAGGGCCGGGCCAGGGTCTCCTCGTCGCGCAGGTACGGCAGGAAGGCCCCGTCGGGCCCGTTGGGCTCCGTCGCGAACCCCGGCTCGATCACCGGCAGGTCGGCCACCTCCGGCAGCCGCCACGGCTCCGAGCCGTTGGCCAGGTACCCGTCGGAGAGCATGATCACCGGCGTCCGGTAGGTGACGGCGATCCGCACCGCCTCCAGGGCCGTCGCGAAGCAGTCGGCCGGGGAGGCCGGTGCCACCACCGGCAGCGGCGACTCGCCGTTGCGCCCGTGGAGCGCCATCAGCAGGTCGGTCTGCTCGGTCTTGGTGGGCATACCGGTGCTCGGCCCGGCCCGCTGCACGTCGACGATGACCAGCGGCAGCTCGGTCATCACCGCCAGCCCCACCGTCTCCTGCTTGAGCACCATGCCCGGCCCCGAGGTGGTGGTCACCCCCAGGGCCCCGCCGAACGCCGCGCCCAGGGCGGCGCCCACGCCGGCGATCTCGTCCTCGGCCTGGAACGTGCGCACCCCGAACGCCTTGTGCCGGGACAGCTCGTGCAGGATGTCCGAGGCCGGGGTGATCGGGTAGGAGCCCAGGAACAGCGGCAGTCCCGACCGCCGCGAACCGGCGATGAGCCCGTAGGCGGTGGCCAGGTTCCCGGTGATGTTGCGGTAGGTGCCGGCGGGCAGCCGGGCGGGCTTGATCTCGTAGGAGACCGCGAAGTCCTCGGTGGTCTCGCCGAAGTTCCAGCCCGCCTGGAACGCGGTGAGGTTGGCCTCCAGGATGTCCGCCTTCTTGGCGAACTTGGACTTCAGGAAGGCCGTCGTGCCCTCCGTCGGCCGGTTGTACATCCACGACAGCAGGCCCAGCGCGAACATGTTCTTGGCGCGCTCGGCGTCCTTCTTGGAGATGTCCAGGCCCTTCAGGGCCTCCACCGTCATGGAGGTCAGCGGTACCGCGCTCACCTTGAACCCGTCCAGGGTCCCGTCGGTGAGCGGGTCGGCGGCGTAGCCGACCTTGGTCAGGGCGCGCTTGGTGAACTCGTCGGTGTTGGCGATCACGGTGGCGCCGCGTGGCAGGTCGGCCAGGTTGGCCTTCAGCGCCGCCGGGTTCATGGCCACCAGGACGTCCGGGGCGTCGCCCGGGGTCATGATGTCGTGGTCGGCGAAGTGCAGCTGGAAGCTGGAGACACCGGGCAGGGTCCCGGCGGGCGCACGGATCTCCGCGGGGAAGTTCGGCAGGGTCGACAGGTCGTTGCCGAACGCGGCCGTTTCCTGGGTGAAGCGGTCACCGGTCAGCTGCATCCCGTCGCCGGAGTCCCCGGCGAAGCGGATGACGACGCGGTCGAGCTGTTCGATCTGTTTGGACACTGAGATCGACGACCTCCTCGGCCGCCGGTTGTCGGGGCGGCGGCGCTTGTGAGTGTCAGCCCTCCGGCCGGGGCGCACCGCTGCGGGGCGGCCCCCCGGTCCTGCGAGGACACGGACGGGGAGTGCGGCCCCCGCGTCCACCGGGTGCGCCAACCCTGGGGAACGCGGCGAGGCACGACCGCGCGCGGACGCGGAGCGGTGTCCGCGGCCTCGCGCAGGGAGTGATCAGGGCCACGTTCGCACTATAGGTCGTCGGGGCGGCGCGGACCGCTGCCGGGTGGCGATTGTCACATGTGCGCCGTGGGCGGTGCGGAGGGCGGGCGCCGCGGCCGCCGTGGCCGGGATCCGGCCCTGCGGCCGCCACGTGGGACGGGCCGCCCGGGGAGGCCGTCCGAACCGGGAACGCGGGACCCCGATCCGCACGTTCATCACCATGTACACATACAGGGACGAGAGAGCGGGGAGGTGGCGGCGTGCACGTCGGTGCGGCGCGCGCGGTCGGTCTGTTCACCGGCGTCTCGGCGGTCCTCCTCCTCGCGGGCTGGCTGTGCGCCGCCGGCAAGGGGTTCCAGTTCGCCGTGACGGTGGTGGTGGCCGCCGGGATCCTGGTGCACCTGTTCGGGGACTCGCTGGCGCTGCGCGCCATGCGGGCCCGGCCGGTGGGGGAGATCGAGAAGCCCGACCTGTACCGGACGGTGCGGGAGACGGCCACGGCCGCCCGCCAGCCCATGCCGCGGCTGTACCTGTCGCCGATCCGCTCGCCCAACGCGTTCGCGACCGGGACGGGCCGCCGGGCTGCGCTGTGCTGCACGACCGGGCTGCTGGAGACGCTCGACGAGCGCGAGCTGCGCACCGTCATCGCCCACGAACTGGCGCACATCAAGGCCGCGGACACCCTGGCCGGCTCGGTGACCGTCACGCTCACGGGGCTCATCACCGCGCTGAGCGCGGTCGCCTTCCTGGTGCCGCTGGGCGACTCGGAGGAGATGGACGTCCCCGAGCTGCTGGGCGGGCTGCTGGTGGCGCTGCTGGCGCCGGTCGCGTTCCTGGTGGTGCGCGCCGGAGCGGGGCGGCGCAGCGAGTTCCGGGCCGACGAGCAGGCGGCGCGGACCACCGGGGACCCGGAGGCGCTGGCCTCGGCCCTGCTCAAGCTGGAGGCGGGCATGCGCGAGCACCCGCTGCCCCGGCAGCGGACGCTGCTGCCCGCGGCGCACCTGATGACCACCAACCCGTTCCCCACGGGGGCCTGGCGGCTGTTCGCGGCCCACCCGCCCACCGCGGAGCGGGTGCGGCGGCTGCGCGCCCTCCGCAGGGGCTGGGACCTGGGCTGACACCGCTCCCGCCCGCCGACCCCCGCCGATACCGCGGAACGCCGAACGGCCGCCCCTCAGGGGCGGCCGTTCGGCGTTCCGCGGACCCGGAGGCCGCGGGACCGCCCCGGAGGCCCGGCGGCCGTTCGGTGCCGTGCGCTCCGCGCCGGCCCGGGGCTTCGACGCCCTCCCGCGCCACCGCGGGGCCGGGGGCGCCGGCGGGGCCGAAGGCCCCCGGCCTTCAGCAGGCGCCGGACACGGACCGGAGCGGAGGCCCGGAGAACACGGACCAGCGGCCTAGCGGTAGTTCACGAACTGGAGCGCCAGGTCGAAGTCCTTCTCCTTGATGAGGTTCTGGACGGCCTGGAGGTCGTCCTTCTTCTTGGAGCTGACGCGCAGCTCGTCCCCCTGGATCTGGGCCTTGACGCCCTTGGGGCCCTCGTCGCGGATCAGCTTCGAGATCTTCTTGGCGTCCTCGGAGGTGATGCCCTCCTTGAGGCCGATCGGCAGGCGGTACTCCTTGCCGGAGATCTTGGGCTCGTCGGCGGCGTCGAGGATCTTCAGGGACAGCTTGCGCTTGACCAGCTTCTCCTTGAAGACCTCGAGGGCGGCCGCGGCGCGCTCCTCGGAGGTGCTGCGGATCTCGATGCCGTCCTCGCCCTGCCAGGAGATGGTGGTCCCGGTGCCCTTGAAGTCGAACCGCTGGGAGAGCTCCTTGCCCGTTTGGTTCAGGGCGTTGTCGACTTCCTGGCGGTCGAGTTTGGACACGACGTCGAAGCTGGATTCGGCGGCCACGTTCTCACACCCCGTTGCTGGGTCTGTCATGGGTGGCGGGCGCCCGAGGGCACCCGCGCGATCGGTCGGAACCCGGCCGGCGGCGGCGCGGGCATGGTCCCAGAGCTTAGTGGGGACCCGGTTCGGGGCGCTCGAGGGGCGGACCGGGGCACGCCGGAGAAACCGATTTCAGGTTCGGGGGGAACATCCGCTATTCTCGTTCATGCGACGCGCGGAACCGCGAAGTCGCAGCCCAGGCAGGTTGCCCGAGCGGCCAATGGGAGCGGACTGTAAATCCGTCGGCTTAGCCTTCCAAGGTTCGAATCCTTGACCTGCCACACTGGGACCGGGGCCCCGACACCGTCAGGTGTCGGGGCCCCGTCGCGTTTCCGGACCTTCCCCCGCTCCGAACGCGCGGATGAGAGCCGGATCACACAACGGCTTCGGAACGCGGACGAACCGGTCGTTACGGTTCCATCGCTCAGAGTGAACGGGATTCGGTCGGTCGCGGCTCTATAGCGGACGGGACACGGCCGGGTAACGCCCCCGGGGCGGTGTGTCGGAAAAGGAACCAAAAAAAGGATTCGCCGGACCGGCAAAAAGAATTCTCCCGACAAAATGGACAATTGAGTTCCGGGGGTTTCGGCGTTGACAAAAAACGGGGGGCGGTTGATGATTGCCACAGTCCACCGCGACACAGGTGCAAGAAGCGCCTGCGTCTTTTTCTGTCAACACCTCGACGATTTCCGGGGGAAGTCATGATCAAGAAGATGGCCGCTGCTGGCCTGGTCGCCGGTGCCGCGATGGGCGCGCTCCTCCTCGGAGCTCCCGCGCACGCTTCGCACGGCGGTGACCAGCAGTTCAACCAGAACCTCCAGCTGGTGCCGATCCAGTCCTGCAACCTGACCGGCAGCGTCGGTCTGGTCGCCGTCACCGTGCCGATCCTGTCGCCGCAGACCACCGGCGACTGCGTGAACGGCCCCATCGGCACCAACATCAGCTAGTTCCGGCAATAGCCCGACTGCGATCTTGCCTCAAATCTTTTCGAAAGGTAATTCAATGCTGCGTAAGCTCGGCGTTGCCGGCCTCGTCGCGGGTGCCGCTCTCGGCGCCGTTCTCGTCGCGACCCCGGCCTCGGCCTCCCACGGTGGCGACCAGCAGTACAACCAGAACCTGCAGGCGGTTCCGGTCCAGCTGTGCAACACCAGCGCCGCCGTCGGCCTGGTCGCCGTGAACATCCCGGTCCTGTCGCCGCAGACCACCGGCGACTGCGTCAACGGCCCGATCAGCACCAACATCGACTAGGAGATCCCGAAATGCTTCGCAAGCTCGTCACGACGACCGCCGTCGCGGGGATCGCCCTGGGCGCCGCGCTGTTCGCCGCCCCGGCCTCCGCCTCCCACGGCGGTGACCAGCAGTACAACCAGAACCTGCAGGCGATCCCGGTCCAGCTGTGCAACACCGACCTGGCCGTCGGCCTGCTCGCCGGTGTCAACGTGCCGATCCTGTCGCCCGACACCACCGGCGACTGCATCAACGGCCCGGTCAGCACCAACATCGACTAGGGGGTACCGCCATGCTGCGCAAGTTCTCGATCGCCGGTGCGGTCGCAGGCATCGCGCTCGGTGCGGTCCTCGCCGCGTCCCCGGCGTCCGCCTCCCACGGTGGCGACCAGCAGTTCAACCAGAACCTGCAGCTCGTCCCGATCCAGCTCTGCAACACCGAGCTGGCGGTGGGCCTGGTCGGGGCCAACGTGCCGATCCTGTCGCCGCAGACCACCGGCGACTGCGTCAACGGCCCGGCGAGCACCAACGTCAGCCACGACCGCGATGGCGGCAACGGCTACAACTAGTCACCACCTGGTGGTGACGGCGGGGCCCGAGCCCCGTTGACGGGAAAGAGCGGTATCCAGAGGCCCCCCGGCGCGAGCCGGGGGGCCTCGTCGCAACGAGGAGGGGTCATGCGGGGCATCGGACCGTGGGTCGCCGCCGCGGCGGTCGCGGCGGCGGTCGCCGGGTGCGGGGGAGAGAGCGCGCAGGAGCCGGAGGAGGGGGCGGCCCCGAGCGCCACCCCGCAGGAGCCGACGGCGCAGGCCCCGACGGACGGCACCGGGGCGTACGTCCTCAACCGGTACGGGGACGAGCAGGGGTTCGACGACCGCAGGCCGACCGAGTACGTCGCCACCGAGTTCACGACCTTCTCCGGGATGGAGTGGGACGAGTGGTCGCAGGACCGGGCGCGGGGGGAGGGCGACCTCCTCGGCACCTGGTGCATGGAGCAGGGGTGCCAGAACGACCCGTACGAGGTGGAGGTCGAGCTGGGCGACCCGGTCGACGTCGGGGGGACCCGCTACTTCACCACCTACACGATCACCGAGTACGACGAGGACATGACCGACGGGGTGCGCCGGGCACTGGAGGACGCCGACGGCGGCCGGCTCGGGTACCCGGCCCAGGAGTGACCGGGAACACCCGGACGGGAGTGCCCGCGAGAATGATGCCAAAGTTCCTCAAACAGCCATAATCCCAGGTCACCGGCGGTGATTCGAGGGGGCTGAGGGGGAGAACCCGACGTGCGCCGTCCCCGAGGTCTCTACCCTGCTGAGGTGTGGGACTCAACCAGTGGGCGGATGACCGCGCGGACGACGAACGAAGCGGCGGCGAACGGCCGGCGCCACGCCACGGCCGCGCCGCGCTGCTGCGCCTGGCCTCGTGGTTCGAGGACGCCGGGCCGGAGCGCGCCGACGCGCTGGCCGCGGCCGCCTACGCCCTGTACCCGGCCCGCCACCTGAGGGGACGGGTCGACGAGGGCGTCGCCGCCACCACGGGGTGGTGGCAGGCCGAACCCGACCGCAGCACCGTCACCGAGCGGCCGGGCACCCGGCCGCCGGAGCCGGTCCGCGACCACCGCGCGCAGCAGGCCCGGCTGCGCGACGCCGCCGAGTCGTCGGCCCACTGGAGGCGCACCGGCGCCGCCCAGGTCCGCGCCCTGCTGGCCCGGCCCACGGGGCCGCGCGCGCACCTGGACCTGTCCGGGGCGGGCATGGAGGTGCTCATGGAGCTCCTCACCGCGGCGCTCGGCTCCGGCGACGCGGGCCGCGGCCCCACCGCGGCGGGCGACCTGGAGTTCGCCCTGCGCCTGCACGTGGTCTCCGCGCCCGGGTACGAGGTGGTCGTCCAGGGCGAGGGCGGCGAGCTGACCCTCGAGGGCCTGCGCCTGTGCGTGACCCCGTACGAGCAGCACGAGATCCCGGCGGGACTCCTGGAGCCCCCGGCGTCCCCGACGCCCCCCCGGCCGCCGAACCCGCCCACGTCGCCCGTGTCACCCACGCACTCCGCGCCCTCTGCGCTGTCTGCGTCACCCACGCCCGCCGCCCCCGCGCCATCCGAGCCTTCTGCACCGTCTGTGCAGCCCGAGCCGCCTGCGTCCTCCGTGCCGCTCGGGCAGCCCGAGTCGTTCGCGCAGCCCGCGTCACCTGTGCCGTTCGTGCCATCCGAGCCTTCTGCGCCGTCTGTGCAGCCCGAGCCGCCTGCGTCCTCCGTGTCGTCTGTGACACCTGCGCCGCTCGGGCAGCCCGAGTCGTTCGTGCAGCCAGCGTCACCCGCGCTGCCTGCGCATTCCGGGCTGTCTGCGTCTTCTGTGCCGCCTGAGTCCTTCGTGTCGCCTGTGACACCTGCGCCGCTCGGGCAGTCCGGGCAGTCCGCGCCGTTCGCGCAACCCGTGACGCCGGTGCCCTCCGCGCAGCCCGGGCAGCCCGTGCCGCCTGCGTCCTCCGTGCCGCCCGCGTCGCCTGTGACGACCGGGCAGCCTGCGTCCTCCGTGACATCAGCGCAGTCCGGGTCGCCCGCGCCGTCCGGGGCGCCCACACCGTCCGTGCCGTCGGGTGACGACACCCCGACCCCGCCCGGCGGCCTGCCACTGGCGGCCCCGGGCGACGCGGCCCCGGACGACGAGGCGCCCACGCCCCCGCACGGCTTCCCCGCGGTCCAGGGGCCCCGGACCGGACCGGACCCCGGGGGCCACCCGGCCGCCCCCGGGCACCCGGGCGGCGCCGGGGAGGACCCGTGGCCGCGGACGGCGACCCCGCCCGGGGGGATCGCGGTGGACCCGCCCACCGGGGCGCTGCCCGTGGCCCGAAACGACGATGACGAGGACCGGGGCACCGGACCGGCCGGCCCCGGCCGGGACCGGCCGCGGACCGGGACGTGGGGGTGATGGTGACGGACATCCACAGCGAGGACACCGCGCTCATCGGTGAACGGCAGGCGGCGGCGCGCGCCCTCATGGCGCGCCCCCTGCTCACCGAGCGCACGCACCCCGCGGAGCTCTCCCTCGTCCGCTCGCACGCCGAATGGCTCACCCAGCGCTTCCACCGCGTCCTGGGGTACCGCCTGACCGTCGCCGAGGACCACGCCCGGCTCGTCAAGCGCGGACCCGGAGCGCCCGCGCCGCTGACGCGGCCCACCGGCGCGCCCTTCACCCCGCGCACCCACACCTACCTGGCGCTGACGCTGGCGGTGCTGGTCGAGGACACCGGCCCCCTCGGCGTCCGGGAGCTCGCCGACCGGGTCCGCGAGGCCGCCTACGAGGCGGGCGTCGACGCCGACCCCGCCCGCGGCCTGGGCGAGCGCCGCGCCTTCTGCGCGGCCCTGGAGTTCCTGGCCGGCCTGGGCGCCCTCACCGAGGAGGAGGGCCGCATCGCCGACCACCGCGCCGACGCCCTGGCCGACGCCCGGCTGGTCCCGCACACCCGTGTCGTCCGCGCGGTCGCCGCGCACCCGCCCAGGGCCGCCGACGACCCCGACTCCTTCCTCGCCGCCGCGTCGGTCGTCGACCCCGACGGCGACAACCAGGGCGAGATCGCCCTGCGCCGCCTCCTGGCCGAGACCGCCGTCGTCCTGCGCGAGGACCTCCCCGACCGGCAGCGCGACCGGCTCGCCGCCCACCAGTGGCGGGCCGCCGCGGCCCTGGGCAACCTGCTGGGCTGCGACGTGGAGGTCCGCGCCGAGGGCGTCGCCCTCGTCCTGCCGGACGAGGCCGACGGCTTCCCCTCCGACGACCCCGTCGGCCAGGCGGCGCTCGCCCTCGTCCGCCACCTCTCCGGCCGCCTGCACCCCGGCCGCCCCGTCACCTCCGTTGTCGTCCCGGACCGGGAGTTGGACGCCGCCCTGGCGGTGTTCTGCGGCGCGGACGCCCCCGAACGCGCCGAGTGGTCCCGCACCGCGGGACCCGAGGTCCCCGACCCCGACCGGATGCGCGCCCTGGTGCTGGACCTGCTGACCGGGCTGGGCCTGCTCCGCGGCGCGCCCGGGGCCTGGAGCCTCGCCGCGGCGGCCGCCCGCTACGGGTCCGAAACGGACGAGCGCGTCCCCCGAATCCAGGACAATGACCATGACAGCCGGACACAATCCGCCCGAACGAGCGGTTCCGGTCAGGAAGAAGACTCCCCCGACCCCCGGAGAGACCTCGATCGGGTGGCGTCCGTGCTGCAAGCGGTGGCGAACGAGAAGGTGAGCGCGACCAGTGGTGACCCAGGAGACGACGGCGACGGCTGATCCCGCCGCCACCCCCCGCTACCGACTCGAACGCGCGGGCATCCGCAACGTCTGGCAGTACGACGACCACGTCCTCGAATTCGCCGAGGGCCGCCTGCTGCTGCGCGGCCGCAACGGCGCGGGCAAGTCCAAGGCGCTGGAGATGCTCCTGCCGTTCCTGCTGGACGGCGACACCCGCCGCCTGGACACCACCGGCACCAACCGCACCAGCCTGCGCTGGCTCATGGCCGAGGACCCGCGCGCCGGACGCCTGCCCGACCCCGAGGACACCGGGCCGGACCTGCTCGGCGGCCCGGAGGAACCCGAGGAGGAGGCCCCCGGCGAGCCGGAGGACGGCGCCGACGGCGCCCCCGCGATCCGCCTCGGCTACCTGTGGGTGGAGTTCACCACCGCCCGCGGCGACCGCGGCCTGGACGGCGCGGCCCGCGGCGCCGCCACCGCCTCCGCCCTGCTGGCCGCCGCGGCCGGCGGCCCGGACGCGGACGAGGACGCCCCCGAGCCCCGCCACCTCACCCTGGGCGCGGCGGTCATGGCGGTCGGGAACGCCGACCCCCGCTGCGTGTTCTTCGTCACCGAGCGCCGCGTCGGCCACGACCTCGACCTCGTCGTCGACGGCCGGCCCAAGCCGGTCGACCGCCTGCGCTCGGAGATCGGCGCCGACAACTGCTACACCTCGGCCGTCCCGTATCGCGCCCGGGTGATGCGCGACCTCTTCGGCATCGACGACTCCGTCCGCTACCGCAACCTCATCCACCTGCTCTACCGGCTGCGCCGCCCCACCATCGGCGACCGCCTGGAGGCGGGCGAGCTGGTCGGCGTCCTCTCCGAGGCGCTGCCGCCCATGGACGAGTCCGTCCTGGACGAGGTCGCCCGCAACATCGCCGACCTGGAGCAGGCCCGCGCCGACAAGGACGCCCTCACCGCCGCGGGCGACGGCGTCTCCGCCTTCCTGGACGACTACCGCGCCTACCTGGTCGGCTCCCTGCGCGCCCGCGTCGCCGAGGTCCGCGAGCAGCTCGACGCCTGCGCCGAGCGCACCGCCGAGACCGACCGGCTGCGCGCCGAGCTCGACGAGCTCATCACCGCCGAGAGCCGCATCGCGGAAGAGCGCGACCAGGTCCGCCGCACCCGCGACACCGCCGCGGCCGACGAGGGCACCCTCGACGGCGCCCGCGGGGCCGCCGAGGCGGCCACCGCCGGCGAGCGCCGCGCCCTGGACGCGGCGGTCGGCGCCTACATCCGCGCCGCCGAGGCCACCTGGGTCGCCGCCGAGCACGCCGAACGGGTCGAACGCACCACCATCGACCTGCTGGGCGAGGACACCGACGCCATCGGCCGCGCCCTGGACTCCCTGCGCCAGACCCACGCCGAGGCGGTCCGCGCAGCCACCGCCGCCGGCCTGGACGCCGAGCTCCTGGGCGCCGTCCCCGACACCACCGCCACCGTCCACACCCCCCGCGAGAGCACCACCCGCGTGGACCTCCAGGGCCTGGAGCAGGCGGTCGAACGCGAACCGGTCGAGGGCCTCGACCTCGACGCCCTGCGCGAGCACCTGGGCCGCCTGCACGACCGCCTCAGCGACGCCGCCGACCGCGCCACCGACCGTGCCGACCAGGCCGCCCGGCTCACCGGCCTCACCACCGCCGAGGCCGCCGCGGACCGCCGCCTGGTCGCCCTCACCAGCGAGGCCGAGAGCGCCGACGCCGTCCTGGAGCACGCCCACACCCGCGAACAGGACGCCATCGCCGACCTGCGCGCCCGCAGCGCCGACTACGCCGACGGCGTCCGCGCCTGGGCGGCGCGCCTGCGCGACTCCAGCCACGCCCACGCGCTGGGCGAGGCGGTCCACCGGCTGGAGGGCAGCGTCGAGCTGCCGATCACCGACTCCCTGCGCGTCCTGGACGCCTCCGTCCCGGCCACCGTCTCCCGCCTGGCCCACGCCGCCGTCGACCCCCTGCTGGAGGAGCTGCGGGCCCGCCGCGACGTCGCAGTCGGCGAGGAGGGCCGGCTCTCCGACGAGCTCGCCGAGCTCGCGGACCGCCGCGCCCGCGGCACCGAGCACGCCCCGGACCGGCCGGCCTGGGCCACCTACCCCCGCCCGGACTCCGAGGGCGTCCCCCTCTACCTCGCCGTCGACTTCGCCGACGGCCTCTCCACCCGCGAGCAGGCGGGGCTGGAGGCCGCTCTGGAGGCCTCGGGTCTGCTCACCGGGTGGATCCGCGCCGACGGCGGCCTCTACGACCCGGCCACCCGGGACCTCATGCTCACCCCGGCCCGCCCGGCCAAGGGCCGCACCCTCCTGGACGCCCTCGTCCCGGTGGCCGTCCCGGACCGGGGCGTGGGCCACGATTCCCTGCGCGCCCTGCTCGCCTCCATCGCCCTGATCTCCGAACCCGGCGCCGCCCCGGGCTCCCCGGAGGGCGGCGAGGCCAAGCACCGCCGCGACGACTCGGTCGCCACCGTCAGCGCCATGTCCACGTCCGGCTCCTGGCGGCTCGGCGTCGCCTCCGGCGCCCACTTCAAGGGCGAGCCCGAGTACATCGGCGAGGCCGCCCGCAAACGCGCGCGCGACCGCCAGTCCGCCAACGCCGACCGCCGCATCGCCATCGCCGAGGCCCTGCTCGCCGAGGCGGGGGAGCGGCGCTGGGGGCTGGAGAACTCCTACGCCGAGCTCCTGGAGGTCGCCCGCGACCTGCCCGACCCGGCCCCGCTCATCCGCGCCTGGGCCGCCCTGGACATCGCCCGCGCCGACACGGCCGCGGCCCGCCGCGCCCACGACACCGCCGCGGGGGCGGCCGACGCCGCCCGCACCGAGCTCCTCGGCATCCGCGCCCGGCTGCGCGGCGCCGCGGACGAGCACGGCCTCTCCACCGTCCGCGCCGACCTCGACAGCTCCCTGCGCGCCCTGGACCACCTGCGCGTCCTCATCGCCTCGGAGCTGCGCGACCTGGAGGTCCTGGCCTGGACCCTGGCCGACCACGAGCGCCACATCGACGCCTGGCGGAGCGCCCGCGCCGACCGCGTCCTGGCCGAGGACGTGCGTGCCGCCGCCATCGACGACATGATCACGGTGCGCCGCCAGATCGAGCTCGGCGACCGCGCCCGCGGCGTCCCCGACGAGCAGCTCGACGCCGCCCGCGCCCAGGTCCGCGACCGCGCCGAGGCCGCCGCCCGCCGCCTGCCCGAGCTGGAGCGGGCCGCCCAGCGCGCCCGCGACGAGCGGGTCGGGGCCGAGGCCCGCCTGGACGCCGCCACCGCCGAACGCGCCGAGCAGGTCCGCCGCGCCCTGGCCGCGGGAGACCGCCTCACCGCGGCCCTGTCCCTGCCGGGCGAGGGCGACGCCCCCGACCTCCCGGACACCGTCCTGCTGGGCGCGGCGGGCCTGGCCGCCCGCGCCGCCGCGGACTCCCCGCTGGCCGCCCTCCTGGCCGCCCGCCCGGGCACCGCCGCCGACCCCGCGGCCACCGCCCCGGACGCCCGCCTGGCCCTGCTGAGGGACTGCGTCGCCGACCTGGAGGAGGGGCTGGCCGGACAGGGGGAGGTCCCCGAGGTCGACGACAGCGCCATCCTGGGCAGCCGAGAGGAGCTGCACCGGCTCCTGACCTCCGTCGGCTGGGCCCAGACCCGCACCGAGCTCACCGAGCCGCGCGGCCTCAAGCGCCTCACCGTCCACGACGAGGACGGCTCCCGCGACATCACGGCCTACGCCGAACGCATCGCCGCCTCCGTCGCCGGGGCCGCGGAGACCGTCGCCATCGCCGAGGAGGAGGCCTTCGAGCGCCACCTGCTGGGCGAGCTGGCCGAGCACCTGGCCCGCCAGATCGACGAGGCCCGCGCCCTCATCGAGACCATGAACGACGTCCTCAAGGACGTCACCACCTCCGCCGGCCTGGGGGTGCGCCTGGACTGGCGGCTGGCCCCGGACGCCGGAGCCGACATCGAGGCCGTCGTCCCGCTGCTGGCCACCCCGGCCGAGGAGCGCACCCGCGTCCAGACCACCCGCCTGCGCGACACCCTGCGCCGCTGCATCGAGGCCATCCGCCGGCTGGACCCCACCGCCACCGGCGGCGCCCAGCTGCGGGCCGCCCTGGACTACCGCTCCTGGTTCACGTTCACGGTCTACGTGACCGACGCCACGGGCCACGAGCGCCGCCTGGGCCACCGCACCGCCCTCAGCCAGGGCGAGCAGCGCGTCGTCGCCTACCTCGTGCTGTTCGCCGCGGCCGCGGCCCACTTCGACGCCCTGGCCGCCCGGGCCCCCTGGGCGCCGCGCCTCATCCTCCTCGACGACGCCTTCGCCAAGGTGGACGAGCCCACGCACGGCCGCCTGCTGGGCCTGCTCGTGGAACTCGACCTGGACTTCGTCCTCACCTCCGAACGCGTCTGGGGCTGCTTCGCCAGCGTGCCGAGCCTCAACATCTACGAATGCCTGCGCGACCCCAACGTGCCGGGCATCGCCACCCTGCACTTCACCTGGGACGGCAGCAGGCGCCGCCTGGTCGGCGTGTAGCCGTGCTCCCCCCGGACCCCCGCTCCGCCCCGGCCCGCCCGTCGCCCGCCGCCGTCTCCACCGGACGGCCGGCGGCCGCGGCACCGCCCGGGAACGCCCCCGGGCGGTGCTCCGACCACCGGGTACCGACCTTTACGGGCGGTTCTCGTGCGGGCTGTCCTAGTCTGCTTGTGCAGGAACGACGACAGATGGGGTACGACAATGACCCGGGTGCCCGAGGGGATCGAGACCGGCGACCGCGCCGAGGCCGCCACCGGTGACGACCCCACCGCCGCGGTCCTCATGGACGCCCTGGCACGGTCGGGGCTGCCCCGCGGGGTCCACTCCTGGGTCACCGCCGCCCTGTGGGGCGAGGAGGCGCTCCAGGCCCGCGCCCAGGGGCACGCTGTGCCCGAGTCCCCGCCGCGGCCACCGGCCCCGCGGACGCCGGACCGGGTCCGCCGGGCCTACCTCACCCGCATCCGCGTCCAGGGCTTCCGCGGCATCGGCCGCCCGGCCGAGCTGGCCTTCCCCCCGGGGCCGGGCCTGACCGTCATCGTCGGCCGCAACGGCTCGGGCAAGTCCAGCTTCGCCGAGTCCGCCGAGGCCGCGCTCACCGGCCGCAACCCCCGCTGGGACGCCATGCCCACCGGCTGGCGCGACGGCTGGCGCAACCTGCACTACGACGAGAGCACCGAGGCGACCGTCGACATCCTCATCGCGGGCGACGACGCGCCCACGCGGATCACCCGCCGCTGGACCGGGGACAGCGTCCGCTCCGCCCGCGGCGAGATCATCCGCCCGGACGGCACCTCCGCGCCGCTGCGGGCCCTCGACTGGGGCGAGGACCTGGTCCGCTACCGGCCGTTCCTGTCCTACGACGAGCTGGGCCGCACCGTCTCCGGGCGCTCCGCGGAGCTGTACGACACCCTCACGGCCCTGCTGGGCCTCACCGGCCTGGCGGAGGCCGAGCGCCGCCTGGCGCGCTTCTGCGACTCCCTGGCCAAGCGCCGCGACCGCCCCTCCCGGGAGCTGCCCCGGCTGCTGGAGGCCCTGCACGCCTGCGACGACCCGCGTGCGGCCCGGGCCGCGGAGCTCCTCACCGGGCCCGGCCTGGACCTGGACGCCCTGCGCCGCCTGGCCGAGGACGACGGCCCCAGCGACCCCGGCCTCCAGGTGGTGATGCGCCGCCTGCGCCGCCTGTCGGTGCCCGAGCGCGTGGTGATGACCGACGTCGTCAACGAGCTGCGCGGCGCCTCCATGGAGCTGGCCATGGCGGCCGGCAACAAGAACGACCACGCCTACGGGGTGGTGCGCCTGCTGGAGGAGGCCGTCGAGCACCACCAGCGCCACCCGGGGGAGACGACCTGCCCCACCTGCGACACCCCCGGCGCGCTGGGCTCGGACTGGGTCCGCCGGGCCCAGGCCCGGCTGCGCGTCCTGCGCCAGCAGGCGGCCCCGGCCGCGGCCGCCCACGAGCGCGCCGACGCCGCCCGCGACCAGGCCCGGTTCCTCATGGCCCCCGCCCCCTCCTGGCTGCCGCCCGACAGCGAGCTGGGCCGCGTGTGGTCCCTGTGGGAGTCGGGCGCCACCATCACCGACCTGGGCGAACTGGCCGACCACATCGAGACCGTCGGGAAGAGCCTGCGCGCCGCCGCCGTCAGCGCCCGCCGGGAGGCCTCCGAACGCCTGGAGGACCCCACCGGCGGCTGGGCGGAGGAGGCCGAGCGGCTGGGCGCCTGGCTCGACGACGCCAAGGAGGCGCTGGGCGCCCGCGACACCCTGGCCGAGGCCGAGGCGGCGCTCACCTGGCTGTCGGAGCAGGCCCGCCTGCTGCGGGAGGAGCGCCTGGGCCCGGTGGCGGGCCAGGCCGAACAGGT
Source organism: Nocardiopsis changdeensis (assembly GCF_018316655.1). Classification (GTDB taxonomy): domain Bacteria; phylum Actinomycetota; class Actinomycetes; order Streptosporangiales; family Streptosporangiaceae; genus Nocardiopsis; species Nocardiopsis changdeensis. The sequence goes on along the minus strand of NZ_CP074133.1, from coordinate 6,359,254 downwards.
GTGGTTCCGGCTCCGCCAGGAACGCCACATCGACCTGCGGGGCATGCGCCTGATCGGGCGCGGCGCCCGCCGCCGGGTCGAGGTGGACGTCACGGTCGACGGCGTCGGGGACCAGACCAGCGCCCCGGGGCTGCTCAGCCAGGGCGAGTTCCAGGCCCTGGCGCTGTCCATCTGCCTGCCGCGCACCCTGGTCGACGGCAACCCGTTCGGGTTCCTGGTGCTGGACGACCCGGTCCAGGCGATGGACACCGAGACCGTGGAGGGGCTGTCCGCCGTCCTGGCGGAGGTGGGCCGCCACCGCCAGCTGGTGGTGTTCACGCACGACACCCGGCTGCCCGACGCCCTGCGCCGGCTGGGGCTGCCCGCCACCATCCGCACCATCAACCGGGACGCCATGTCCAACGTGTGGGTCTCCGACGGATCCGACCGGTACTGAGCGCGCGGCGCGCGTCACATCCGGGGTCCTCCCGGGCGGTCGGCGCGCGCCTCCCGGACCCCGGGGAACCCCTGCCGTACAGGGGTTTCGCGGGGTCCGGGCGGGGGTCGGGCGGACCGCTCCGGGGCGGGCCGCATTCGATTTGGCAGAGCACCCCCCAACCCATGTATAGTCATGACCAGCGCAAGGGGGAACGCCCCGGAGGGCCGGGCCGAAAGGCCGGAACGACGGAGCGGGAACCCGGGCAGCGCGCCCCTTTAGCTCAGTCGGCAGAGCGTCTCCATGGTAAGGAGAAGGTCTACGGTTCGATTCCGTAAAGGGGCTCCACCACTTGATGAGGTCCGGTCCACTCAGGTGGGTGGCCGGTGGATCTCCGCCGGCCGACCGGGGCGGTTCCGAACACCACGGAAACCTCCCCTCCGATCGGGGCGGAGTAGCTCAGTCGGTAGAGCAAGCGGCTCATAATCGCTGTGTCGTCGGTTCAAGTCCGGCCTCCGCTACCACCTCGCCGACCCTTGGACACCACGCAGTGGGCACCAGGGGTCGAGGCGGGGACTTCGCAGTGTTCACCCTCGGTGCACTGCAACACCAAGTCCGTCTTCCACGAGAAAGGCACTCCGACGTGGCTGCCACCGACGTGAGGCCGAAGATCACCCTGGCCTGCCAGGAGTGCAATCACCGTAACTACATCACGCGCAAGAACCGTCGGAACACCCCCGACCGGCTCACGATCAAGAAGTTCTGCCCGAACTGCCGCAAGCACAACGAGCACCGCGAGACCCGCTAGGTCCGCGTGAGCCGTTGCGGTCGATCGAACCGCGCGTGAGGAGCACGGCTTCTCATAGACTTCGAGCCCGGTGAGCGAATCGCTCACCGGGCCGTTCGCGTCCCAGGGCACCTTTCAGGAGAGGCAGAGCGTGGCGATCAACCCCGACTACGTGGGCCGGGAGTACCGGGCTCCGGAGGCCTACGAGGTCACCCGCGTCAAGATCCGCGAGTTCGCCGAGGCCGTGGGCGACACCGCCCCCGTCTACACCGACCCGGCCGCGGCCGAGGCCGCCGGATACGCCGACGTGGTGGCACCCCCCACCTTCCCCGTCATCCTCGGCATGGCGGGCTCCGCCCAGGCCATCGCCGACCCCGGGCTGGGCGTCGACTTCTCCCGCGTCGTCCACGGCGACCAGGGCTTCCGCTACAGCCGCCCGGTGGTCGCGGGCGACGTCCTCGACACCGTCACACGCATCACCGACGTCAAGGCACTGGGCGGCAACGAGCTGCTCACCCTGGAGACCGTCGCCACCGACGCCTCCGGCGACCACGTCGTCACGGCGGGCATGATGCTCGTCGTCCGCGGCGAGTAGACCACCGGCCCCCACAACCCGAGGAACGCGACAGTGAGCAAGCTGCGCCACGCCGACGTCGAGGTCGGCACCGAGATCCCCGAGCGGACCTTCACCGTCCGCCGCCTGGACCTGGTCCGCTACGCCGGGGCGTCGGGCGACTTCAACCCCATCCACTGGAACGAGCGCTTCGCCAAGTCCGTCGGCCTGCCCGACGTGATCGCGCACGGCATGTTCACCATGGCCCAGGCCGCCCGCCTCATCACCGACTGGACCGGCGACCCCGGCTCCGTCGTCGACTACTCGGTGCGCTTCTCCGCGCCCGTCGTGGTCCCCGACGACGACGAGGGCGCCGAGATCTCCGTCGGCGGCACCGTCAAGAAGAAGCACGACGACGGCACGGTCACCGTGGCCCTGAGCGCCCGCTCCGGCGGCGCCAAGGTCCTGGCCCGCTCCACCGCCGTCGTCCGCCTGGCCTGAGGCCGCAGCAGCAGGAGGAACACCCCGTGTCCGCACACACCGAGCCGTCCGCCGTCCGCCTCGCCGACCACACCACCCTCGGGCTGGGCGGCCCCGCCCGGTCCTACCGGCGGGTCGAGTCCACCGACGACCTCGTCGCGGCCGTCTCCGCGGCCGACGCCGCCGGCGAGCCGGTGCTGGTCCTGGGCGGCGGCAGCAACCTGGTGGTCGCCGACACGGGGTTCCCCGGCACCGTGGTCCACGTCGCCTCCCAGGGCGTGTCCCTGGAGGAGGACGGCACGACCGACCCGGCCACCGGCGAGCCCGTGGTGCTGCTGCGCGCCGAGGCCGGAGTGGAGTGGGACCCGCTGGTGGAGCGGGTCGTCGCCGAGGGCCTCAACGGCCTGGAGTTCCTCTCCGGCATCCCCGGCCGGGTGGGCTCCACCCCCATCCAGAACGTCGGCGCCTACGGCCAGGACGTCTCCCAGACCGTCCGCGAGGTGTTGGTGTACGACCGGCGCGAGGGCGTGCGCCGGGTGCTGTCGGCCGCCGAGTGCGGGTTCACCTACCGCGACAGCGTCTTCAAGGGCGATGACCGGTACGTGGTGTGCGAGGTCGTCTTCGCCCTGCACCGCGGCAAGCTCAGCCGCCCCGTCGCCTACGCCGAGGTCGCGCGGACCCTGGGGGTCGAGGCGGGGGAGCGGGTCCCCATGGAGAGCGCCCGCGAGACCGTCCTGGGCCTGCGCCGCGGCAAGGGCATGGTCCTGGACCCCGCGGACCCCGACACCCGCAGCGCCGGGTCGTTCTTCACCAACCCGGTCGTCACCGCCGAGGAGTTCGCCGCGGTCCGCGAGCGCGCCGCCGAGCGGCTGGGCCCGGACGTCCCGGTGCCCGGCCACCCCGACGCCGACGGCCGCGTCAAGCTGTCCGCGGCCTGGCTCATCGACCGCGCCGGCTTCGGCAAGGGCTACGGCTCCGGCCCGGCCCGGCTGTCCGGCAAGCACACCCTGGCCCTGACCAACCGGGGCGGGGCCACCACCGCCGACCTCCTGGACCTGGCCCGCGAGGTCCGCGCCGGGGTGGAGGCGGCCTTCGGCGTGCGCCTGGTGAACGAGCCCGTGATGGTCGGCGTCTCCCTCTAGGAGGCCGGGGAGGGGCCGGGCGGACGGTCGCAGGGCGCTGCGATCATCGGCATCATGCACACCACCCGTACCACCCCGCCGCGGCCGCTCGACGTCGCGGCGGTCTTCCCCGAGCTGGGGCCGCTGGCGCGTCCGGCGGTCCGGCTGCACCCCCGCCCCGGGTCCCCGACGCCCCACGACAGCTCGGTCGGCGGGCCGCTGCTGTGGCCCGCCCGCCATCCGTGGCCGCTCTGCGATCGCTGGCACGAGGGCCCGCCCGCCCCGATGCTCCCCCTCGTCCAGCTGTACGCGCGCGACGTGCCCCTGATGGCGGGGTTCGGCCGGGCCGACCTGCTCCAGGTGTTGTGGTGCCCCCGGGAGCACATCGATGACTACAAGCCTTCGACCGAGGTGTTCTGGCGCGCCTCCGCCGACGTCACCGACGTCCGCACCGCGCAGCCCGGGCCGGAGGAGGACGAGGACTACGATCCCTACGTCCCGCGGCCCTGCGTGCTCTCACCGGAGGCCGTCACCGAGTACCCGGACCACCTCGACCTGGACGAGGGGCTCCAGCGGCGGCTGGAGGACCCGGACGCCTGGCGGGCGGCCGGGGCCCCGGTGGACGCGGCCTACGAGGACGAGCCCCAGAGGTTCTACACCAACGAGCTGTCCCGGGCCCCCGGCTGGAAGTTCGGCGGCTGGCCCCCGTGGGGCCGCACCGACCCCGTCGTCCGGTTCTGCCCCCACTGCGGCGACACGGTGGTCCCGCTGCTGACCGTCGCCTCGCAGGAGTGGGACTCCGAGCGCACCGGCTGGGTCCCGCACGAGGACCGGGACCTCCTCACGGCGCGCGGCCCCTGGTGGGGGAACCCGGTCGGGGCCCAGGTCGGCGACAACGACAACCTCCAGATTTACGTCTGCCCGCGCTTCCCGGGCGGGACCTTCCCCTACCCGGCCGCCACCCTCCTCTACCCGGGCGGGAGCCACTCGCACACCGCGCTGGTCCAGTGAGGCCACCGGCGGACCGCCGGCCGGAAGCACCGCCGAAGAAAAGGCGCACCCGAATCGAATAAAAAAGTGAGGCGGGCCGAACACCGTTATTCGACCCGCCTCCGCAGTGAATTCGCCCGATCCATGAATTGCGAATACCGTCCATTCTGTCCTAGGGTCGGACACGTCGAAGGGGAGTAGTCCCCGATCGCGTGGTCGACATACTGGACCCCCTGTGGTCCCGGTCACGCGGGCCCCGGCATGCCTCCCTCCCACCGGAGGGGCGGTCATCAGGGCGGACGAGACCTTCGACCCGGCCATCACCACGACCGGGTCGAAGGGGCGTGTCCGCTCCCTTCCGCCCAGACCGCCACGAGGGAGAGGACATATGACGGCATTTCTCGCGGGCCTCGGATTCAGCGCCCTGGCCGTTTTCATCGCCGAAATGGGCGACAAGACCCAGCTCGTCGCCATGTCACTGGCGACCCGCTACCGCGCGCTCACCGTCATCCTCGGCATCACCGCCGCCACCGCCGTCGTGCACATCGCGAGCGTGTTCATCGCCGAGGTGCTGGGCGCGTCCCTGCCCACCGACTGGATCACCCTGGTCGCGGGCATCGCGTTCCTGATCTTCGGCGCCTGGACGCTGCGCGGCGACGAGATGTCCGCCAAGGACGAGGAGCGCGCCGCCTCCCGGCGCATCAAGTCCGCGTTCGTCACGGTCTTCACGGTGTTCTTCATCGCGGAGCTGGGCGACAAGACCATGCTCACCACCATCGCGGTGGGCACGCAGTACGACTGGCTGCCGGTGTGGCTCGGCTCCACCGTCGGCATGGTCGCCGCCGACGCCATCGCCATCGTCCTCGGCGCCGTCCTGGGCAGGAAGCTCCCGGAGCGGGCCGTCCGGATCGGCGCCGCGTCCCTGTTCTTCGTCGCGGGCGCGGTCATGGTCGGCCAGGGCGTCCTGATGCTCCTGGCCTGACCCGGCGCGTCAGTCCCGCTGCCCGGGGTCGTCCGCCAGCCAGGACTCGACCCCGGACAGCATTTCCTTCTTGAGGGAGTCGGGCGCCCCCGAGCCCCGGATCGACATCCGCGCCAGCTCGGCCAGCTCCGGGTCGGTGAACCCGAACACCTCGCGGGCGATCCGGTACTGCTCCACCAGGCGCGGGCCGAACAGCAGCGGGTCGTCGGTCCCCAGCGCGATCGGGACCCCGGCGTCGAACAGCCGCCGCAGCGGCACGTGCTCCAGCTCGTTGAACACCCCCAGGCCCACGTTGGAGGTCGGGCAGATCTCCAGCGTCACCCCCTGGGTGGCGATCCGCTCCACCAGGTACGGGTCTTCGATGGCCCGTACCCCGTGCCCCACCCGGTCGGCCTCCAGCTCGTCCAGGCACTCCCGGATGCTCAGCGGCCCCTGGAGCTCGCCGCCGTGCGGGGCCGACAGCAGCCCGGCCCGGCGCGCGATCCGGAACGCCGCCTCGAACTCCCGGGCCCGCCCGCGCCGCTCGTCGTTGTTGAGCCCGAACGCCACCACGCCGCGGCCCGCGTACTGGCGGGCCAGCCGGGCCAGTGCCCGGGCGTCCAGCGGGTGCCGCGTGCGGTTGGCCGCCACCATGACGCCGACCCCCACGCCGGTGTCGCGCTCGGCGGCCCGGGCGGCGTCCAGCACCAGCTCCAGGGTGGCGGTCAGCCCGTCGAAGAGCGCCGCGTACCCGCTGGGGTCCACCTGGATCTCCAGCCAGCCCGAGCCGGCCTCCCGCTCGTCCTCGGCCGCCTCGCGCAGCAGCCGGTACATGTCGTCGGGCTCGCGCAGCACCGAGCGCGCGATGTCGTAGAGGCGCTGGAACCGGAACCAGCCGCGCTCGTCGGTGGCGCGCAGCCTGGGCGGCCACTCGGTCACCAGGGCCTGGGGCAGGTGCACGCCCCGCTTCTCGGCGAGCTCCACCAGTGTGGAGTGCCTCATCGACCCGGTGAAGTGGAGGTGCAGATGGGCCTTGGGCAGCCGGTCCAAGCGGCGGCCGGTGATGGGTGTCTCCATGAACCAAGCCTGCCGTATCCGGGCCGCCCGTGGTGCCGGAGCCGTCCACTTCCCCGGTGATGCGCTGCACACGCCGCGGGCCCGCCCGGAACGCTCCGGACGGGCCCGTACGGCGGTGTGCGCGCGGCTACCGGGCCTCGGCCAGCAGCTTCTGGATGCGGCTGACGCCCTCGGCCAGGTCCTCGTCGCCCAGCGCGTAGGACAGGCGCAGGTAGCCCGGGGTGCCGAAGGCCTCGCCCGGGACCACCGCGACCTCGGCCTCGTCCAGGATCAGCTCGGCCAGCTCGGCGGAGGTCTGCGGACGGCGGCCGCGGATCTCCTTGCCCAGCACGCCCTTGACCGACGGGTAGGCGTAGAACGCGCCCTGCGGCTCCGGGCAGAACACGCCGTCGATCTCGTTGAGCATCCGCACGATGGTCCGGCGGCGGCGGTCGAACGCCTTCTTCATCTCCTCGACGGCGGTCAGGTCGCCCGACACCGCGGCGATCGCGGCGGCCTGGGAGACGTTGGCGACGTTGGAGGTGGCGTGCGACTGGAGGTTGCCCGCGGCCTTGACGACGTCCTTGGGGCCGATGACCCACCCCACGCGCCAGCCGGTCATCGCGTACGTCTTGGCGACGCCGTTGACGATGACGGTGCGGTCGGCGATCTCGGGCACCTCGACGGGCAGCGAGGAGAACTCGGCGTCCCCGTAGACCAGGTGCTCGTAGATCTCGTCGGTGAGCACCCACAGGCCGTGCCCGTTCGCCCACTGCCCGATGGCGCGCACCTGCTCGCGCGGGTAGACGGCGCCGGTCGGGTTGGAGGGGGACACGAACAGCAGGACCTTGGTGCGCTCGGTGCGCGCCGCCTCCAGCTGCTCGACACTCGCCAGGTAGCCGGTGGTCTCGTCGGTGACCACGTAGACCGGCACGCCGCCCGCGAGCTTGATGGACTCGGGGTAGGTGGTCCAGTACGGGGCGATGACGATGACCTCGTCGCCCGGGTCGAGCAGGGCGGCGAACGCCTCGTAGATGGCCTGCTTGCCGCCGTTGGTCACCAGGACCTGGGCGGGCTCCACCTGGTAGCCGGAGTCGCGGGCGGTCTTCTCGGCGATGGCCTTCTTCAGCTCGGGCAGGCCGCCGGCCGGCGTGTAGCGGTGGTATTTCGGCTCGCGGGCGGCGGCGACGGCCGCCTCCACGATGTAGTCCGGAGTCGGGAAGTCCGGTTCCCCCGCGCCGAAGCCGATGACGGGACGGCCCTCCGCCTTCATGGCCTTGGCCTTGGCGTCCACGGCGAGGGTGGCGGACTCGGAGATGGCGCTGATGCGTGCAGAGACACGGGGTCGGTTGGTCATGCCGTCCATGGTGTCATGCGAGGCCGCGCCCGTGGCGGGGTGGGCCGGGACCGGGCGGCGGGTAATCGGTTTGGCCGCGCGCGGGGGAACCCGTAAACTCTCACGAGTCGGCCGTCCGTGGCCCAGGTGTTACGCACCGGCAGTGTGCGCGCACGGCACGGACCGGCTATGGTGGGATCGCGGTTTCCGCATAGGGCAGTGGCTCAATTGGCAGAGCACCGGTCTCCAAAACCGGCGGTTGGGGGTTCGAGTCCCTCCTGCCCTGCACGACCGTTCGCGCGGCGTGGCGGCCTGACCGGCCGCTTCGTCGCGCGAACGGGCTTTCCTGCTATCTCGGGGATGACCCGCGACCCTAAGGACCCCAGGTGACTCAGACTGACGCCGACGCCAAGCCCGGCAAGGAGCCCACGCGCCGCACCGGTCCGGTGACGTTCACCAAGCAGGTCGTCGGCGAGCTGCGCAAGGTGCGCTGGCCCACGCGCCGCGAGCTGGTCACCTACACCATCGTGGTCCTGGTCTTCGTGGTCATGATCCTGGGTTACGTCTCGCTCCTCGACTGGGGCTTCGGCGAGGCCGTCACCTGGCTCTACGGCACCTTCGGCACCCCCGAGGGCCTCTAGCGCCACCCGGCCGGCCACCCGGTCGGCCCGTCCCCCCGAGGGGGGCACCGATCTCACAGGCCGCGTTCCGCCCCGTGCGGGACGCGGCCTCGCCCGTGCGCGGGTTGGCCCCGGGTCGCGCCGGGAGAGCTTAAGCTGACAGGACCGGGTCCCGAACCGGGCGCCCCGCGCGGCGTTCCGGCCCCGGCGCAGCGCAGAACCGCTGGGCATCGAGAAACGCTGGGCGGAACCGAGGAGGGGCCGCGCAGCGCACCCGACGAGAGAAAGAGCAGCAGCCGTGTCCGAGTCCCCACTGACCAATGACGACTTCCCCGAAGAGGAGCCGGGTCAGTCGTCGGCGGAAGCGACCGGCCTGGCGGGCGAGCCGTCCGAGGAGGCCGCGCAGGCCGACTCCGACGGCGCCGAGCTGACCGACGCCGAACCGACCGACGTCGAGCCGGCGGACGACGAGGACGCGGAGGAGGCCGAGGAGGCCCCGCGCCCCGACCCCGTCGAGGAGTTCAAGAACGAGCTCTTCCTGCTCCCCGGCGACTGGTACGTCGTGCACACCTACGCGGGGTACGAGAAGCGGGTCAAGGCCAACGTCGAGAGCCGCACCCAGTCCCTCAACATGGAGGAGTACATCTTCCAGGTCGAGGTCCCCGAGCACCAGGTCACCGAGGTCAAGAGCGGCAAGCGCCAGCAGGTCACCGAGAAGGTCCTGCCCGGCTACGTGCTCGTCCGCATGGACCTCACCGACGAGTCCTGGTCGGCCATCCGCAACACCCCCGGCGTGACCGGCTTCGTGGGCCTGTCCAACAAGCCCGCCCCGCTCAGCCTCACCGAGGTCGCCAAGCTGCTGGCGCCCGAGCCGGAGGAGGAGCCGGAGCAGGTCCAGAAGGCCAGGACCGGCGGCGTGGAGGTCCGCTCCGACGTCGCCTACGAGATCGGCGAGTCCGTCACGGTCATGGAGGGCCCGTTCGCGACCCTGCCCGCCACCGTGAGCGAGATCAACCCCGACACCCAGAAGCTCAAGGTGCTGGTGTCGATCTTCGGCCGCGAGACCCCGGTCGAGCTGTCGTTCAACCAGGTCGCCAAGATCTGATCCGGCGACCGCGCCCGGGTACTCGCCCGGGCGGCGTAGACTTGGTGGGTCCGCCTCGTGCGGACCCACTCGCGTGTCCGGCCCCCGGCCGGGCGCGCACGGCCCGCCCGGTCCCGGCGGGCCGCGGCCCGGCGCCTTCACCGCCGGGCGCAGTTCCTCCCGCAGCGGTGGTTCCCCGGCCGTCCCCGGCCGCGCGGCGCCCCTGGGAGGACAGGGACCGGCACACAACGCAGATCAGGCAAAGGACCCGATATGCCTCCGAAGAAGAAACTGGCCGCACTCGTCAAGGTGCAGCTGCCCGCCGGTCAGGCGACCCCGGCTCCGCCCGTCGGTACCGCTCTCGGTCCGCACGGCGTCAACATCATGGACTTCTGCAAGCAGTACAACGCTGCCACGGAGTCCCAGCGCGGCAACGTGATCCCGGTCGAGATCTCGATCTACGAGGACCGGTCCTTCACCTTCGTCACGAAGACGCCGCCGGCGCCGAAGCTGATCCTGAAGGCCGCGGGCCTGGACAAGGCCGCCACCGACCCGGGTCGCAGCACGGCCGGTTCCATCACCGCCGAGCAGGTCCGCGAGATCGCGCAGACCAAGCTGCCCGACCTCAACACCGACGACATCGAGGCCGCCGCCAAGATCGTCGCCGGCACCGCCCGCTCGATGGGCATCGAGGTCAAGTAGCCCCGTCATCCGGCCGCGTACACCGGCCGGGCGAGGGATGCTCGACAGTTCCAGAACCGAATCGTGGCAGGGCCTCGCGCTGGCCCACAGACCACACGTTCCCCATAAGGAGAACAGCGTGAAGCGCAGCAAGAACCACCGCAAAGCCAGCGAGCTGGTGGACCGCGAGAAGCAGTACGCCCCCACCGAGGCCGTGAAGCTGGCCAAGGAGACCTCCACCACCAAGTTCGACGCGACCGTCGAGGTGGCCCTGCGCCTGGGCGTCGACCCGCGCAAGGCCGACCAGATGGTCCGCGGCACCGTCAACCTGCCGCACGGCACCGGCAAGACCGCACGGGTCCTGGTCTTCGCGACCGGTGAGCGTGCCGAGCAGGCTCTGGCCGCGGGCGCCGACATCATCGGCGACGACGAGATGATCGAGAAGGTGGCCAAGGGCTTCACCGACTTCGACGCCGTCGTCGCCACCCCGGACCTCATGGGCAAGGTCGGTCGCCTCGGCCGCGTCCTGGGTCCGCGCGGCCTGATGCCGAACCCCAAGACGGGCACGGTCACCCCCGACGTGGCCAAGGCCGTCACCGACATCAAGGGCGGCAAGATCGAGTTCCGCGTGGACCGCCACGGGAACCTGCACTTCATCATCGGCAAGGCCTCCTTCGGCGAGCAGCAGCTGCTGGAGAACTACCAGGCCGCCATCGACGAGGTGACCCGTCTCAAGCCGTCCGCCGCCAAGGGGCGCTACATCAAGAAGGCCGTGGTCTCCACGACCATGGGCCCGAGCATCCCGCTCGAGGTCTGACGGTCCTCCTGACACGGACGGCCCCCGGCTCCTCTCGGAGCCGGGGGCCGTCGCCGTTCCCGGGGCCGGCGGACCCGGCGGGCGCCCGGGGGAGGGGCGCCGCGGGCGGCTACATGTCGCTGATCTGGTCCTCGGACGGGATCTCGAACGAGGTGGTGCCGATCCCGGAGAACTCCATCTCCAGGGTCTCGCCGTTGTCGTCGACGCTCATACGCATGGGGAAGCCGTCCTCGGAGATCCAGAGGGAGACCTCCAGGCTCTCGTCCACGGCGCCCCCGAGGAGGTCCTTGATGGCGGCCTTGGGAGCGGCGTCCAGGGCGGCCGCCTCCTCCTCGGTGAGGACGATCTCGACCACGGTCGTGGGGACGCCGTCGACATCCTCCGTACCGGTCTCCTCGGCCTGCTCGATCCCCGCGAACGCACCCACCATGTCGGGCAGCCCCTGGATGTCGAACAGCTCGTCCGGGTGCAGGTCCGAAGCGTCCTCTCCGGTGTCCCGGACCCAGGGGGTGTCGGCCTCGTACATGCCGATGTGGTCGGAGAAGATGGTCTCGCCGTCCGGCAACACGATCATGACCTGGGTGCCCAGCTCCTCCTCGGTGAGGCCCAGGTCCTCCCCGGCCATGGCGAGCGTCTCCGCCAGCATCTCCCCGAGTTCGGGCATCACCATGGTGATCTGCATCGCCTGCGGGTCGTCCATGACCTCGTAGGTCAGCTCGACGTCGAGCTCGCCCAGTTCGGGGTCGGGCACCGTCATCGAGAGGACGAAGGTGTAGTCGGTCATCTCGGCGGTGTTCTCGCCCAGGGAGTTCAGCAGGTCGAGGATGCCGCCTCCGCCGTTCTCTCCGGCGGGGGTCTCGGCTGCGGCCTCGGTGGCCTCCTCGGTCGGCTCGGGCGCCTCCTCGGCGCCGCAGGCGGCGAGGGGCAGGGCCAGGATCCCGGCGGTGAACAGGGCCGGGACTCGGGTCTTCACGGTGCTGGTGTCGCTTTCTCTCAAGGGGGATGAGCACCAGAGAGCGGGGTGTGCTCGATGCCGTCGATGCTCCCACGCACAGTGGACATTCCGGGCATTCTCCTCCTGCGTCACTCGGAGGGATCCGGTCCCGCACGGCCCCGGATCCCTCCCGGATCCCCCGGTGAGCACCGTCACGGCGGGGGCTCCCGAAAACGGAGGTTCGAGCACCCTGTGGATCGGGTACGATGGTTTCTTGCCGAAGACCGCTGGTCGTCACCCGATCGGGTGACCTAAGGACCCATCCGCGATGGGCGCCCGCGCAGGTGTCACAAGAGCTTTCCCGTACCGCCCGTACGCGCTCCGCGCGATCGGACCGGATACGCGGACGTGCCCCGTGCGCCTCGCGCTCGGGGCTTTTTCTCGTGCTGACGCCCGTCGTCGCGGGTCCTTGGGAATCACCGGCGTTCAATGTTGGAAGGAGTCCCATGGCGAGGCCGGACAAGGCAGCCGCGGTCGCCGCGCTCTCGGAGGAGTTCCGGGAGTCCAGCGGTGCCGTGCTGACCGAATACCGGGGGCTCACTGTGGCTCAGCTCACCGAGCTGCGCCGTAGCCTCGGCCAGAACGCGCGTTTCTCCATCGTGAAGAACACGCTGACCAAGCTGGCGCTCAAGGAGGCCGGCGTCGACGTCCAGATCGATGATCTGCTCGTCGGCCCGTCCGCCGTCGCCTTCGTCCACGGTGACGTGGTCGAGGCCGCCAAGGGTCTGCGCGACTTCGCCAAGGCGAACTCGCCGCTGGTGATCAAGGGCGGCATCATCGACGGCAAGTCGATGACCGCCGAGGACGTCACCAAGCTGGCCGATCTGGAGTCCCGAGAGGTTCTCCTCTCGAAGCTTGCCGGCGCGCTCAAGGCCAAGCAGGGCCAGGCCGCCGCCGTCTTCCAGGCGCTGCCGTCCAAGACCGTGCGTCTCGCACAGGCTCTGGCGGACAAGCGTTCCGAGGAAGCCGCTTAAACCCTATGGACCACGGCGGGTGCCGACCGCGCCCGGCCACTGGCTCGCACGTGATGCCCCACGGCGCGCGTGTTCGTAAAGAAAGAGAGATCGCATCATGGCGAAGCTCAGCAACGAGGACCTGCTTGCCGCGTTCGAGGAGATGACCCTCCTCGAGCTGTCCGAGTTCGTGAAGCTCTTCGAGGACAAGTTCGACGTCACCGCCGCCGCTCCGGCCGCCGTCGTCGCCGCCGCCCCGGGTGCCGGTGGCGGCGCCGCCGCCGTCGAGGACGAGAAGGACGAGTTCGACGTCGTCCTCGAGTCCGCCGGCGACAAGAAGATCCAGGTCATCAAGGAGGTCCGCGGCCTCACGAGCCTGGGCCTCAAGGAGGCCAAGGACCTGGTCGACAACGCTCCGAAGCCGCTGCTCGAGGGCGTCAACAAGGAGACGGCCGAGAAGGCCAAGGCCGCCCTCGAGGGCGCCGGCGCCACCGTCACCCTCAAGTAGTCCCGTACGGGCCGCACGCGGCCCGTCGACTGCGCCTGCGCGGCCGTCCGCCCCTTCGGGGGCGGGCGGCCGCCTTCGTGTGTCCGGGGGTCCCCTGCGCGGCCCCGGGGCGCCGCCGCGCCGAACGTGAGTCCGCGACGGCGAATCTCGCGCGCGTGTGCGAAGCTGGTTCGGACCCGGGGAGCCCGCTCCGGCCCCGGACCGGGAGCGGAGCCGCCCGCGGATGCGGATCGTCCCCGGGACACGGTAATCTCCGGTGCCGGGAATCTTGAGGGGCCCGGGGGCGAGTGTTTACCCGCCCGCCCCGGGGGAACCCTTCCGGGTGTCCGATGGCTCACACGACCCCCCAGGGCCAGGGCGAGCGCACAGTCCACCGGACGGATCGGTCCCCCGCAGGGGTTGACGGATCGCCTTCCACGGGTGATCCTGCCGGTGTCGTGAGTTGCGCTGTGGACCATGAGTGGACAGCGGTGTAGTGTTCGGCTACACTGCTCTTTTGCGCTGCCCTTTGGTGATCCCTGTGCCGGTGACCGGCTGCCGACCAGCCCGTTTCGTCTGGACACGGTGCCCGTTCCCGCTCGATGTGACCGTCTCAACCGCGTTGCGGCGGTCCTTCTCGTGACGGATCGTCTGGCGTGCGCGCTTCAACCGCCACAAGCCTTCGGAAGGACCCCTGTTGGCAGCCTCGCGCAACGCCTCCGCTAACGCCCTTGGTCCGCACCGCGTTTCTTTCGCCCGTATCCAGGAACCCCTCGAGGTTCCGAACCTGCTTGCCCTGCAGACCGAGTCGTTCGACTGGCTGCTGGGCAACGACAAGTGGAAGGCCCGGGTCGAATCGGCCCGGAACGCTGGCCGCAAGGACGTTACGGAGCAGTCCGGTCTCGAAGAGATCTTCGAGGAGATCAGCCCGATCGAGGACTTCTCGGGCACGATGTCCCTGTCGTTCCGTGACCACCGGTTCGAGCCGCCCAAGAACACGGTCGACGAGTGCAAGGAACGGGACGCCACCTACTCCGCGCCGATGTTCGTCACCGCGGAGTTCATCAACAACGACACTGGTGAGATCAAGAGCCAGACGGTCTTCATGGGCGACTTCCCGCTCATGACCGACAAGGGCACCTTCATCATCAACGGCACCGAGCGTGTCGTGGTCTCCCAGCTGGTCCGCTCCCCGGGCGTCTACTTCGACAGGTCCGTCGACAAGACCACCGACAAGGACCTCTTCGGCTGCAAGGTCATCCCGTCCCGCGGTGCCTGGCTGGAGTTCGAGGTCGACAAGCGCGACTTCGTCGGCGTCCGCATCGACCGCAAGCGCAAGCAGGGCGTCACCGTCCTGCTCAAGGCCCTGGGCTGGACCACCGACCAGATCCTGGAGCGCTTCGGCCAGTACGAGTCCATCCGCAACACGCTGGAGAAGGACCCGACCGCCGGCACCGACGACGCGCTGCTGGACATCTACCGCAAGCTGCGCCCGGGAGAGCCGCCCACGAAGGAGTCGGCCCAGGCGCTGCTGGAGAACCTCTACTTCAACCCCAAGCGCTACGACCTGGCCAAGGTCGGCCGCTACAAGATCAACAAGAAGCTCGGTCTGGAGACCGACTACACGCAGGGCACGCTGACCGAAGAGGACATCGTCGCCACCATCGAGTACCTCGTGCGCCTGCACGCGGGCGAGAAGGAGCGCGAGACCCCGCTCGGCACCCTGCCGATCGAGGTCGACGACATCGACCACTTCGGCAACCGCCGCCTGCGCACCGTCGGCGAGCTCATCCAGAACCAGGTCCGCCTGGGCCTGGCCCGCATGGAGCGCGTCGTCCGCGAGCGGATGACCACCCAGGACGTCGAGGCGATCACGCCGCAGACCCTGATCAACATCCGCCCCGTCGTGGCCTCCATCAAGGAGTTCTTCGGCACCTCGCAGCTGTCGCAGTTCATGGACCAGACCAACCCGCTGGCGGGTCTGACCCACAAGCGCCGCCTGTCGGCGCTGGGCCCGGGCGGTCTGTCCCGTGAGCGCGCGGGCTTCGAGGTCCGCGACGTGCACCCGTCCCACTACGGCCGCATGTGCCCGATCGAGACCCCTGAGGGTCCCAACATCGGCCTCATCGGCTCGCTGGCCGCGTACGGGCGGGTCAACCCGTTCGGCTTCGTGGAGACCCCGTACCGCAAGGTCGTCGACGGCCGTATCACCGACCAGGTCGACTACCTCACCGCGGACGAGGAGGACCGGTTCATCATCGCGCAGGCCAATACGCCGATGAACGCCGACGGCTCCTTCGCCGAGGACCGCGTGCTCGTCCGCCGTAAGGGCGGTGAGTTCGAGCAGGTCGGCACCGACGAGGTCGACTACATGGACGTGTCGCCGCGCCAGATGGTGTCGGTCGCCACCGCCATGATCCCGTTCCTGGAGCACGACGACGCCAACCGCGCGCTCATGGGCTCCAACATGCAGCGCCAGGCCGTGCCCCTGCTGCGGGCCGAGTCCCCGTTCGTCGGCACCGGCATGGAGTACCGCGCCGCCACCGACGCCGGCGACGTCGTGCTCGCCGAGAAGGCCGGTGTGGTCGAGGACGTCACCGCCGACTACGTCACCGTGATGGCCGACGACGGCACTCGCAAGACGTACCGCCTGCACAAGTTCCAGCGCTCCAACCAGGGCACCTGCTTCAACCAGCGCCCGATCGTCACCGAGGGGCAGCGGGTCGAGGAGCGCCAGGTCCTGGCCGACGGCCCGTCCACCGACCAGGGCGAGATGTCGCTGGGCAAGAACCTCCTCGTGGCGTACATGTCGTGGGAGGGCCACAACTACGAGGACGCGATCATCCTCTCCCAGCGCCTGGTGCAGGACGACGTCCTCTCCTCGATCCACATCGAGGAGCACGAGGTCGACGCCCGCGACACCAAGCTGGGCCCGGAGGAGATCACCCGCGAGATCCCCAACGTCAGCGAGGAGGTCCTCGCGGACCTCGACGACCGGGGCATCATCCGCATCGGCGCCGAGGTCGTCGACGGCGACATCCTCGTCGGCAAGGTCACGCCCAAGGGCGAGACCGAGCTCACCCCGGAGGAGCGCCTGCTGCGCGCCATCTTCGGCGAGAAGGCCCGCGAGGTCCGCGACACCTCCCTGAAGGTGCCGCACGGCGAGTCCGGCAAGGTCATCGGCGTCAAGGTGTTCAGCCGAGAGGAGGGCGACGAGCTCGCCCCCGGCGTGAACGAGATGGTCCGCGTCTACGTGGCCCAGAAGCGCAAGATCACCGACGGCGACAAGCTCGCCGGCCGCCACGGCAACAAGGGCGTCATCTCCAAGATCCTCCCGCAGGAGGACATGCCCTTCCTGGAGGACGGCACCCCCGTCGACATCATCCTCAACCCGCTGGGCGTCCCCGGCCGGATGAACGTCGGCCAGGTGCTGGAGGTCCACCTGGGCTGGCTGGCCAAGAACGGCTGGCTGGTCGAGGGACTGGAGGAGGACTGGCAGAAGGCGCTCGACGCCATCGGCGCCACCGACGTCCCGCCGGACTCCCGGGTCGCCACGCCGGTCTTCGACGGCCTGCACGGCGACGAGCTCAGCGGCCTCATCAGCTCGGTCCGCCCGAACAAGGACGGCAACCGCCTCATCAACGAGGACGGCAAGGCCCGCCTGTTCGACGGCCGCACCGGTGAGCCCTTCGCCGAGCCCATCTCCGTCGGCTACAAGTACATCCTGAAGCTCCACCACCTCGTGGACGACAAGATCCACGCGCGCTCCACCGGCCCCTACTCCATGATCACCCAGCAGCCGCTGGGCGGTAAGGCGCAGTTCGGCGGCCAGCGCTTCGGTGAGATGGAGGTGTGGGCGCTGGAGGCCTACGGCGCCGCCTACGCCCTCCAGGAGCTGCTCACCATCAAGTCCGACGACGTGGTGGGCCGGGTCAAGGTCTACGAGGCCATCGTCAAGGGCGAGAACATCCCCGAGCCGGGCATCCCTGAGTCCTTCAAGGTGCTCATCAAGGAGATGCAGTCGCTCTGTCTGAACGTGGAGGTGCTGTCCAGTGACGGTATGTCCATCGAGATGCGGGACAGCGACGAGGACGTCTTCCGCGCGGCGGAAGAACTGGGAATCGACCTGGGTCGGCGCGAGCCGAGCAGTGTCGAAGAGGTCTAACTTCCGCATTCTTCGAGAGCAGGGGACGAATTAAGTGCTCGACGTCAACTTCTTCGACGAGCTGCGCATCGGCCTGGCCACGGCCGACGACATCCGCCAGTGGTCTCACGGCGAGGTCAAGAAGCCCGAAACCATCAACTACCGGACCCTCAAGCCCGAGAAGGACGGCCTCTTCTGCGAGAAGATCTTCGGCCCGACCCGGGACTGGGAGTGCTACTGCGGCAAGTACAAGCGCGTCCGCTTCAAGGGCATCATCTGTGAGCGCTGCGGCGTCGAGGTGACCCGCGCCAAGGTGCGCCGTGAGCGGATGGGCCACATCGAGCTGGCCGCTCCCGTCACGCACATCTGGTACTTCAAGGGCGTGCCCTCCCGCCTGGGCTACCTGCTGGACCTGGCGCCGAAGGATCTCGAGAAGATCATCTACTTCGCCGCCTACATGGTCACGTGGGTGGACACCGAGGCCCGTGAGCGCGACCTCCAGTCCCTGGAGGCGCGGATCGCGGTCGAGAAGCAGCACATGGAGCAGCGCCGCGACTCCACCATCGAGGAGCGGCACCGCAAGCTCGAGGCCGACCTGGCCGAGCTCGAGGAGCAGGGTGCCAAGGGCGACGCGCGCCGCAAGGTGCGCGAGGGCGCCGAGCGCGAGATGCGCCAGCTGCGCGACCGCGCCCAGCGCGAGATCGACCGCCTCGACGAGGTCTGGAACCGGTTCAAGAACCTCAAGGTCCAGGACCTCGAGGGCGACGAGATGCTCTACCGCGAGATGCGGGACCGCTTCGGGAAGTACTTCCGCGGCGGCATGGGCGCCCAGGCCATCCAGGACCGGCTCGCCAACTTCGAGCTGGAGGAGGAGGCCGAGAAGCTCCGCGAGACCATCCGCACCGGCAAGGGCCAGAAGAAGGCCCGCGCCCTGAAGCGGCTCAAGGTCGTCTCGGCGTTCCTCAACACCCGCAACAGCCCCATGGGCATGGTGCTGGACTGCATCCCGGTCATCCCGCCGGACCTGCGTCCGATGGTGCAGCTGGACGGTGGCCGCTTCGCGACCTCCGACCTGAACGACCTGTACCGCCGCGTCATCAACCGCAACAACCGCCTCAAGCGGCTGCTGGACCTCGGCGCGCCCGAGATCATCGTCAACAACGAGAAGCGGATGCTCCAGGAGGCCGTCGACGCGCTGTTCGACAACGGCCGCCGCGGCCGGCCCGTCACCGGGCCCGGCAACCGTCCGCTCAAGTCGCTGTCCGACATGCTCAAGGGCAAGCAGGGCCGGTTCCGCCAGAACCTGCTGGGCAAGCGCGTCGACTACTCCGGCCGTTCGGTCATCGTCGTCGGCCCGCAGCTGAAGCTGCACCAGTGCGGTCTGCCCAAGCAGATGGCCCTGGAGCTCTTCAAGCCGTTCGTGATGAAGCGCCTGGTCGACCTGAACCACGCGCAGAACATCAAGAGCGCCAAGCGCATGGTGGAGCGGTCCCGCCCCGTCGTGTGGGACGTCCTCGAAGAGGTCATCACCGAGCACCCGGTTCTGCTCAACCGCGCCCCGACCCTGCACCGCCTGGGCATCCAGGCGTTCGAGCCGCAGCTGGTCGAGGGCAAGGCCATCCAGATCCACCCGCTCGTGTGCACCGCGTTCAACGCGGACTTCGACGGCGACCAGATGGCCGTGCACCTGCCGCTGTCCGCCGAGGCCCAGGCCGAGGCGCGGCTGCTGATGCTCGCCACCAACAACATCCTCAAGCCGTCCGACGGCAAGCCCGTGACCATGCCCACCCAGGACATGATCATCGGCCTGTACTACCTGACGACGGAGCGGGCGGGGGCGACCGGCGAGGGCCGTGCGTTCCGCGGCCCCGCCGAGGCGATCATGGCCTACGACCTGGGCGACCTCGACCTGCAGGCGAAGATCCGCCTGCGCATCGAGGACGGCGCCCCGGCTCCCAAGGACTGGACGCCGCCGGAGGGCTGGCAGCCGGGCGAGGCGTACACCCTCGAGACCACCCTGGGCCGGTACCTCTTCAACGAGACCACCCCGGTGGACTACCCGTACATCAACTACCAGGTCGGCAAGAAGCAGATCTCGGTGCTGGTCAACGACCTCGCCGAGAACTACCCCAAGGTGCAGGTCGCCACGACCCTGGACGCCCTCAAGGACGCCGGTTACCGCTGGGCCACCCGGTCCGGCCTGACCATCGGCATCGAGGACGTCGTCGCGCCGCCGCAGAAGGCGGAGATCCTCGCGGGCTACGACCGCAAGGCCGACAAGATCCAGCGGGAGTACGACCGCGGCCTCATCACCGACGACGAGCGCCGCAACGAGCTCACCGAGGTGTGGACCCAGGCCACCGCCGAGGTCGCCAAGAACATGGAGGACAACTTCCCCGCCGACAACCCGGTGTGGATGATGGTCCAGTCCGGCGCCCGAGGCAACCCGATGCAGGTGCGCCAGATCGCCGGTATCCGCGGTCTGGTCTCCAACACCAAGGGTGAGACGATCCCGCGCCCGATCAAGTCCTCCTACCGCGAGGGCCTGTCCGTGCTGGAGTACTTCATCTCCACGCACGGCCAGCGCAAGGGCCTGGCCGACACCGCGCTGCGGACCGCCGACTCGGGTTACCTGACCCGTCGTCTGGTGGACGTCGCCCAGGACGTCATCGTCCGGGAGATCGACTGCGGCACCGACCGGTCGCTGTGGCACGAGATCGGCGAGAAGAACGCCGCCGGCGTCGTCGTGCGCAAGCACAACGTCGAGAACACCGGCTTCGGCCGCACCCTGGCCGAGGACGTCCTCGACGCCAACGGCGACCTGGTGCTGCCGGCGCTGGCGGACACCTCCGAGCAGAACATCGACAAGCTGATCGCCGCCGGGGTCACCCGGGTGCGCATCCGCTCGTCGCTGACCTGCGAGGCGAAGATCGGCGTCTGCACCACCTGCTACGGCCGCTCCATGGCGACCGGCAAGCCGGTGGACGTCGGCGAGGCGATCGGCATCATCGCGGCCCAGTCCATCGGTGAGCCCGGCACCCAGCTGACCATGCGGACCTTCCACATGGGCGGTTCGGCCGGTCAGGACATCACCCACGGTCTGCCCCGTGTCCAGGAGCTCTTCGAGGCCCGCATCCCCAAGGGTGTGGCCCCGATCTCCGAGGTCGAGGGTCGGATCCGGATCGACGACACCGAGAAGAGCCGCAAGATCGTCGTCATCCCCGACGACGGCACCGACGAGATCGCCTACCCGGTCCCCATGCGCGCCCAGCGCCTGGTGGACGAGGGCGACCACGTCAAGGTGGGCCAGCAGCTCATCCAGGGTGCGATCAACCCGCACGAGGTCCTGCGCATCCAGGGTCCGCGCGCGGTGCAGCAGCACCTGGTGTCCGAGGTCCAGGAGGTGTACAAGTCGCAGGGTGTGTCCATCCACGACAAGCACATCGAGATCATCGTGCGCCAGATGCTCAAGCGCGTGAACATCCTGGAGTCGGGCGACACCGAGCTGCTGCCCGGTGAGATGGTCGAGCGGCCCAAGTTCGAGCAGATCAACCGCCGTGTCGTCGCCGAGGGCGGACAGCCCGCGGCCGGCCGCCCGGTGCTGCTCGGCATCACCAAGGCGTCGCTGGCCACCGAGTCGTGGCTGTCGGCGGCCTCCTTCCAGGAGACCACCCGCGTGCTCACCGAGAACGCGATCCACGGCAAGAGCGACCCGCTGCTCGGCCTCAAGGAGAACGTCATCATCGGTAAGCTCATCCCGGCCGGTACGGGCATCCCCCAGTACCGCAACATCCGGGTGGAGCCCACCGAGGAGGCCAAGGCCTCGATGTACTCGGTCTCCGGTTACGAGGAGCCGAGCGAGTACACCTTCGGGCAGGGCTCCGGCGAGGCCGTGCCGCTGGAGGAGTACGACTTCGGGCCGTACAACCGGTAGCGAAGTGAACTGACGGCGGCGGCGTGCCGCCCCTTCCGGGGGGCGGTACCGCCGCCGTTCGGTTGTAACGAGGGGTCCGTGACACGGGCCGGGGAGAGGGCGCCACGGCGCCGGCGGGAGAGGCATGACTGATAACGGGGGCGGACGGGATTCCGGCGGTGGCGCTTCGTGGTTCAAGCCGAGTGAGGACCGCCACCTCAAGCAGTCGGACTACCAGGACCCGCTCGAGGGACAGGAACAGCAGCAGGGGGACACGGTCTTCCCGGACAGCGGGGGGTACGCGGGCCTGAGCTCGTCGCGCCCCGCCCTGGCGGACCCGTACCCGGAGGCACTGGGCGGGCCTCCCGCGGAACCGCCCAACCCGCTGTCCTACCCGGGCGCGGGGGACGCGGCCTACCGGCCGCTCACCCGTATCCCGGGGGAGGACACCGAACCGAAGACCCAGGAGATCCCGGTCCTGCGCCCGGACTCCGGTCCCCTGTGGACCGACACCCCCGGCTCCGGTGGCGCCCCCTCGGCCCCCGGGGCCGGGGACCGGGGCGGCGAGCGCGCCCCCTGGGACGCCGACGGCGCCGCGACGGCCGGGGACGCCGATCTGCGCGGCCCCGCCGCCGTGGACGCCTCCTGGGACGCCGCCGGTACGGCCGGCGCCGATCTGCGCGACCCTGTCGCCCCCGGGCGCGGAAGCGCCCCCTGGGAGGCGGACCCCGACCTGGACGGCGGCCGCACCCCCGCCTGGGACGCCGATGACCGCGGCTCCCGGGGCGCCGAGGAGGCCGACGGCCTCCGTGAGTCCGCCGGGTACCCGAACACCGCGTGGGACTCGGACGGCCGCGGCGGTACGGACCTCGGTGATGAGCGTGCGCCGTGGGGCGCCGATGCCCCGGCCGACGACCCGCGAGGCCCTGTCGCCCCCGGGCGCGGGAGCGCCCCCTGGGAGGCGGATCCCGACCTGGACGGCGGCCGCACTCCGGCCTGGGAGCCCGCCGGGGACACCGATCCCCGCGAGCCCGTCGGATACCCGAACACCTCCTGGGAGGCGGACGGCCGCAACGGCGGCGCGGACCTTCGCGGTGAGCGCGCCCCCTGGGACGCCGCCGCTCCTGTGGACGACCTGCGCGGCCCCGCCGCCGGGCGTGAGGACGCTTCCTGGGAGGCGGACGCCGCCCTGGACGGCGGCCGCACCGCTGCTTGGGACGCGGACGGCCGCGACGGCGCCGGCCTTCGCGGTGAGCGTGCGCCGTGGGGCGCCGACGCTCCTGTCGAGGACCTGCGCGCTCCCGCCGCCGGGCGTGAGGACGCTCCCTGGGAGGCGGACGCCACCCTGGACGGCGGCCGCACCGCTGCTTGGGACGCGGACGATCGCAGCGGTGGCGCGGACCTTCGCGGTGAGCGTGCGCCGTGGGGCGCCGACGCTCCTGTCGAGGACCTGCGCGGTCCCGCCGGACGCGAGGGCGCCCCTTGGGAGGCGGATCCCGCCCTGGACGGCGGCCGCGGCGGCGCCGGCCTTCGCAGTGAGCGTGCCCCCTGGGACGCCGACGGGGACGACGGCCTCGGCCGGCCTGCGGGGTACCCGGACACCTCGTGGGACGCGGACGACCGTAACGGCGGCGCGGACCCGCTCGGCGAGCGCGGGCCGTGGGACTCCGACTCCGCCGGTGTGGACGACGATCTGCGCGGTCCCGCCGCCGGGCGCGGTGACGCCTCCTGGGGGGCGGACCCCGACCTGGACGGCGATCGCGGCGGCGCCGGCCTTCGCGAGGGCGGCTCCACCTGGGACACCGATCTCCGTGAGTCCGCCGGGTACCCGGGCACCTCGTGGGATGCGGACGGCCGCAGTGGTGGCGCGGACCTTCGTGGTGAGCGCGGTCCCTGGGACGGCGACTCCGCGGGCGTGGACGACGACCTGCGCGGTCCCGCCGCCGGGCGCGGTGACGCCTCCTGGGAGGCGGACCCCGACCTGGACGGCGGCCGCACCCCGGCCTGGGAGCCCGACGGGGACACCGATCTCCGTGAGTCCGCCGGGTACCCGAACACCTCGTGGGACGCGGACGACCGCAATGGCGGCGCGGACCCGCTCGGTGAGCGCGGTCCGTGGGACGCAGACGCGGACCCGCTGGGCGAGCGCACGTCCGCCCGGAGCGGCGGGATCGACCCGCTGACGGACGACTCCTACGGCTCGCGCGGCGCCGACGACCGCGGCTCCTCCTGGGGGCCGCAGGCCGATCCGCTGAGCGACGACCGCGGGACCGGCTGGGATGACGACCCGCTCCGTGACGGGGACGCGGCCCCGGGGGAGGAGGACCCCTGGGGGTGGAGCCGGAACGCCGACGGCGACCCCGGCCCCGTGCGGGTGCCCGACTCCCGGGAGGAGCGCGCCTCCGCGCCCTGGACCGACGTGCCCGAGCCCGACGCCTGGGAGGGCGAGGCGCCCGGCGCCTCCGGCAACACCTGGGCGTTCGACCGGGACGACCCGCGGCTCCCCGACGTGGTGCGCGAGGCCGAGCGGCGGCGGCGCGAGGAGGCCGGGCCGGAGGAGGACCCGCTGGCGGCGATCGCCGACATGCAGTCCCGCGCCCGGGCCGAGGAGCCCGAGGCCACGCAGATGATCGCGCCGGTGGCGGACGCCCCGGAGGAGGATCCGGAGTACGACGACGGCTTCACCCCCGCCGACTACGGCATGCCGGTCAAGCCCAAGGCGAAGAAGCGGAAAAAGGACCCCATCGCCGAGGAGTTCCCCGGCTTCGAGGACCGTCCGCTCGGCGGCGAGGCCGGCGACCCCTACCCCGGCTACGACAGCGTCGACTTCCTCGCCGACACCGAGCGGGGGGCGGTCCTCACCATGTGGCTGGGCGTCGCCTCGCTGATCCCCGGTGTCGGCCTCGTCACCGCCCTGCTCGCCCTGCTGGTCACCGGACCCAAGGCCAAGCGGGCGATCCGGGCCTCCAACGGGCAGCTGGACGGGCTCGGCCTCATCACCGGAGGCACCGTTTTCGCGGTGATCGGCATCCTGGTCACCGTGATCTCCGTCGCGGTCTGGCTGCTCCTGTAGAGACGGCGGCCGCTCCCTGTGACAATGGTCGGAGGGAGCGGCCGCTGTGCTATACCCGGCTCCGGTGGAAAACCGGGGCGAAGCAACGCCGGGACGGCGTAGACTGGTGGCGACCCACGGCTACGTGAGGACCGGTTCCGCTGTCCTCGCCATGTCGCACACCGTTTTGACCGCCTAGAGGGTAGACGGTAGCCTGTGTGATTGTGCCCGTGAGTCGACGGGTCACACGTGTGTGTGCGGCGCCCCGGCCTTCGAGGGCCTGCGGCGCGCAGCGCACGTGAACCCCCTCCCGTGAAAATCGGCCCCCTTTCAGGGTGTGCGTCGTGCGTCCGAACGAGCGCGACACGCCCGACAGCGTGGGTCGGGGAGGTTCGGGAAATCCAGCAGGTCAATAGCGATACGGCTACGAGAACCGGCGTAGGTCACGAGGAAGACGGAGACGCGGTGCCCACCATCCAGCAGCTGGTCCGCAAGGGCCGACAGGACAAGGTCGCAAAGAACAAGACCCCGGCGCTGAAGGGGAGTCCGCAGCGTCGTGGTGTGTGCACGCGCGTTTACACCACCACGCCGAAGAAGCCGAACTCCGCCCTGCGCAAGGTCGCTCGCGTGAAGCTGAGCAGCGGGATCGAGGTCACGGCCTACATCCCCGGTATCGGTCACAACCTCCAGGAGCACAGCATCGTGCTGGTGCGCGGTGGTCGTGTGAAGGACCTGCCGGGTGTCCGCTACCGAATCGTCCGCGGTTCGCTCGACACCCAGGGTGTCCGTAACCGCAAGCAGGCGCGTAGCCGTTACGGCGCCAAGAAGGAGAAGTAAGAATGCCGCGCAAGGGCCCGGCGCCGAAGCGCCAGCTCATCACCGACCCGGTCTACGGCTCGCCGCTCGTCACCGCACTGATCAACAAGGTGCTGCTCGACGGCAAGCGCTCCATCGCCCAGCGCGTCGTCTACGACGCCCTGGAGGGTGCCCGCGAGAAGACCGGCCAGGACCCGCTGGTCGTCCTCAAGCGGGCGCTGGACAACGTCAAGCCCGCGCTGGAGGTCCGCAGCCGCCGTGTCGGTGGCGCGACCTACCAGGTGCCGGTCGAGGTCCGCGCCTCCCGGTCCACCACGCTGGCCCTGCGCTGGCTGGTCTCCTTCTCGCGTCAGCGCCGTGAGAAGACCATGACCGAGCGTCTGATGAACGAGCTGGTCGACGCCAGCAACGGTCTCGGCGCGGCCGTCAAGAAGCGTGAAGACACGCACAAGATGGCCGAGTCGAACAAGGCCTTCGCCCACTACCGCTGGTAACCCCGCGGTTGTACAGCAATAAACCGAGGGAAGACGAGCCTCATGGCTGTTAAGACTGCGCTTGACCTGGGCAGGGTCCGCAACATCGGGATCATGGCCCACATCGACGCGGGCAAGACCACCACCACTGAGCGGATCCTCTACTACACCGGTGTGACCCACAAGGTGGGTGAGGTCCATGACGGCGCCGCCACCATGGACTGGATGAAGGAGGAGCAGGAGCGGGGTATCACCATTACCTCGGCTGCTACCACCACCCACTGGGACGACCACACCATCAACATCATCGACACGCCCGGCCACGTTGACTTCACGGTCGAGGTCGAGCGTTCGCTGCGTGTTCTCGACGGTGCTGTCGCGGTCTTCGACGCCAAGGAAGGCGTCGAGCCCCAGTCGGAGCAGGTCTGGCGTCAGGCTGACCGCTACGGCGTGCCGCGCATCTGTTTCGTCAACAAGATGGACAAGATCGGTGCGGAGTTCCAGCGCTGCGTGGACATGTTCCGCGAGCGCCTGGGCGCCAACGCGATGCCGATCCAGCTGCCCATCGGCGCCGAGGGCGACTTCAAGGGTGTCATCGACCTCGTGAAGATGAAGGCCTACGTCTGGAACGACGAGGCCGCCCTGGGCGAGATGTACGACACGATCGAGATCCCGGACACCCACGCCGACGCCGCGCGTGAGGCTCGCGACCAGTTCCTCGAGACGCTGGCCGAGGCCGATGACGAGATCATGGAGCTGTACCTGGAGGGGCAGGAGCCCACCCTGGAGCAGCTGGTCCCGGCGATCCGCCGCGCCACCATCGCCGGCACGG
The DNA here is from genome assembly GCF_018316655.1 of Nocardiopsis changdeensis. Lineage (GTDB taxonomy): Bacteria > Actinomycetota > Actinomycetes > Streptosporangiales > Streptosporangiaceae > Nocardiopsis > Nocardiopsis changdeensis. The sequence goes on along the minus strand of NZ_CP074133.1, from coordinate 6,332,689 downwards.
CGATCCCGGTCGTCTGCGGCACCGCGTTCAAGAACAAGGGCGTCCAGCCCCTGCTCGACGCGGTCGTGGCCTACCTTCCCTCGCCCCTGGACATCGAGGCCATCGAGGGCCACGACCCCAAGGACGAGAGCGAGGAGACCAAGCTCTCGCGCAAGCCCAGCAACGACGAGCCGCTGGCCGCCCTGGTCTTCAAGATCATGAGCGACCCGCACCTCGGCAAGCTGACCTACCTGCGCGTCTACTCGGGCGTTCTCCAGACCGGTACCCAGGTGCTCAACAGCGTCAAGGGCCGCAAGGAGCGCATCGGCAAGATCTACCGCATGCACTCGAACAAGCGTGAGGAGATCTCCGAGGTCGGCGCCGGCGACATCGTCGCCGTCATGGGTCTGAAGGACACCACCACGGGTGAGACGCTCTGCGACCCGCAGAACGCCATCGTCCTGGAGTCCATGACCTTCCCGGCCCCGGTCATCGAGGTGGCCATCGAGCCGAAGACGAAGAGCGACCAGGAGAAGCTGGGCATCGCGATCCAGCGCCTCGCGGAGGAGGACCCCTCCTTCCAGGTCGCCACCGACGACCAGACCGGCCAGACCGTCATCTCCGGTATGGGCGAGCTGCACCTCGAGGTCCTCGTCAACCGCATGCGCGACGAGTTCAAGGTCGAGGCGAACATCGGTAAGCCCCAGGTGGCCTACCGCGAGACCATTCGCAAGAAGGTCGAAGGCCACGTCTACACCCACAAGAAGCAGACGGGTGGCTCGGGCCAGTTCGCCAAGGTCAAGATCGACATCGAGCCCCTCGAGTCGGAGAGCGGCGACACCAGCGGCTACGAGTTCGTCAACGCCGTCACGGGTGGCCGCATCCCGCGCGAGTACATCCCGTCGGTCGACGCCGGCTGCCAGGAGGCCGCGGAGCTGGGCGTCCTCGCCCACTACCCGCTGGTCGGCGTGAAGGTGACGCTGACCGACGGTCAGTACCACGAGGTCGACTCCTCCGAGATGGCCTTCAAGACCGCCGGTTCGATGGCCTTCAAGGAGGCCGTCAAGCTGGCCAAGCCGACTCTCCTGGAGCCGGTCATGGCGGTCGAGGTCACCACCCCTGAGGAGTACATGGGTGACGTGATCGGCGACCTGAACTCCCGCCGTGGACAGATCCAGTCCATGGACGAGCGTTCCGGAGTCCGTCTCGTCAAGGCCCTCGTGCCCCTTTCCGAGATGTTCGGCTACGTGGGTGACCTGCGCAGCCGTACGCAGGGTCGAGCCAACTACTCGATGGTGTTCGACTCCTACGCGGAGGTTCCGTCCGCTGTCGCCCAAGAAATTGTGGCGAAGGTTCGCGGCGAGTAGTCGCGAACACGTAACCAATCCGGTCCCGCCCCCCGGGGCGGGCCCGGATACCAGATAGCTCTGTACGTCTAGGAGACATCCAGTGGCGAAGGAAAAGTTCGAGCGGACTAAGCCGCACGTCAACATCGGCACCATCGGTCACATCGACCACGGCAAGACCACGCTGACCGCGGCCATCACCAAGGTGCTGCACGACGCGTACCCGGAGATCAACCCCTTCACCCCGTTCGAGGACATCGACAACGCTCCCGAGGAGCGCGAGCGCGGTATCACCATCTCCGTCGCCCACGTCGAGTACCAGACCGAGGCGCGTCACTACGCCCACGTCGACTGCCCGGGTCACGCGGACTACGTGAAGAACATGATCACCGGTGCCGCCCAGATGGACGGCGCGATCCTGGTCGTGGCCGCCACCGACGGCCCGATGCCGCAGACCAAGGAGCACGTGCTCCTGGCCCGCCAGGTCGGCGTGCCCTACATCGTGGTGGCCCTGAACAAGGCCGACATGGTGGACGACGAGGAGATCTTCGAGCTCGTCGAGCTCGAGGTCCGCGAGCTGCTCAGCGAGTACGAGTTCCCGGGCGACGACATCCCCGTCACCAAGGTCTCCGCGCTGAAGGCCCTCGAGGGCGACGCCGAGTGGGGCAAGTCCGTCCTGGAGCTCATGGGCACCGTGGACCAGTACATCCCCGAGCCCGAGCGTGACACCGACAAGCCGTTCCTGATGCCGATCGAGGACGTCTTCTCGATCACCGGTCGCGGCACCGTCGTCACCGGCCGCATCGAGCGCGGCATCGTGAACGTCAACGAGACCGTCGACATCGTCGGTATCAAGGACGAGAAGCAGACCACCACGGTCACCGGTGTCGAGATGTTCCGCAAGCTGCTCGACCAGGGCCAGGCCGGCGACAACGTCGGTCTGCTCCTGCGCGGCATCAAGCGCGAGGACGTCGAGCGCGGCCAGGTCGTCATCAAGCCGGGCACGACCACCCCGCACACCGAGTTCGAGGCCCAGGTCGTCATCCTGTCCAAGGACGAGGGTGGCCGCCACACGCCGTTCTTCAACAACTACCGCCCGCAGTTCTACTTCCGCACCACCGACGTCACCGGCGTCGTGACGCTGCCGGAGGGCACCGAGATGGTCATGCCCGGTGACAACACCGAGATGACCGTCCAGCTGATCCAGCCGGTCGCGATGGAAGAGGGCCTGAAGTTCGCCATCCGCGAGGGTGGCCGGACCGTGGGCGCCGGTCGCGTCACGAAGATCCTCAAGTAGCACACGCCGGGGTGGCTCCCCACGGAGCCGCCCCGACGTGCCGGGCGGGCCGCCCTCACGGCGGCCCGCCCGGCACAACGAAAAGACGTCATCGGGCTCTGTGACGGTGACGCACCGCAGGGGCAAGCCCTGTTGCGGTTTCTCAAGGGAATAGGGGCTCACGGCTGTAGGCGGATTCCGCCTGGCCTGGGCGTCTGTGACCGGACACCGTTACGGACACTGAAGCGAAGGACGAACAGGCCACATGGCGGGACAGAAGATCCGCATTCGGCTAAAGGCCTATGACCACGAGGTCATCGACAGCTCGGCGAAGAAGATCGTCGAGACTGTGACGCGAACTGGCGCACAGGTCGCGGGCCCGGTGCCGCTGCCGACGGAGAAGAACGTTTACTGCGTCATCCGATCGCCGCACAAGTACAAGGACTCGCGCGAGCACTTCGAGATGCGCACCCACAAGCGGCTGATCGACATCATCGACCCCACGCCGAAGACGGTCGACTCGCTCATGCGTCTCGACCTCCCGGCCGGCGTTGACATCGAGATCAAGCTTTAAGGACGCACAGACATGGCCACCAAGCAGATCAAGGGAGTTCTGGGCGAAAAGCTCGGCATGACCCAGGTCTTCGACGACGCGGGCAAGATGGTGCCCGTGACGGTTCTGAAGGCCGGTCCGTGCGTCGTGAGCCGGATCCGGACCCCGGACACCGACGGCTACTCCGCCATTCAGATCGGTTTCGGGCAGATCAACCCGCGCAAGGTCAACAAGCCTCTCGGCGACTACCTGCGCAAGAACGACCTGACCCCGCGCCGCCACTACGTCGAGGTCCGCACGGACGACGCCTCCGAGTACACGCTCGGCCAGGAGGTCACCGCGGACGTCTTCGAGAGCGGCCAGAAGGTCGACGTCTCGGGCAAGAGCAAGGGCAAGGGCTTCGCCGGTGTGATGAAGCGCCACGGCTTCCGTGGTCTCTCCGCCTCGCACGGCACGCAGCGCAAGCACCGCTCGCCCGGTTCCATCGGCGGCTGCGCCACGCCCGGCCGCGTTTTCAAGGGCATGCGGATGGCCGGGCGCATGGGCAACGTGCGCAAGACCGTCCAGAACCTGACCGTTCACTCCGTGGACGCGGAGAAGGGCCTCATCCTGGTCAAGGGTGCTGTTCCCGGTCCCAACGGCGGTCTGGTGCTCGTCCGCACCGCTGTGAAGGGGGACAAGTAAGCCATGGCCCAGATCGAGGTCAAGAACCCCGAGGGCGGCGCCAAGGGCAGCGTCGAGCTGCCGGAGAGCGTCTTCGCCCAGCAGGTCAGCATCCCGCTGATCCACCAGGTCGTGAACGCCCAGCTGGCCGCCGGCCGCCAGGGCACCCACGCGACCAAGACCCGCGGCGACGTCCGCGGCGGTGGTAAGAAGCCGTACCGCCAGAAGGGCACGGGTCGCGCCCGCCAGGGCTCCATCCGCGCTCCTCAGTACACCGGCGGTGGCACGGTCCACGGGCCCCAGCCCCGCGACTACAGCCAGCGCACCCCGAAGAAGATGAAGGCCGCCGCCCTGCGCGGTGCCCTCTCCGACCGGGCGCGCCACGGCCGCATCCACGTCATCAGCCACTTCGTGGCCGAGGACGCCGACGCGAAGCTCACGCAGTCCGCCCTCAAGGCGCTGCGCCAGGTGACCGAGTCCGACAAGGTCCTGGTCGTCCTGGCCCGCGAGGACGAGCACAACCGACGTGCTCTGCGCAACCTCGAAGAGGTGCACATCCTCGACGCCGACCAGGTGAACACCTACGACGTCCTCTACGCGGACGACATCGTGTTCACCGAGGCGGGCTACGCCGAGTTCCTGGCTCACGCCTCCGGCGCCGCCAAGGCCGCTGCTCAGTCCGAGGAGGACGACCAGTGAGGATCCCCGACCCGCGGGACATCATCATCGAGCCGGTGATCTCGGAGAAGAGCTACGGGCTCATGGACGAGAACAAGTACACGTTCATCGTTCACCCGGACGCCAACAAGACCCAGATCAAGATCGCTATCAAGCAGATCTTCGAGGTCGAGGTCACCGCGGTGAACACGATCAACCGCAAGGGCAAGCGCAAGCGGACCCGCTTCGGGTACGGCAAGCGCCCGGACACCAAGCGCGCGATCGTCAGTGTCGCGGACGGCCAGCAGATCGACATCTTCGGTCGCTAGCAGTCCCCGCCTGACCGCTCCACACCAGTAACACGTAAAGGAATGCACGAAGAAGATGGGCATTCGTAAGTACAAGCCGACGACGCCGGGTCGTCGCGGTTCCAGCGTGAGCGACTTCGTCGAGATCACGCGCTCGGAGCCGGAGAAGTCCCTGGTCCGTCCGCTCCACTCCAAGGGCGGTCGCAACGGCCACGGCCGGATCACCGCCCGTCACCAGGGTGGCGGCCACAAGCGCGCCTACCGCGTGATCGACTTCCGTCGTCACGACAAGGACGGCGTGCCGGCCAAGGTCGCTCACATCGAGTACGACCCGAACCGCACCGCGCGCATCGCCCTCCTCCACTACGTGGACGGTGAGAAGCGCTACATTCTCGCGCCCGCCGGCCTCAAGCAGGGCGACCGCGTCGAGAACGGCCCGCAGTCCGACATCAAGCCGGGCAACTGCCTCCCGCTGCGCAACATCCCCACGGGTACGTTCGTGCACGCGGTCGAGCTGAAGCCGGGTGGCGGGGCCAAGCTGGGCCGCTCCGCGGGTACTCAGATCCAGCTCCTGGCCAAGGAGGGGCGCTACGCCACGCTGCGTATGCCCTCCGGCGAGATGCGCATGGTCGAGATCTCCTGCCGCGCGACCGTCGGCCAGGTGGGCAACGCCGAGCAGTCCAACATCAACTGGGGCAAGGCCGGCCGCTCGCGGTGGAAGGGCAAGCGCCCGACCGTCCGCGGTGTGGTCATGAACCCCGTCGACCACCCGCACGGTGGTGGTGAGGGCAAGACCTCCGGTGGTCGCCACCCGGTCAGCCCGTGGGGCAAGAAGGAAGGCCGGACCCGGGCCAAGAACAAGGCCAGCGACAAGCTGATCGTTCGGCGTCGGCGCAGCGGCAAGAAGAAGCGGTAAGGAGCACGTCTGATGCCACGTAGCCTGAAGAAGGGCCCGTTCGTCGACGACCACCTTCTCAAGAAGGTGGAGTCGCAGAACGAGGCCAACACCAAGAACGTCATCAAGACGTGGTCCCGTCGGTCCATGATCATCCCCGAGATGATCGGCCACACCATCGCCGTCCACGACGGTCGCAAGCACGTCCCCGTGTTCGTGTCCGAGTCCATGGTCGGCCACAAGCTCGGCGAGTTCGCTCCCACGCGTACTTTCCGCAGCCACGTCAAGGAAGACCGCCGTAGCCGCCGTTAGTCGGTTGCAACAGGCAGTAAGAACCACGTTCTCCACGGTGAGTGGAGATGAATTTCCGTGAGCGAGGGAAAAGCGATGGGAACGAGGGCACAGGCACGGTTCGTCCGTGTTACGCCCCGAAAGGCCCGCCGGGTGGTGGACCTTATTCGCGGGTTGCCCGCTGACGAGGCACAGGCGGTGCTCCGGTTCGCGCCCCAGTCGGCGAGCGAGCCTGTTGGCAAGGTACTGGCCAGTGCCATCGCCAACGCTGAGCACAACGACAAGCTGGACCGCGAGTCGCTGGTCGTCGAGGGCGCCTGGGTGGACGAGGGTCCGACCCTGAAGCGCATTCGACCCCGTGGCTTCGGCCGGGCCTTCCGAGTCACCAAGCGTACGAGCCACATCACCGTGGTCGTCGCCGAGCGCTCGGGCGCCTCGTCCAAGACCAAGGAAAGGACCCGATAGTGGGGCAGAAGGTTAACCCGCACGGGTTCCGCCTCGGCGTCACCACCGACTTCAAGAGCCGCTGGTACGCCGACAAGTCCTACAAGGACTACGTCAAGGAAGACGTCGCGATCCGCCGCATGCTGACCCGCGGCATGGAGCGCGCCGGCATCTCCAAGGTCGAGATCGAGCGCACCCGCGACCGCGTCCGCGTCGACGTCTACACCGCCCGGCCGGGCATCGTCATCGGCCGCCGCGGCGTGGAGGCCGACCGCATCCGGACCGACCTCGAGAAGCTGACCTCCAAGCAGGTCCAGCTGAACGTCTTCGAGGTCAAGAACCCGGAGATCGACGCGCAGCTGGTCGCCCAGGGCGTCGCCGAGCAGCTGAGCAGCCGCGTGGCCTTCCGCCGCGCGATGCGCAAGGCCATGCAGAGCGCGATCAAGTCCGGTGCCAAGGGCATCCGGATCCAGTGCGGTGGCCGTCTGGGCGGGGCCGAGATGTCCCGCTCGGAGTTCTACCGCGAGGGTCGCGTGCCGCTGCACACCCTGCGCGCCGACATCGACTACGGCTTCTTCGAGGCCCGTACGACCTTCGGCCGCATCGGTGTGAAGGTCTGGATCTACAAGGGTGACGCTCCGGCCACCCGCGCCGAGCGCGAGGCGGCCCAGGCCGCGCAGCGCTCCGCCGGCGGTGGCGGTGGCGGCGGCGGTCAGCGCCGCGAGCGCCCGCAGCGCCGTCGTCGCGGCGGTGCCGCCGGTGGCGGTCAGCCGCAGAACGCCGAGGCCAAGGCCCCGGCCGAGTCCGCTCAGTCCGAGGGGAGCTGACCAGTGCTTATTCCTCGTAAGGTCAAGTACCGCAAGCAGCACCACCCGGACCTGCGCGGCAAGGCCAAGGGCGGCACGACCGTCAACTTCGGTGAGTTCGGCATCCAGGCTCTGGAGTCGGCTTACGTGACCAACCGGCAGATCGAGTCCGCTCGTATCGCCATGACGCGTCACATCAAGCGTGGCGGCAAGGTCTGGATCAACATCTTCCCGGACCGCCCGCTGACGAAGAAGCCCGCCGAGGTCCGCATGGGTTCCGGTAAGGGTTCCCCGGAGTGGTGGGTCGCGCCGGTCAAGCCCGGTCGTGTGATGTTCGAGCTGTCGGGCGTGCCCGAGGACATCGCCAAGGAGGCGATGCGCCGTGCCATGCACAAGCTCCCGATGAAGTGCAAGTTCGTTAAGCGGGAGGGGGAGTGATGGCCAAGTCCGTGACTGCCCAGGAGCTCCGCGACCAGTCCGTCGAGGACCTGGCCGAGAAGCTGAAGGAAGCCAAGGCCGAGCTCTTCAACCTCCGCTTCCAGGCCGCGACCGGTCAGCTCGACAACCACAGCCGACTGCGCACCGTCAAGCGCGAGATCGCGCGGATCTACACGATCCTGCGCGAGCACGAGCTGGGTATCGCCCCGCTGTCTGGTGAGTCGGCGCAGGAGTCGAAGGAAGCAGCCGAATGAGTGAGAACCAGACCGAGGCTCGCAGCTACCGCAAGGTGCGCGAGGGCTACGTCGTCAGCGACAAGATGGACAAGACCGTCGTCGTCGAGGTCGAGGACCGTGTGAAGCACGCCCTTTACGGCAAGGTCATCCGCCGTACGACCAAGTACAAGGCGCACGACGAGGCGAACTCCTGCGGCGTCGGCGACCGCGTCCGGGTCATGGAGACGCGGCCGCTCTCTGCGACGAAGCGTTGGCGCGTCGTGGAGATCCTGGAGAAGGCTAAGTAACCCCAGCCTGTCGGCGGCCGACACCCGTTGTCGGCCGCCGGCGCGAGGGGTGCAGACCACCTAGCCGTGCGGCAGTGGACCGCACGCATCACATCAGGAGCAGACGTGATTCAGCAGGAGTCGCGACTCAAGGTCGCCGACAACACGGGTGCGAAGGAGATTCTCACCATCCGTGTTCTCGGTGGCTCGGGTCGGCGCTACGCCGGGATCGGCGACACGATCGTCGCCACGGTGAAGGACGCCCTGCCTGGCGCTGGAGTCAAGAAGGGCGACGTCGTCAAGGCCGTTGTCGTGCGCACCGTCAAGGAGCGCCGCCGGCCCGACGGCTCCTACATCCGCTTCGATGAGAACGCTGCCGTGCTCATCAAGGACGGTGGGGACCCGCGAGGCACCCGTATCTTCGGCCCGGTGGGCCGCGAGCTGCGGGACAAGAAGTACATGCGCATCATTTCGCTTGCGCCGGAGGTGCTGTAGGCGATGAAGATCAAATCTGGCGACGAGGTCATCGTCATCGCCGGCAAGGACAAGGGTGCCACGGGCAAGGTCGTCAAGGCCCTGCCCAAGGAGGACCGTGTCGTCGTCGAGGGCGTCAACCTGGTCAAGAAGCACAGGAAGGCCAACCCGGCGGGCGGCCAGCAGGGCGAGGTCGTCACCAAGGAGGCCCCGATCCACGTGAGCAACGTCGCGCTCGTGGAAGACGGCAAGGCCGCCCGGGTGGGCTACCGCTTCGAGGAAGACGGAACCAAGGTTCGGGTCTCCCGCCGCACCGGTAAGGACATCTGATGACGGTTACCAACGACATCACGGCCCCGCCGATGCCGCGGCTCAAGGAGAAGTACCGGAACGAGATCGTTCCGGCCCTCAAGGACGAGCACGGCATCACCAACATCATGCAGGTCCCCGGTCTGACGAAGATCGTGGTCAACATGGGTGTCGGTGAGGCGGCGCGTGACGCCAAGCTCATCCAGGGCGCGATCGCCGACCTGTCGGCGATCACCGGGCAGAAGCCGCGGATCAACCGGGCGAAGAACTCCATCGCGCAGTTCAAGCTGCGCGAGGGCCAGCCGATCGGCGCCAGCGTCACGCTGCGCGGCGACCGGATGTGGGAGTTCCTCGACCGGCTGCTCTCCCTGGCGCTGCCCCGGATCCGGGACTTCCGTGGCCTTTCCCCGAAGCAGTTCGACGGGAACGGCAACTACACCTTCGGTCTGACCGAGCAGGTCATGTTCCACGAGGTGGACCCGGACAAGGTCGACCGCGTGCGTGGGATGGACATCACCGTCGTCACCAGCGCGATCAACGACGACCAGGGCCGCAGCCTGCTCAAGCGGCTCGGTTTCCCGTTCAAGGAAGCCTGAGGGGTAAGCACAGATGGCTAAGAAGGCTCTGATCGCCAAGGCGCAGCGGAAGCCGAAGTTCGGCGTTCGCGCGTATACTCGATGCTCGCGGTGCGGTCGCCCGCGCGCCGTCTTCCGGAAGTTCGGCCTGTGCCGTATCTGCTTCCGCGAGATGGCCCACCGGGGCGAGCTGCCCGGTATCACCAAGTCGAGCTGGTAGTCCCCGGCGGGGCCGACCCGCGCCCGTCCCCCTCGGACGGTGTGCGCGGCGCTCGGCCCCACCGAGGCGCCGCACGGCGTCTCACAAAGTGTCCGCCCCCTCACGGGCGGAACGGCATGATCTCAACCAATCAGGGCACGGCAGTCCCGGGAGGGACGGCGGTGCCCACGACCACGCCGAAGGTCCGGTCGTGCGTCCCCGCGGGTTCACGCGGGGAACGGGTTCTGGAAAGACCCGCACACGGAAACCGCGGTGAGGAAGGGCCAGTCGGCCATGACAATGACCGACCCGATCGCAGACATGTTGACGCGTCTGCGTAACGCGAATTCGGCTTACCACGACACCGTGGCCATGCCGTATTCCAAGATCAAGGCGCACATCGCCGAGATCCTCCAGCAGGAGGGCTTCATTCAGGGCTGGCGGAGCGAGGACGCCCAGGTGGGCAAGAACCTCGTCCTGGACCTGAAGTACGGCCCCACCCGGGAGCGTTCGATCGCGGGCATCCGACGGGTCTCCAAGCCCGGTCTGCGGGTGTACGCCAAGAAGGAGAACCTGCCCCGGGTCCTCGGGGGCCTCGGCGTGGCGATCATTTCGACGTCCGGCGGCCTGATGACCGACAAGCAGGCCAAGAAGAACGGCGTTGGCGGCGAAGTCCTCGCCTACGTCTGGTAACCAGGGAGAGATTGAAGCATGTCGCGTATCGGTCGACTGCCGATCTCGGCCCCCAAGGGCGTCGAAGTCACGATTAACGGGCAAGACGTCACTGTCAAGGGGCCGAAGGGCGAACTCAAGCACACCGTCGCCGAGCCGATCACCGTCGCGAAGGACGCCGAAGGCGTCGTCACGGTGTCCCGCCCGGACGACAAGCCGGAGAACCGCTCGCTGCACGGGCTGACCCGTGCGCTGCTGGCGAACCTGGTCGAGGGTGTCTCCAAGGGGTACGCCAAGACCCTGGAGATCCACGGCGTCGGTTACCGCGTCCAGGCCCGCGGCTCCAACCTGGAGTTCTCGCTGGGCTACAGCCACCCCGTCGTGGTGGAGCCCCCGGAGGGCATCACCTTCCGCGTCGAGAAGCCCACGCTCCTCCACGTGGAGGGCATCGACAAGCAGCTCGTGGGTCAGGTCGCGGCGAACATCCGCAGTCTGCGCAAGCCCGACCCGTACAAGGCCAAGGGCGTGCGGTACCAGGGTGAGCACATCCGCCGCAAGGCCGGAAAGGCTGGTAAGTAGGCATGGGTATCACCGTGGCCCGCAAGCGGACCGCCAAGCGCGCGACCTCGCGTGCGCGCCGCCAGTTCCGCGTCCGCAAGAAGATCTTCGGCACCGCCGAGCGTCCGCGCCTGGCCGTGTTCCGCTCCTCCAAGCACATCGTCGCCCAGGTCATCGACGACACCAAGGGTCACACCCTGGTCGCGGCCTCCAGCGTCGAGACGGACCTGCGCTCCTTCGAGGGCACCAAGTCGGACAAGTCCGCGCAGGTCGGCCGCCTCATCGCGGAGCGTGCGAAGGCCGCCGGCGTCACCACCGTGGTCTTCGACCGCGGCGGGTTCCAGTACGCCGGCCGGATCGCCAAGCTCGCCGACGCGGCGCGCGAGGGCGGGCTGGAGTTCTAGGCGTATGACCTCTGTAAAGGCTGAGAACAACCACGAGAAGAGGAACCACTGATGGCTGCAGCACCGCGGCGCGGCGCCGGTGGCGAGCGGCGTGATCGCCGTGACGATCGCCGCGGCGGCGCCGCAGACAAGGGTGTCTCCTACATCGAGAAGGTCGTGACCATCAACCGGGTCGCGAAGGTCGTCAAGGGCGGCCGTCGCTTCTCCTTCACCGCCCTGGTCGTCGTCGGCGACGGCAACGGCATGGTCGGTGTGGGTTACGGCAAGGCCAAGGAGGTCCCGGCCGCGATCGCCAAGGGTGTCGAGGAGGCGAAGAAGAACTTCTTCCGCGTCCCCCGCATCCAGGGCACGATCACGCACCGGGTCCAGGGTGAGGCCGCCGCCGGCGTCGTCCTGCTCCGTCCGGCCGCCCCGGGTACCGGTGTCATCGCCGGCGGCCCCGTGCGCGCCGTCCTGGAGTGCGCCGGCATCCACGACATCCTGAGCAAGTCGCTCGGGTCGTCCAACCCGCTGAACATCGTGCACGCCACGGTCGCCGCGCTCAAGGGGCTCAACCAGCCCGAGGAGATCGCCGCCCGCCGTGGCCTGCCGATCGAGGACGTCGCCCCGGCCGCCATGCTGCGCGCTCGTGCTGAGGCGAAGGCAGGAGCCTGACCATGGCCAAGCTCAAGATCACGCAGACCCGTTCCAAGATCGGCGGCAAGAAGAAGCAGCACGCTGCTCTGCAGTCGCTGGGCCTGGGCCGGATCGGCAAGTCCACCGTCCGTGAGGACCGTCCCGAGGTGCGCGGCCAGCTCATGATCGTCTCGCACCTGGTCACTGTCGAGGAGGTCGCGGAATGAGCGACTACAACCCCGACGAGCTGCTCAAGCTGCACCACCTGCGGCCCGCCCCGGGCGCCAACAAGGCCAAGATCCGCAAGGGTCGCGGCGAGGCGTCCAAGGGCAAGACCGCCGGTCGCGGCACCAAGGGCACCAAGGCTCGTAACACCGTCCGCCCCGGCTTCGAGGGCGGGCAGATGCCCCTCATCCGCCGGGTGCCCAAGCTCAAGGGCTTCAGCAACGCCAGGTTCAAGAAGACCTACCAGGTCGTCAACCTGGACAAGCTGAGCGAGCTGTTCCCGGAGGGCGGCGAGGTCACCGTGGCCACGCTGGTCGCCAAGGGCGCCGTTCGCAAGAACGAGCTCGTCAAGGTGCTGGGCACCGGTGAGATCACCGTCGCCGTGCAGGTGAGCGCTGACGCGTTCTCCGCCTCGGCGAAGGAGAAGATCACCGCGGCCGGTGGCACCGTCACCGAGCTGTAGGGGTCAACCCCGCATGCGCACACTGGGGCGCCCGCCCGGGCCGGTCGGAGAACGATCGGGCCGGCGGGCGCCCCGCGTGCTTGTGAGTGTTGATCGTTATGACTCGCGAACTCAACAGCACGGTGATGGCTGTTACAGTGCCATCTGTTTGACCTCACCGCTTGACGTAGTGTGAGTACTTCCGAGCACCGGGCCACCGCCCGGGGCTGCCGTTCAACGACGATTCAGGATCGGCCGCGATGTCTGGAATCCGTTCCGCCGCCGAAGCCGCGCAGGAGGAGACGTGCTAGGTGCGTTCGTTCGTGCATTCCGCACGCCCGACCTGCGTAACAAGTTGCTGTTCACACTGTTCATCCTGACGCTGTTCCGTCTGGGTTCGGTGATCCCCGCGCCGGGTATCGACTCGGCCGCGATCCGCGACCAGATGGAGATCATCACGGCGGGCGACCAGTCCGGTGTGTACGCGCTCGTCAACCTGTTCAGTGGTGGCGCCCTCCTGCAACTGGCGGTGTTCGCGCTCGGTGTGATGCCCTACATCACCGCGAGCATCATCATCAACCTGCTGACGGTGGTCATCCCCCGCCTGGAGGCCCTCAAGAAGGAGGGCCAGGCCGGGCAGAGCAAGATCACCCAGTACACCCGCTACCTGACGCTGATGCTCGCGGTCCTGCAGGCCACCAGCATCGTCGCCATGGCCCGGACGGGCGCCCTGTTCCAGGGGGCCATCCCGGTCAGCTCCTACATGCCCAACCAGGACATCCTCACCCTGGTGACCATCGTCTTCGTGATGACCGCCGGTACCTGCATCATCATGTGGTTCGGCGAGCTCATCACCGAGCGCGGCGTGGGCAACGGTATGTCGCTGCTGATCTTCACCCAGGTCGTCGCGATGTTCCCCGCCTCGATCATGAGCCTCTACCAGGAGCGCTCGGTCTGGATCTTCACGGTCATCTGCATCGCGGGCCTGGCCCTGATCGCGGCCGTGGTGTTCATGGAGCAGGCCCAGCGCCGCATCCCGGTCCAGTACGCCAAGCGCATGGTGGGCCGCCGGATGTACGGGGGCAGCTCGACCTACATCCCCCTCAAGGTGAACCAGGCGGGCATCATCCCCGTGATCTTCGCCTCCTCGCTGCTGTACCTCCCGCAGCTCCTGGTCGGCCTCCTGGGCCAGGACTCGGACAACCGCGTGGTGAACTTCATCTCCACGTACTTCCTCACCGGTACACACCCCGTGTACATGGTGACCTTCTTCGTGATGATCGTCGGTTTCGCGTTCTTCTACGTCGCGATTACCTTCAACCCCACTGAGGTCGCCGACAACATGAAGAAGTACGGTGGTTTCATCCCGGGTATCCGACCAGGGCGTCCGACCGCCGAGTATCTCGACTTCGTGCTCACCCGGCTGACGACTCCCGGCTCTCTGTACCTGGGTGTGATCGCTCTGCTGCCGATGGTCGCCCTGGGCGCCACCGGCGCCGCCAGCGCCAACTTCCCGTTCGGCGGTACGAGCATCCTGATCATGGTCGGTGTCGGGCTGGACACGGTGAAGCAGATCGAGAGTCACCTCCAGCAGAGGAACTACGAAGGTTTTCTGCGATAAATGCGTGCTGTATTGGTGGGGCCGCCTGGGGCCGGCAAAGGCACCCAGGCCCAGATCCTCGCGGCCGAGCTGTCGATCCCGAAGGTGTCCACAGGCGACATCTTCCGGGCCAACGTCAGCGGTGGCACGGAACTCGGTAAGAAGGCCAAGGAGTACATGGACCGGGGTGACCTCGTCCCCGACGAGGTCACCAACGCCATGGTCAAGGACCGGCTCGCCCGGGACGACGCGGCCGGGGGCTTCCTGCTCGACGGGTTCCCCCGCAACGTCCCCCAGGCGGAGACGCTCAAGGGCATGCTCCGCGACCTCGACACCCGGCTCGACGTCGTCCTGGAACTGAGGGTCGACGAGGACGAGGTCGTGCGCCGGCTCTCGGGCCGCCGCTCGTGTCCGCAGTGCGGCCGGGTCTACCACGTCGAGTACGACGCCCCCAAGACCGAGGGGCGCTGTGACGACGACGGTGCCGAGCTGTACCAGCGCGAGGACGACCGCGAGGAGACCATCCGCCACCGGCTGAAGGTCTACCGCGAGCAGACCGCCCCGCTCGTGGAGTACTACGAGAAGGAGGGCCTGCTGGCCACCATCGCGGCCACGGGTCCCGTGGCCGAGGTGACCGGCCGGGCCATGGCCGCCATCGAGGGCAAGGCCGGGGCCGGGTCCTGATGTTCGGCAAGGCGAACGGCGTGCAGATCAAGACGCCGGAGCAGATCGCCCTGATGAGGGAGGCGGGCCGGGTCGTGGCCCGCGCCCTGGACACACTCCGGGCCGCGGTGCGGCCCGGGGTGTCCACCCTCGAACTGGACGCGCTGGCGGAGAAGGTCATCCGCGACGCCGGCGCGACCCCCTCGTTCAAGGGCTACCACGGGTTCCCCGGCTCCATCTGCGCGTCCGTCAACGAGGAGGTCGTCCACGGCATCCCCGGCGCCGACCGGGTGCTGGCCGAGGGCGACATCATCTCCATCGACTGCGGGGCCGTCCTGGAGGGCTGGCACGGCGACTCGGCGATCACCGTCGCGGTCGGCGAGGCCCGCCCCGAGGACCTGCGGATGATGGAGGTCTGCGAGGAGTCGATGTGGCGGGGCATCGCCGAGCTGCGGCCCGGCAAGCGCCTGGGCGACATCGGCCACGCGATCGACCACTACATCTCCGCCAACGGCGGCTACGGCAACGTCCGCGAGTACGGCGGCCACGGCATCGGCACCGAGATGCACATGGAGCCGCACGTCCTCAACCACGGGCGCCGGGGCAAGGGCCTCAAGCTCGTCGAGGGCATGTGCCTGGCCATCGAGCCGATGACCACCCTGGGCCGCCACGACGTCCTCCAGCTGGACGACGGCTGGACCGTGGTGACCCGGGACGGCAGACGCGCCGCGCACTTCGAGCACTCGGTCGCGATCACCGCGGACGGCCCGCTCGTGCTCACCGCCCGCGAGTCGGACCGGGATAAGATCTCTCGAATGGGATTCGTCCAGCCCGCCTGGTAGGCCGGGCCCGGCTCCCGCCGCCCGGCGCGGGGGACGGCAGCACTCACGGGATGCGAGGTGCGCGCAGTGTCCGACCCGGTTCCGTCGACCCGTACGTCCGATGCCGACCGCGACCGCGTCGCGCAGCTCCTCCAGGAGCACTTCGCGCAGGGGCGGCTGGACCACGAGGAGTTCACCGAGCGCCTGGGCCGCGCCTACAAGGCGCGGACCGTGGACGAGCTCGAGGTGGTCACCCAGGACCTGCCCGAACGCGACCTCGCGGAGGTCCGCGGCGCCGCGCCGCGCCGGGAGGAGGGGGCGGCCCCTCCGGTCCTGACCCTGCGCGACCCGGCGCTGATGGTGCCCTGGATGCTCTACGCCGGGGTCAACGTCCTGTGCTTCGTGATCTGGTTCATCCTCTACCTCACCACGGACTACGACTATCCGTGGTTCCTGTGGGTCCTGGGGCCCTGGGGGATCGTGATGTCCGTCGTCACCGTCGGCGTCCTGGCCAGCGGCCGCGGCCGCCGGGACGAGATCGGGGAGTAGCCCCGCCGGGCGCGGACCGGGGCGGAGCGGGCCCGAAGGGGCGTGCCGCCGGGGTTCCGGGGACCGAGAGGGCGCGGACCGGGAAGAGAACGCCCGGCCGCGGCGTTGTGGCCGGGGGCGGTACGGGTCGCGGTCCGGAGTGGTTGCCCCGAGGGGATAGACTGTCATTGCCCATACGCGGGCTGTTGGGTCAGTCTGCCTTCTTCGCACCACGTCCTTCCAGCGACGTACCGCTCTTGCAGTTGGCCCGATCTTCCAGTGTCCTCGGTGTCGGCGACGCGGGTCCCCCCGTCGTCGGTGCCTTCGCGTCGTGTGAAGGGACACCGGGGTCGCGTCGGGTTGTCATGATCGACCAGTTGATGAGCGAGGCGTGGAGGACATGGCCAAGAAAGACGGCGCCATCGAGATCGAGGGCTCCGTTGTCGAGTCCCTACCCAACGCGATGTTCAAGGTAGAGCTCGACAACGGGCACCAGGTCCTTGCCCACATCAGCGGCAAGATGCGGATGAACTACATCCGCATTCTCCCCGACGACCGCGTCGTCGTGGAGTTGAGCCCGTACGACCTCACGCGCGGGCGCATCGTTTACCGCTACAAGTAGACCGTCCGGGCCCCACGGCCGGGACGGCTCCGAGTTCGGAGTCACCATGAAGGTCAAGCCGAGCGTCAAGAAGATCTGCGCGAAGTGCCGCGTGATCCGTCGCAACCGTCGGATCATGGTCATCTGCGCGGACCCGCGGCACAAGCAGCGCCAGGGTTAACCACCCCGGCCCGCCGGCCGCGGCTTCACGCCGCAGGACCCGATCGGGGGAGTGCCCCCGGTGCGGGACCGCATCACACAACGAACAACCTGTTCCGATCTCCGGGCGCCGCGCGACGCGGCCGGCCCGGGGAGAACCCCCGGTCGGAGGCCGGGGCCTCGTCGATTGGGCGACGAGAGGGTGGAGCGGGTCAGACCTCCGCGAAGGCATGGATGGAGTTTCGCCCACATGGCACGTATTGAAGGCGTCGACCTTCCCCGCGACAAGCGGGTGGAGATCGCTCTCACGTACATCTTCGGGATCGGCCGCACCCGCGCGCTCGAGACCCTGAAGGAAACCGGTGTCGACGGCAACACCCGCGTGTACCAGCTGTCCGAAGAGGACCTGGTCAAGCTGCGCGAGTGGATCGGCGCGAACTACCAGGTCGAGGGTGACCTGCGCCGCGAGGTGCAGGCCGACATCCGTCGCAAGATGGAGATCGGCAGCTACCAGGGCATCCGCCACCGCCGTGGCCTCCCGGTCCGCGGCCAGCGCACCCAGACCAACGCGCGCACCCGCAAGGGCAAGAAGAAGACCGTGGCCGGTAAGAAGAAGGCCGGTAAGAAGTAGTCCGCTCGGACCTTTCGACCGCGTCCGAGACAACAACGGACCGATGATCTCTGGGAGTTTCGCTCATGCCGCCTAAGGGCCGTCAGGGTGCTGCGCGCAAGGTGCGCCGCAAGGAAAAGAAGAACATTGTCCACGGACACGCTCACATCAAGAGCACGTTCAACAACACGATCGTGAGCATCACGGACCCGACCGGTGCCGTGATCTCGTGGGCCAGCTCCGGCCAGGTGGGCTTCAAGGGTTCGCGCAAGTCGACCCCCTACGCCGCGCAGATGGCCGCCGAGGCCGCCGCCCGCCGCGCGCAGGAGCACGGCGTCCGCAAGGTGGACGTCTTCGTGAAGGGGCCGGGCTCGGGCCGCGAGACCGCCATCCGCTCGCTGCAGGCGACCGGGCTGGAGGTCGGCTCGATCCAGGACGTCACCCCGGTGCCGCACAACGGCTGCCGTCCGCCCAAGCGCCGCCGGGTCTGATCCCGGCCGTGGCGCCCGCGGTCCTATCCACGCGGGCGCCCCGCCGCGCTTGAACCCGCGCCGGCCCCGGAGACGCTCCGGGACCGCGCGGGCCGGGTAGGAATCCGAGTGGAAATGCGGGCACCTCGCCGGTGCCCGTCGGTGGCCGTCAAATAGCGGGCGGCCATGTGGAAGGGAAACACGGACCATGCTGATCGCACAGCGTCCCACGCTGACCGAGGAGCCGCTCTCGGACCTGCGCTCGAAGTTCGTCATCGAGCCGCTGGAGCCGGGCTTCGGCTACACCATCGGAAACTCTCTGCGCAGGACCCTCCTGTCCTCCATCCCGGGTGCGGCCGTCACCAGCATCCGGATCGAGGGCGTCGAGCACGAGTTCACCACCGTGCCCGGTGTCAAGGAGGACGTCACGGAGATGATCCTCAACCTCAAGGGCCTGGTCGTCAGCTCCGAGCACGACGAGCCGGTGCTGATGTACCTGCGCAAGCAGGGCCCGGGTGTGGTGACCGCCGCGGACATCGCTCCGCCGGCCGGTGTCGAGGTGCACAACCCCGACCTGCACATCGCCACGCTCAACGGCAAGGGCAAGCTGGAGATGGAGCTGACGGTCGAGCGCGGCCGCGGCTACGTTTCGGCGACGCAGAACAAGCAGGCCGGACAGGAGATCGGTCGGATCCCGATCGACTCCATCTACTCGCCGGTCCTGCGTGTGACCTACAAGGTCGAGGCCACCCGAGTCGAGCAGCGCACCGACTTCGACCGCCTGATCGTCGACATCGAGACCAAGCCCGCGATCCGTCCCCGTGACGCCGTGGCGAGCGCCGGTAAGACGCTGGTGGAGCTGTTCGGTCTGGCCCGCGAGCTCAACGTCGACGCCGAGGGCATCGACATGGGCCCGTCGCCGACGGACGCCGCCCTGGCGGCCGACCTGGCGCTGCCGATCGAGGACCTCAACCTCACGGTCCGGTCCTACAACTGCCTCAAGCGTGAGGGCATCCACAGCGTCGGTGAGCTGGTTGCCCGCTCCGAGCAGGACCTGTTGGACATCCGCAACTTCGGTGCCAAGTCCATCGACGAGGTGAAGCAGAAGCTCGTCGACATGGGCCTGTCGCTGAAGGACTCCCCGCCCGGATTCGACCCCGGCACCGCGGCCGACTCCTTCGGCTCCGATGACGACGAGGGCGAGTCCTTCGTCGAGACGGAGCAGTACTGACCTTCGTCGCCCCATGGTCCCCGGCCGAGTGCGGCCGTGGACCGCATCACTAGGAGAACGACACCATGCCCACGCCTACCAAGGGCGCCCGTCTGGGTTCCGGGCCCGCTCACGAGCGGCACATCCTGGCGAACCTCGCCACCTCGCTGTTCCAGCACGGCCGCATCCGCACCACGGAGGCCAAGGCCAAGCGCCTGCGCCCCTACGCCGAGAAGCTCATCACCCTCGGCAAGCGCGGTGACCTGCACGCCCGCCGCCAGGTGCTGACCAAGATCACGGACAAGTCCGTGGTGCACGAGCTCTTCACCGAGATCGGCCCGCGCTACGAGAACCGTCCCGGTGGTTACACCCGTATCACCAAGATCGGTCCGCGCAAGGGTGACAACGCCCCGATGGCGGTCATCGAGCTGGTCGAGGCGCTGGCCGCCAAGCCGGCCGCCGCCGCTGCCCCGGCCGAGCCGGTCGAGGAGACCAAGGCCGAGGAGGCCCAGGTCGAGGAGACCAAGGCCGAGGAGAGCGCGGAGGCCACCGAGGCCGCCGAGGCCCCGGCCGAGGAGAACTCCGAGAGCAAGTAGGTCGGGTGTGAGGCACACGGGCGCATCCCGGGTGCACACCGACCGGACGAGTGCCCGATCCCGCAGGGGTCGGGCACTCGTGTTTTCCGAGGTGTCGATGGGACCGATGTGACGGACGAGATGAACGAGGTGCCGGAGCCGACGATCCGGATCCGGTTCGACGTGGCCTACGACGGCACGGACTTCTCCGGGTGGGCGGTACAGCCGAACCGGCGCACCGTCCAGGGCGAGCTGGAGTCCGCCCTGGCCCGGGTGCTGCGCCTGCCCCAGGTGTCGCTGACCTGCGCCGGGCGCACCGACGCCGGGGTGCACGCCCGCGGCCAGGTGGCCCAGGCCGACGTGCCCGCGGGGACGTGGGAGCGCGAGGGGGAGCGGGTGCTGCGCCGACTGGCCGGCGTGCTGCCGCCCGACGTGCGGGTGTCCGCTGCCCGCCCGGCCCCGCCCGGGTTCGACGCGCGCTTCTCCCCGCTGTTCCGCCGCTACCTGTACCGGGTGAGCGACGCGCCCTACGGGGTGGACCCGCTGCTGCGCCGGGACGTGCTGTGGCACAAGAACCCGCTGGACGCGGACCGCATGAACGCGGCGGCCGAGCGGCTGCGCGGGGAGCACGACTTCGCGGCGTTCTGCAAGAAGCGGGAGGGCGCCACGACCATCCGCGAGCTGCTGCGCCTGGAGTGGGAGCGGGTGGGCCCGCACCTGCTCCACGGCACGATCCAGGCGGACGCGTTCTGCCACAACATGGTCCGCGCCCTGGTGGGCTGCCTGCTGGCGGTGGGCGACGGCCGCCGCCCGGTCGACTGGCCCGCCCGGGTGCTGGGCGCCGCGGTGCGGGACCCGGCCGTGCACGTGGTCGGCCCGCAGGGGCTGAGCCTGGAGGAGGTGCGCTACCCGGCCGACGAGGAGCTGGCCGCCCGCGCCTCCGCCACCCGCCGCGTCCGCGAGCTGCCCTGCCGTTAGGGACCGCCGCCGGCCGGGCGCCCTCAGGGGGCGGCCGGGACGAACACGAAGGGGACGTCCGCCCGGACGTCCCCTTCGGCTTCGGCGGCGCGGGTCAGCCGCGGTCCTCGGACAGCCGGTCGTAGGCCGTCTCCAGGAAGCCCTCGCTGACCGGGGCCAGGTCCTCGGCGCCCTCTTCGCCCCCGTCGCTGTTGGTGGCCAGGGAGAAGAGCAGGTAGCGGCCCCACTGGCCGCCGCTGCCGTGGCCGCCCGCGTGCCCCAGGCGCTCGGCGGGGGAGCCCTCCTCGCCGGCCAGCCCGGCGAACCACTGGGCGTCGTTCAGGTTCTGGGCGTCCAGGGCGGTGGTGGCGCTCTCGGCGTCGGCCATCGCGGCGACGCCGACGGTGACGGCCTGTCCCTCGTCCTCGCTCAGGTAGGAGGCGCGGACCAGCTGGCGGCAGCCGTTGTCGGCGAGCACGGTGCCGTAGTCGCCGTGGGCGCCGGCGGCGCAGTCCTCGGTCTCGTCCACGGCCACCCGGGAGAACGAGCCCTGGCCCTCGATCTCCAGGGTCTCGGGGAAGAGGGTCTCGGCGGCCAGCGCCCCCGGGTCGTCGTCCTCGCTGGAGACGGTGGTGGCGTTGCCGGAGGAGCCGCCCAGGCCGCCGCTGGCGAAGTAGAAGGTCCCGCCGCCGACGAGCACGAGGGCGACGGCGAACCCGCCGATCATCAGGGCCTTGCGGCGCTTGGCGGCCCCGTCGTCGTAGGGGCCGTAGTCGTCGTACCCGCCCTCGTAGTCGTCGTAGTCGTCGACGGCCCGGACGTCGAATTGGGCGGTGTCCGCACCGGCGTCCTCGGGGACCTCGTCGCGGAAGAGCGGCCGGTTGTCGCCGCGGCCCGCCGGGACGGCGGAGATCTGCTGGGTGGCGCCCATGGCGTCGGGCGGGAACACCGGCTCGGGCGCGGGCGGGCCGGGGGGCACCGCGCCGGGGGGCGGGCCCATCGGCGCGCCGGGCGCCGGCGCCATCGGGGGCCGGCCGCCGGTCGGGGCGGCGTACGGGGCGGGCGGCGGCTGGCCGGGCACGGGCCCTGCGGCGCGTGGGGACCGGGGGCCTGGGGGCCTGCGGGCCGGTGCCCGGCGGGCGCGGGGCCATGGACGGCTGGCCGCCGGTCGGCGCGGCGTACGGGGCCTGGGGGAGCTGTGCCTGCGGGTGCTGTGCCTGCGGGTGGGGGGCGTGCGGCGCCGGGGGGCGGGCGCCCGGCCCCATCGGCGCGCCCGGCGGGTTCTGGAGCGCGGGCAGAGGCCCGCCCTGGGTGTGGGTGGGGGGCAGGGCTCCGCCCTGCGTCTGGTTGGGCGGCGGTCCGCCCTGGGCCGGTCCGCCGTGGTTCGGCGGGGGCGGCAGGGGCGCGCCCGGGACCGGTCCGCCCTGGGTCTGGTTGGGAGGCAGCGGTCCGCCGGGGACCGGCCCGCCCTGGGTGTGGGTGGGGGGCAGGGCCCCGCCCTGCGTCTGGTTGGGCGGCAGCGGCGCGCCGGGAGGGTTCTGGGCCGGGGGGAGGGGCGCGCCCTGGTACTGTCCGGTCGGCGGGGTGCCCGCGGGCCGGGTGTACGGGTTCTGCGGCGCCTGCGGGCCCGAGGGGGCGCCGGGGGCCCCGGAGGGGCCCTGCGTCGGCGCCTGCGGCGTCTGCGGCCCGGAGGGGGGCCGGTGTCCCGGGTAGGCCGGGTGCGGCCCGCTCGGGGCGAATGGGGCGCTCGGCGCCTGCGGCCCGGAGGGGGCGCCGTGCCCGGGGATGGGCTGTCCCCCCTGAGGGGGCTGAGGCGGCTGCGCCTGCGGCGCCCGGGGAGCGGAGGGGTACTGGGGGTTCGCGGGGGCGGATCCGAGCAGGTCTTGGCCGTCACCGGGCTCCGGCCCGTCGGGACCGTACTGCGGCGGGTTCGGATGGGTACTGATGGGAGTCTCCGGAGGCGTTGGGGATGGGACTTGACCAAAGCCCGTGCCCGCGGTTTTTCCGCTGGCGCGCCGGGGTGACGGGCATCTCGTCGGCGCCCGTCGTTCCGGGCGGAGACCGGCCTTTCGGTGCAAGGGTAACCAACACCCGGGCGCGGAAAGGACGAAGCACTCCACGCAACGGGCATAATGAAAGGCGGAGAGGTCACGGATGTGACCCCGTGCCGGCGCTTTCCCCGCCGAGCGTGGTCCTGCCGGTCTGCCCCAACCGCTGGCTTTGACCTGCGCGACGGTGGCCAGTAGGATATTCCGTCGTGCGTTTGAGTTGCCGTGGGCCCCGGGACATCCACTGATCCCGGTGCCGATCCACGCACCATCGTCTGCGCACTCACCACCGGATCGTCCTGACGATGTGGCACGGGACGTCCGGTCCAAACGCCCCGCGCCCGCGGGTGTGTTTCGTAATACGAGTCCACCATCCCGAACCAGGGGGATGGGGCAGCCGACTGAAGAGCGAAGGCAAACGATCGTGCGCACCTACAGCCCCAAACCAAACGATGTTCAGCGTCAGTGGCACGTCATCGACGCCACCGATCTCGTGCTCGGGCGTATGGCGAGCCAGGTTGCCACGCTCCTCCGGGGCAAGCACAAGGCGTACTACGCGCCCCACATCGACACCGGCGACTTCGTGATCGTCGTGAACGCCGACAAGGTCGCCCTGACCGGCAAGAAGCTGGAGCAGAAGCGGGCCTACCGGCACTCCGGCTACCCCGGCGGTCTGCGTTCCGTCGGCTACGCCGAGCTGCTGGAGAAGAACCCCGAGCGGGCCGTCGAGAAGGCCGTCAAGGGCATGCTGCCCAAGGGCTCCCTCGGCCGCCAGATGGCCAAGAAGCTGAAGGTGTACTCCGGTCCGGAGCACCCGCACCAGGCCCAGCAGCCGGTCCCGTTCGAAATCACCAAGATCGAGCAGCCCGCCTAGGCGTTCGCGAGACTTCACAGAGAACACGAGGAGAACCGTGGTCGAGCCCACCGGTATCGAAGACATCGAGCAGGAGTACGCCGAGAACCCGGAGGAGTTCCCCTCCGAGTACACGAGCGAGTCCGAGGAGACGGTCGCCGCCTACGTGCCGACCGCGTCCGGCCCCAGCGCCGGCACCGGCCGCCGCAAGACGGCCATCGCCCGCGTGCGCATCACGCCCGGCGCGGGTGAGTGGAAGATCAACGGCAAGCCGCTCGAGGTCTACTTCCCGGACAAGGTCCACCAGCAGACCATCAAGGAGCCCTTCGTCTCGCTCGGGTTCGAGGGCGCCTACGACGTCTTCGCCCGGATGAGCGGCGGTGGCCCCAGCGGCCAGGCCGGCGCCCTGCGCCACGGCATCGCCCGTGCGCTGGCGTCCCTGGACCCGGAGAACAACCGCCCGACCCTCAAGAAGGCCGGCTTCCTGACCCGCGACGCCCGTGAGGTGGAGCGCAAGAAGGCCGGTCTCAAGAAGGCCCGCAAGGCGCCGCAGTTCTCCAAGCGCTAAGGCTCATGCGCCGGCTCGCGCTCGGCTGAGCTCCGACCCGTACGCCGTCCCCGACACTCGGGGGCGTCGTACGGGTCTTTCCTTTTCGCGTGGCTTGTCGGTCACACTGATCTTCTCGGCGCCGGACGCGGCGCCACTTCTGAAGGGGGCTGTCGCCTTGGGACGGCTGTTCGGTACGGATGGTGTACGCGGGGTCGCCGGGCGGGACCTGACCGCCACGCTCGCTCTGGAGTTGTCCATCGCGGCGGCGCGGGTGCTCGCGCCGAGGGTCGAGGGGCGGCGCCCCAAAGCCGTCGTGGGCCGCGACCCGCGCGCCTCCGGCGAGTTCCTGGAGGCCGCGGTGGTGGCCGGGCTGGCCAGCACGGGTGTGGACGTGGTCCGGGTGGGGGTGCTGCCCACGCCGGCGGTGGCCTTCCTCACCGGTGACCTCGACGCCGACTTCGGCGTGATGCTCTCGGCGAGCCACAACCCGGCGCCGGACAACGGCATCAAGTTCTTCGCCCGGGGCGGCCACAAGCTGGAGGACGCGCTGGAGGACGAGATCGAGGGCCTGCTGGACGTGCCCTCGACCCCGGCGGTGGGCACGGCCGTGGGCCGGGTCACCGACGCCGCCGACGGCGCCGAGCGCTACATCGGGCACGTGCTGGCCTCGGTCCCGCACTCCCTGGCCGGGCTCAAGGTCGTGGTGGACTGCGCCCACGGCGCGTCCTCGCTGGTGGCCCCCGAGGCGCTGCGCCGGGCGGGCGCCGAGGTCATCGCCATCGGCGACGCGCCCGACGGCCACAACATCAACGAGGGGTGCGGCTCGACCCACCTGGAGGCGCTCCAGGAGGCGGTGCGGCTGCACGGCGCCGACGCGGGCATCGCCAACGACGGCGACGCCGACCGCTGCCTGGCCGTGGACGCCGGGGGCACCGTGGTCGACGGCGACCACATCCTCGCGATCCTGGCCTCTGAGGCCAAGGAGGCGGGCCGCCTGGCCGGGGACACCCTCGTGGTGACGGTCATGTCCAACCTCGGCCTGAAGCTGGCCATGGAGCGCGAGGGCATCGCCGTGGCGGAGACCGCGGTGGGCGACCGCTACGTGCTGGAGGAGATGAAGCGCGGCGGGTTCTCCCTGGGCGGGGAGCAGTCCGGGCACGTCATCCTGCTGGACCACGCCACCACCGGCGACGGGGTGCTCACCGGCCTGCACCTGCTGGCCGCCATGGCGCACCGCGGGCAGGGGCTGGCGGAGCTGGCCAAGGTGATGACCCGCCTGCCGCAGGTGCTCATCAATGTCCCCGACGTGGACAAGTCCCGCGCCGCCGACTCCGAGGAGCTGTGGGCCGCGGTGCGCGAGGCCGAGAAGGAGCTGGGCGGGACCGGCCGGGTCCTGATCCGGCCCAGCGGCACCGAGCCCAAGGTCCGCGTCATGGTGGAGGCCCCGGAGCAGGAGCAGGCGACCGCGGTCGCCGAGCGCCTCGCCGGGGTGGTGCGTTCGGCGCTGGGCTGACCGGGGGGACCGGATGAACCGGGTGCGGTACGGGCACGCCCTGACGGTCGGGGTGGACATCGGCGGGACGAAGGTCGCCGCGGGTGTGGTCACCCCGAGCGGTCGGGTGCTGGCGCGTGTGCGGACCGAGACGCCCGAGCGCAGCAAGAGCCCGGCGGTCGTGGAGGACACGATCGTGTCGGTGGTCGAGGAGCTGCGCTCGGGCCACCCGGTGCGCGCCGTGGGCGTGGGGGCGGCCGGGTTCGTGGACCAGCACCGCGCGAACGTGCTGTTCGCCCCCCACCTGTCCTGGCGCGAGGAGCCGCTGCGGGAGTCGCTGTCCTCGCGCCTGGGCCTGCCCGTGGTGGTGGAGAACGACGCCAACGCCGCGGCCTGGGCGGAGGTGAGCGCGGGCGCCGCCCAGGGGGTCGATGACGTGGTCGTGGTCAACCTGGGCACCGGCATCGGCGGGGCGATCGTCCTGAACGGGCGCCTGTACCGCGGCCGGTACGGCCTGGCCGGGGAGTTCGGCCACATGACGGTGGTCCCGGGCGGGCACCGCTGCGAGTGCGGCAACCGGGGCTGCTGGGAGCAGTACGCCAGCGGCAACGCGCTCACCCGGGAGGCGCGCGAGCTGGTGGCCGCCGAGTCCCCGGTGGCTCGCGCGCTGCACCAGGCCGTGGGGGGCGACGTGCGGCGGATCACCGGGCCGCTGGTGAGCGAGCTGGCCCGCAAGGGCGACCGCGCCTGCACCGAGCTGATGCGCGACGCCGGCCAGTGGCTCGGGGCGGGGCTGGCGAACCTCGCGGCGGCCTTCGACCCGGAGCTGTTCGTGATCGGCGGGGGTGTCTCGGAGGCGGGCGACCTGCTGCTGGGGCCCGCCCGTGAGGCGTTCGAGCGCGGGCTCACCGGCCGGGGCTACCGCCCCGAGGCCCGTGTGGTGGCCGCGGCCCTGGGCAACGAGGCGGGCCTGGTCGGCGCCGCGGCCCTGGCCCGCGACGCCCTGCCCGCCCGGCGCCGCCGCCCCGCCCACCGCCCCCGCTGACCTCGGCGGGACACATCGCCGGGTCGTCAGTCGACGAGCCCCTGGACATCGATCGTCATCGGGAAGGGCCGGGTGATCTCCAGGGTCCCCCGGGCGATGGTGATGGGCACGTAGCTCTTGGTCGTCTCATCCAGTTCGTAGACGTGGATCGCGGTCGTGCCGTCCTCGTCCTCGACCCGCCAGAAGTGGGGGATGCCCGCATCGGCGTACCGGTACGGCTTGATCATGTGGTCCCGATAACGGGATTCCGGGGAGACGATCTCCACCACGAGGAGCACGTCCTCGGGTCGGACGTGGGTGCGTCGGCGCCGTTCCTTCGCGGGCTCTCCCGAATCCCGGTACACCAGGACATCCGGTTCCGGGCGCTGGTACTTGCCGAGTTTGGTGGTCATCTCCATCGAGACCCGGATGCCCTCGGGGGCCGATTTCTTGAAGATGTTCGCCAGTTCCCACATGGCATCGCCATGGAACATGGTCTGGGGACACATCACGATGAGGGCTCCGTCGATGAGTTCCATCCGGGGGGTGCCCGGAGGGAGGTCGTCCATGGCATCGGCGGTCCACCCGCCGGGCGGTGGCATGAACCAGTCGGGGAGCGGCTCGGCGGTCATCGAATCCTCCGTGGTCGATTCCTGAGCCCACTGTAATCCGGCCTTCGTCACCATGGGGGGAACATAGCGGCTGAACGGGGCCTGCCGGACGTACTTCGGTGAAGTGGTCGTTATGTGCGCTGTGTACGCTGGAAACCCACGTGTCTGATTGATCCGAGAAAGCCACGTCGTGAACCCTCTTCCCACGGACGTACCCTGGGCCTTCGAAGGGCACGGGTCGGCGTGGGTGGAATCCCCGCTCCAGTTCCTGTCCGCCGTGGAGGCGTACGCGGCGCACGGACTGTCCACCCAGGGCTGCATCCTGCTGCGCCAGGACGCCGCCGGCCTGCCCGGCGTCCACGCCGCCCTGCGCGGCCTGTTCCCCGCGACCCCGCCGGCGGCGCTCGCCCGCCGCCCCACCCGCCCCCGCACCGCCGACTTCACCTGGGTCATCGGCGACGCCTTCTCCGGCCAGGTGCAGCGGCTGCTGCCGCGCGCCCCCCGCTGCCGCCTCGTCCTGGTCGACGACGGGCTCGCGGTGTGGCACCTGCTGCGGCTGCTCAGCGCCCCGTCCGTCCAGCCGGTGCTGCGCGCGCGGGTGCGGCGCACCCCGGCCCGCCTGGCCCTGGGGACGGCCGCCGCGCGCGTCCTGCGCCGCGCCGCCCAGGAGGGCCGCCTCACCGTCTTCACCATGCTGCCCCTCCCCGGCGACCTGCGGGAGGCGGCGGCCGCCGCCGGGATCCGGGTGATGCGCCACGACTTCCCGCTGCTACGCTCCCTGCCGGAGTACGACCACCCCGCCGAGCAGCGGGTCGTCCTGGGGACCGCGCTGGTCAACGACGGCCTGCTCCGGCTGCCCGACTACCTGGGCTGGCTGGAGCGGCAGCTCGCGCAGGGGCCGGTGGCCTACCACCCCCACCGGCGGGAGGACCCGCGGGTGCTGGAGCTGCTGGCCGCCGACCCGCGGGCGCGGCTGGTGCGCGCCGGGGGTCCGGTCGAGCTGACGCTGCGCGGGCTGGGGCCGGGGTACGCCGTGCGGTCGCTGCCCTCCACCGCGCTGGTGTCCCTGCGGCTGCTGGTGCGCGGGGCGTCGATCGGCACGGACGCGGTCCCCGGACACTGGTGGACCGAACTCGCCTCGCCCGGACTGCGCGAGGATCTGGCGGTGACCGCCGCCCTGGTCAACGATGAGGAGCACGCGGGTGGAACGTGACGGGGACGGACGGATCAGGGTCATGGCGGTCGCCGACTCCGACTCCTACCTGAAGTGGTCGGCGGCCCTGCTGGGCGCCCTGCCCGGCGAGGGCTGGGACACCGACCTGGCGGTCGTCCGCTCCCCGGTCGCCCCGTCCGCCGACCAGGTGCGGGCCGCCGTCGCCGGGACCCCGATGGAGGGCCGCGAGGTGCCGGTGCGCGGCGCCCTGGAGCTGCGGAACCGGCTGCTGCGCGAACGCCCCGACGTGCTCATGCTCAACTGCACCGGGCCGGTGGTGGACGCCCTCGCCCACGCGCTGGTCGGCGAGTGGCGGCCGGTGCTGGTCTCCGGGCTGCCCGGGATCTCGGTGCCCGCCACCGAGCGCGCCTGGCTCTACCGCTCGACGGTCGACCTGTTCGTGCTGCACAGCCACCGGGAGGTCGCCGAGTTCACCGAGCTGGGCGCCCGCCTGGGCGCCACCGGGGGGATCGGCCTGGCGACCCTGCCGTTCCTGCCCGAGCCCCGGCCCCGGGCCGGCGGCGGGCGCCCGCGGGTGGTGTTCGCCTCCCAGGCCAAGGTGCCCGCGGAGCAGGGGCAGCGCGAGCAGGTGCTGCTGGGGCTGGCCGCGCTCGCCGAGGCGCGCCCCGACCTGGAGGTGGTGGTCAAGCTCCGGGCCCGCGAGGACGAGGCGCAGACCCACAAGGAGAGGTACCACTACGAGGCCCTGTGGCGGTACATGGCCGCCCGCGGGGAGGTCCGCCCCGACGCGGTCGCGTTCCGCACCGGGCCGATGGTGGAGTACCTGGAGGACGCGGCGGGGTTCGTGACGGTCAGCTCGACCGCCGCCCTGGAGGCGTTCGCGCTGGACGTGCCGACGCTGGTGCTCACCGACTTCGGACTGAACGCCGAGCAGATCAACCTGGTCTTCGAGGGCAGCGGGGTGCTGGGCACCCTGGACGACGTGCGCGCCGCCCGGTTCCGCCGGGTGGACCGCGGCTGGCTGCGGGCCAACTACTTCCACCCGGTCCACGAGAACGACTGGGTGCGGCGGCTCACCGCGCTGGTGGCCGCCGCACGCCGGGGGGAGCTGCCGCGGAGGGGGTCGCTGCTGACGGGCCCCGAGCAGCAGCGCAGGCGCACGCGCTCCCTGATGCGGCTGTCGCTGCCCCCGACGGCCGTGCGTCAGCTGGGCCGGGCCCGCAGGAGGCTGCGCGCCCTGCGCGCCAACCTGCGCGGGACGCTGGCCTCGCGGGGCTGAGCGGAGGGGCGCACCCCGGGGGCGGTCAGGCCCAGGGCGGAGATCCGCTTGCGCTTGAAGTGGCGCAGCAGGTCGCCGTCGTAGTCGCGCAGGTATTCGGCGGTCTCGTCCCGGAGCTGCGGGTAGGAGGCGGCCTGCATGCAGTAGCCGACCGCGCGGATCAGCGGCACGAGGTCCTTCTCGTACCGATCCTCCGTGATGACGGGCGGGACGGTTTCACCGGAGTCCAGCAGCCGCGGCATGGTGGTGTCGGCGATGGTGACCGGTACGCGGTTGCTGTTCTCGTACGGGGCCAGTCTCTCCAGGAGGATCTCGGTCCCCATGGTGGCGACGGGGACCCCGTAGAACCGGGAGGCGGTGCTCAGCGCGGTGGAGAAGCAGCTCACCACCAGTGCGGGTCGGGAGACCTCGTAGTAGGCCTCGATGGGCAGGGAACCTTCGACGAACTCCAGGCGGGAGCCGGCTGCCTCGGCCGCCGTCACAAGGGCGGCCCGCGCCTCGGCCCCGCTCGCGGGGTGGGCCTTGAACGCGATCCGGCGGTGACCGGCCCGAGCGCAGGCCCGGACCATGCGCACCTCCAGTTCGGTCTCCTCCTCGGGGGTCAGAAAGCCCAGAGCCGACAGGTACTGTCCCAGGACCAGGGCCGGAGGGGTCTCTTCGGAGATCTGCGGACGCAGCCCCGCCTGCTCGGCGACCTCGGCCATGACCGCTCGGAAGGCGGTGCCGTCCCCCGGTCGGGAGGGGACCTCGTACTCGCTGAGCAACAACGGTGCCAACCCCGGTACCAGGTCCAGGTGCAGGACCCGCTCCACCGCGGTGACGGTTTCCAGGGGGAGGGTGTCGCGGGTGGGCCCGTAGCTCATCAGGCCGTCGGCGTAGACGGTGACGGGTGAACCGGGGAAGAGCGGCATGAGCGCCCGCGCGGGTGGCACCTGCACCGACTCCAGCACCAGTTCGACCTCCCCCTCCAGCCCCAGGTGGGAGCGGAACATACGGCGGAGCATGGGCAGGTCGTTGTTGCGGGGCTGCCAGTGCGAGGGGTGGTTGGGCCAGATGAGCTCGTTGTAGGAGACGATCTCGTGGAAGCGGGAGCGAAGGGCCTCGAATCCGGCGGCCTCCGTCAGGGAGGGTACGGCCTCGGGCTCGGTGGCGTTGTCCACCACCAGCAGGATCCGGTGGTGGTCGCCGAATTCGCCGGAATCGATGGAGGCGCACAGGCTCGCCGCGCCGAAGAAGCGGGTGACGGCGAAGAGCTGGGTGAGGTGCGGGGCGGTCATGGTCTCCTGGTTCCGGGACGGCGAGGGGGTGGTGGGAGCATTCACGCCGCTCCCCAGAAGGTGCGCAGTCGCTTGGCGCGCTTGCCGCCCATCTCGCGCAGGGTCCGATCGAGGAGGTCCTCGGGGAGGGCCCGCATCATCGCCGTTCCCCGGACCGACATCTCG
This sequence comes from Nocardiopsis changdeensis, assembly GCF_018316655.1. Lineage (GTDB taxonomy): Bacteria > Actinomycetota > Actinomycetes > Streptosporangiales > Streptosporangiaceae > Nocardiopsis > Nocardiopsis changdeensis. The sequence goes on along the minus strand of NZ_CP074133.1, from coordinate 6,301,391 downwards.
CGGCGGAGCTCACGGGTCAGCCGGTCTTCGAGTTCGATGTGGTGCGTCAGGATCGCGCAGAAGCTCCGGGCCGCCTTGGGAAGGAACCCCTCGTCCCCGGGGGTGGTCGACACCTGCTCGATGAGCTGTGCGAACGCGTCCAGGAAGTGCAGTTGGCGCTGGTCGCCCACCTGCGTCAGGGAATCGCTCACGAGACGGCGGTAGAACACGCCGATCTCGGGGACCCTGGCGTAGGACTTCGCCTTGAGGTGCAGCTGCCAGGTCCACAGCCGGTCCTCACAGCTGTGCAGGGCGGGTTCGAAGCGCATCAGGTCGTCGGTGAGGCGTTCGCGGTCGAAGACCCCCGACCAAGCGTACGGGTAGTCCACCATGGTCTTGCAGTTGGCGGGCATGATCCCCGCGCGGGGGTCCAGCGGGCGGTTGATCCGGCCCTCGGGAGCATGGTGGACGAGTCGCTTGGCGCCGTACACCTGGACGTGGTCGGTCTTGACGAAGTCCACATCCAGGTCCCGGATGGCGGCCAGGGCCCGGGAGAGGTATCCCGGTGCGAGCCAGTCATCGCCGTCCAGATAGGTGATGTACCGTCCGGAGGCCATGGCGAGCGCCTGGTTGCGGGCCTCGGAAGGACCGGCGGGTGTCTCGTTGCGGATCATCCGCAGCCCGGGCAGCGTCCTGTGGTGGGATTCGACGATGTCGCCGGTACCGTCGGTGGAACCGTCGTCCACGACGATGTACTCGAAGTCGGGGTGGTGGTTGCGGGCCAGACTCGACAGGGCGGTACCGATGTAGGGCGCCACGTCCTTGGCGGGGATGATCACCGACAGGGCGGTCACGGGTACTCCTCGGCCCGGGGACCCGTGCGGGTCCCCGGGCGCGGTCCATGGGGGATGGGCGGGGCGGGGGAGGGGTCAGACGGTCGTGCGGCGGAGGCGCTTGCGGGGCTCTTCCTCGCCCGGGAAGACCTTCTTGACGCCGTCGCCCAGGGCCTGCTCGACCACGCGGATGTCGCGGACGAGGTTGCGCAGGCCGGTGGGCTCCAGGGAGGCGGCGTGGTCGGAGCCCCACATGGTGCGGTCCAGGGTGATGTGCCGCTCGATGGCGACGGCGCCCAGGGCGGCGGCGGCCACGGAGATCTGGAGCCCGCGCTCGTGGCCGGAGTAGGCCACGGGGACGCGGTAGCGGTCGCGCAGGGTCTCGATGGTGCGCAGGTTCCCTTCCTCCGGGGGCATGGGGTAGGTGGAGGTGGAGTGCATGATGACGAGGTTGCGGGCGCCCAGGATGCTCACGGCGGCGTCGATCTCGTCCAGCGTCGACATGCCGGTGGACAGCAGGACCGGCTTGCCGGTGGCGGCCAGGGCGCGCAGCAGCTCGTGGTCGGTGATGGAGGCGGAGGCCACCTTGTGCACCGGGACGTCGAACTTCTCCAGGAACTCGACGGACGGCACGTCCCACGGGGAGGCGAACCAGTCCAGGCCCAGGACGTCGCAGTACTTGGCGATCTCGGTGTACTCGGCCTCGCCGAACTCGACGCGGTGCTTGTACTCCATGTAGGTCATCTCGCCCCAGGGCGTCTGCCGGATCTTGTCCCGCTGCTCGACGGGGACGCAGATCTCGGGGGTGCGCTTCTGGAACTTGACGGCCTGGCAGCCGGATTCGGCGGCGACGTCGATCAGCCTCTTGGCGATGTCGAGGTCGCCGTTGTGGTTGATGCCGATCTCGCCGATGACGTACACCGGGTGGCCCGGGCCCACCATGTGGCGGCCGATGCGCAGGGCGGGGATCTCGGCCCTGAGGTCGGCGGGGGCGGTGGCGGTGCCGTTGCTCATGTGGCATCCTTCTCGTTCGATTCGTCCGTGGGGGAGTCGTGGCCCGCGCTCCGCGCGCGGAAGTCCAGGACGTGCTCGCACAGCTCGCGCACGGCCCCGGACCCGCCGGGGCGGGTCAGGACGAGGCGTGCGGCGGCCAGCACGTCGGGGTGCGCGTCGGGGACGGCGACGGGCCAGCCGACCAGGGACATGCAGCCCAGGTCGTTGACGTCGTTGCCGAGGTAGGCGACGCGCGAGGGGTCCAGGCCCTCCTCGGACAGCCAGGCGGCGAGGGCGGCCCGCTTGTCGGAGAGGCCGTGCAGGACGGTGACCCCGAGTTTGTCGGCCCGGGCGCGCACGACCGGGTTCACCTCGGTGGACAGGATGTGCACCCGTACGCCCGCCTCGCGCAGGAGGCGCACGCCCATGCCGTCGGAGCGGCTGACGGAGACCGCTTCGGTGCCGTCCTGGGAGACCGTGACGCGGTCGTCGGTGTGGACGCCGTCGAAGTCGGTGACCAGGGCGTCGATGTCGACGGGGGCGGTCTCGGGCGCGGCGACGGGGGCCAGGGCGCGGGCCAGGCGCAGGTCGTCGGGGGTGTCGATCTCGAACGCGTGCAGTTCGGGGACCTCGCACAGGTCGATGCGGCCGAAGAACCGGTGGCCGTGGGAGCGGAACCCGGCGGTGTCGACGACGTAGAACGCGCCGGTCTCGCGGTAGTGGGGTTCGCGGTCCTGCCGGCGGGGCCGGTGGGTGTGGATGTGGTTGACCCCGCGGGCGCCCTCGGGGCGGCGGGCCCACAGGAAGGCGTGGGTGGGCACCGCGGAGAAGACGCTGTCGGCCTCGTCCCCCGTGACGCGGGCGACGGCGGCGTCGAGGTCGGCGGGGTCGATAAAGGGGCTGGTGCACTGCACGAACACGGTCACGTCGGGCAGTTCGCCGGCGGCCTCCAGGGTGTCCAGGGCCTGGAGGAGGACGGCCTCGGAGGAGACGGTGTCGCCGCCCAGGTCGGCGGGGCGCTCCAGGACGCGGGCTCCGGCGGCGCGGGCGGCGGCCGCGATCGCGGGGTGGTCGGTGGAGACGACGGTCTCGGTGACGCCCTCCGCCGCCAGGCAGGAGCGCACGGCGCGTGCGATGAGGGGGACACCGCCGACGGGTTCGATGTTCTTGAGGGGAATTCCCTTGGAACCGCCCCGTGCGGGAATGATGGCGGTGACGCGCAAGGCACAACTCCGGGTGAACGAGGGGGTGGAACGGTGTTCCGAGACTGGTCGGCTTAGATTACGCCATTCTTCGCACCGTGGAAATCGTCTTTATGCGAACGCCCGCCAGGATGTATCGTGAGCGTTCGCCTACGCTCGGCAACGCCTTTCCGGCAAGGCTTCCCGCTGGTCGTACCGGCCGCTGGGCACGGGTTTCCCGGTTTTTCCCAGGGGTGGTCAAAGGTTTTCGGGGGGCTCTTCCTGTGGGTGGGCTTCTTGTAGCACGCCGCAGGAGAGCGTGCGGTTTACGGGGTAGACTGATTCGTTATGTTCCGCGGCGGCCGGGTGGCCTCTCCGGGGTGCGGTGAGGGGTTTTCTTTTCCTGTGATCCGCATCACCGGCGATATTCGTGTCCTTTCGGGTGCGGAGCGTGTCCGGGTGGGGGTGCGCGCCCCCGGCTCCGGGGCGGACCCGGTTGACCGAACCCGGTTCTAGTGCGTGGGTCACATCCTCTGTAGAGTGCGGCCCATGGATCTGAACGGAATCTCCGCCCTCGTCTCGGGCGGCGCCAGTGGCCTCGGTGAGGCCACCGCCAGGGAACTCGCCTCCGCCGGTGCCACCGTCGTCATCGCCGACCTCAACGCCGAACGCGGCGAGGCCATCGCCAAGGAGATCGGGGGCGTCTTCGTCGCGACCGACGTCTCCGACGAAGAGCAGGTCAAGGCGGCCGTCCAGGCCGCCGTCGACACCGGCGCCCCCTTCCGGGTCGCCGTCTCCTGCGCGGGCATCGGCTGGGCCACCCGCACCGTCGACAAGTTCGGCAACCCGCACGACCTGGCCAGCTACCAGAAGGTCATCCAGGTCAACCTCATCGGCACCTTCAACGTGCTGCGGCTGTCCGCGGCCGAGATCGCCAAGACCGAGCCGGTGAACGAGGACGGCGAGCGCGGCTCCATCGTCAACACCGCCTCCCTGGCCGGCATCGAGGGCCAGATCGGCCAGATCGCCTACTCCTCCTCCAAGGGCGGCGTCATCGGCATGACCCTGCCCGCGGCCCGCGACCTCGCGGCCGTCGGCGTCACGGTCAACACGATCGCCCCCGGCATCCTGGAGACGCCGATCTACGGCGAGGGCGAGGCGTCCGAGCAGTTCAAGCAGCGCCTGGCCGCGCCGGTGCCCTTCCCCAAGCGCCTGGGCACCGCCGCCGAGTTCGCCAAGCTGGCCCGCACCCTTCTCGAGGTCAGCTACATCAACGGCGAGGTCGTCCGCATCGACGGCGCCCTCCGCATGCCGCCGAAGTAGGGGGACACCGTGTCCGACGAGGTTCTCTACACGGCCGAGGACGGCGTCGCCGTCATCACCATCAACCGTCCGCAGGCCAAGAACGCGGTGAACGCCGCGGTCGCCCGCGGGATCGCCGAGGCGCTCGACGACCTGGACGCGCGCAAGGACCTGACGGTGGGCATCATCACCGGCGCGGGCGGCACCTTCTGCGCCGGGATGGACCTGAAGGCGTTCATGAAGGGCGAGGTCCCGCTGGTCGAGGGCCGCGGGTTCGGCGGCTTCGCCGAGGCCCCGCCCAAGAAGCCGCTGATCGCCGCGGTCGAGGGCTACGCCCTGGCCGGCGGGTTCGAGGCGGTCCTCGCCTGCGACCTGGTCGTGGCGGCCCGGGACGCGAAGTTCGGCATCCCCGAGGCCAAGCGCGGCCTGGTCGCCGGCGCGGGCGGCCTGCTGCGCCTGCAGCACCGCATCCCCCGCAACCTGGCGATGGAGTTCGCCCTGACCGGCGACTTCGTCGACGCCCCGCGCCTGGCCGAGCTGGGCCTGGTCAACAGGGTCACCGAGCAGGGCGGCGCCCTGGAGGGCGCCAAGGAGCTGGCCGCGCGGGTCGCCGCCAACGGCCCGCTCGCCGTGCGGGTCTCCAAGCAGATCATCACCGAGTCGGACGACTGGTCCACGTCGGAGATGTGGGAGAAGCAGAACGAGCTGGCGGGCCCGGTCTTCGTCAGCCAGGACGCCATGGAGGGCGCGGCGGCCTTCGCCGAGAAGCGCGCCCCGGTGTGGAAGGGCGAGTAGCCCCGCCACCGGTACGGCGATCCGGAGGCCGCCCCTCCCGGGGCGGCCTCCGTCACGTCAGGACGGGGTCCCCGCCGCGCCCTCCCGGGGCGCCGCGGACCGGTCGCGCACGGTCCACCGGGCGACCGCCCGGGAGACGGCGGTGACCGGCCTCTCCATCGGCCCGGCGCCCAGGGTGAGCCGCCACACCGTGGCGATCACCAGGGAGCAGGCCAGGACGGCCTCCACCGTGTAGGTCTCCACCCACCCGGCCCACCCGGGCAGGAGGCCGCCGTACACCGCCCACAGCACGACGCCGTGCGCGGTGTACAGGGTGAGGGTCATCGCGCCCATGGCCGCCACCGGGTAGAGCACGACCCGCATCGGGCGCGTTCCGGCCAGGAGCAGGCACAGGCCGAGCACGGCCATCGCCACCCCGGTGTTGCCCAGCACCTCGAAGGTGGTGTTGCTGTGCGAGCCGGCCTCCAGCGGCATCCGCCACAGCGAGTATTCGTCCTCGCCGGGCAGGAACCGGGCCAGCGGCCCCAGCAGCAGCCAGGACGACCCGTAGCCCAGGACGGCCAGCCCGGCCCCGCCGCCCACCAGCCACCACCGCACCCTCCGCGAGCGCAGCCCGCTGCGGGCGGCCACCATCCCGGCCAGGACGTAGGCGAGGAACACCGTCGCCGGGTACAGGCCGAACACCAGCAGGTCCAGCGGCCCCTCCAGCGCTTCGAGGGAGAACAGGGGCATGTCCTCCGCGAACCCCTCCTCCGCGGCGAGGGGATCCCCGCCGCTCTCCTCCAGGGAGGCCCAGTACTCCTCCTTCTCCGCCACCCACTCGGGGTCGCCCCAGGTGGCCTCCCACTCGGCCTCGTCCTCGGCCGTCCACTCCTCCTCGCCGGCCCAGGCGCCGGACCAGCCGAGCTCGGCCGGCAGGTGCTGGACGGCCAGCGTCGCCTGCGGACCGACCAGGGCGGCCGCGACGGCCAGCGCCGCCAGGTGGCGGGTGCGCAGCCACAGCAGGGGGATCGCCAGCAGGAAGTACACCCCGTAGAAGTGCAGGATCACCGACAGCGAGCCCAGCGTCGCCAGGGCGTACCCGATGGCGACGAGCAGCAGCGCGCGCACCGCGATCCGGACCCGGACCCGGTTGCGCTCCGCGCGCGTCCCGGGCCGGGCGCGTCCGGCCAGAAGCACCAGGGAGACCCCGGCCAGGAACGCGAACAGCGCCGCCGAGCGGCCGCTGACCACGCCGCCCACCGCCTCCACGACCAGCATCCCGGGGCCGGAGTAGTCCTCCTCCCACACGGCGTGGACGTCGGGCGCCCCGGTCAGCAGCAGGGTCAGCGGCACCCCCATGTGCGCGACGAAGACCCCGAACAGCGCGAGGCCCCGCGCCGCGTCCACCCCGAGCAGGCGTTCGCGCGGCCCCCCGCGCCCCGGGCCCGACCCCGACGCTGTCGGACCGGGCGCCGCCGGGCCCGGCGGCCGGTCGTCCGCGGCGGTCCCCACTCCCTCGACTGCGGCCATGCACATCCCCCGTGCGTCGATCGTCCGTTTGCACAGCGGTCAACGCGGGCGGGGCGGGCGGCGGTTCGGCCGGACGGCCCGATTCCTCCAGGGGAGATGATGACCACCCCGACGAACAGTCATTACTGCGAAGGGTATCCAGGCCAATACTTTGGGTGTGTAGTCTGTCGGCGTATCCCGAACCCACCGCGGCCACTTCGGCGTTCCCGGTGCCGCGCGGACCCACCCAGGAGGACCGACGTGACCGACCCCGACCTCGGCGGTATGGACCTGACGGTCGTGGCCGTTGCGGACTCCGAACCGTACGTTCGCCTGTCCGCGGCCATGTTCGACGCCCTGCCCGGCCACGGTCACACCGTCGGCCTCGCCGTCGTGCGGTCACCGATCACCCCCGCGCCCGCGCAGCTGCGCCGGGCCGTCGCCGACAGCGGGCTCGCGGGCCGCCGGGTCCCCGTCCTGACGCTGCCCGAGCTGCGCCGCCTGGTCCGCCGCCGGGTGCCCGACGTCGTCATGCTCAACTGCACCGCCCGGGTGGCCGACGCCCTGGGCGACATCCTGCCGACGGGGCGGCGCCGGCCCGTGGTGGTCACCACCCTGCCCGGGCCCGCCCTGCCCGCCGGGGAGCACGAGTGGCTCCACCGGGCCCGCGCGGACCTGCTGGTCCTGCACAGCCTGCGGGAGGTCGCGGCCTTCTCCGAGCTGGGAGAGAAGCTCGGGGTGGGCACCGGGGTCGCCCTGGCGGGGCTGCCGCTGCCCGCGGCCCGCGAGCGCCGCCGGGGGCGTCCGCACCGGGTCGTGTTCGCCGCCCAGGACCGGGCCCCGGGCACCGCGCGACAGCGCGAGCGCATCCTGGAGGCGCTGGCGGACCTGGCCGAGAGCCGCCCGGACCTGGAGGTCGTGGTGTGCCCGGGCGAGCGGCGGACCGAGGCGCCGGGCGGCGACTACGCCGGGCTGTGGCGCGGCCTGGTCACCGCCGGGCGGGTCCACGACCACACGGTGCTCTTCCGCCCCGGGCCGGTGGCCGACCAGCTGGACCGGGCCCGCGGCCTGGTCACCGTCGGCTCCCCGGCCGCCCTGGAGGCCCTCGCCCTGGACGTCCCGGTGATCATCCTGGGCGACGTCGGCGAGGACCCGGGGGCGACGGTGTTCCAGGACGGGGGCGTCTTCGGGACCCTCGACGACCTGCGCGCCCTGCGCTTCCGGGCGCCCTACCCGGCCTGGGCGCGGGAGAACCACTTCCACCCGCCGCAGCGGGAGGACTGGACCCGCCACCTGGCGGCGCTGGTGCACCGCGCCCGGCTGGGCGACCTCCCGGCCCGACCGGCCCTGCTCGACGCGGGGGTGCACCGCCGCGCCCGCCGCCGGGTGCTGGCCGACCTGGGCGCCGCCCCGTCCCTGCTCCGGCAGGGCCCCCGCGCCCAGTGGTCGGCCCCCTGAACGCGAGGGGCCGCCCGACGCGGGTCCGGCGGCCCCTGTCGCCCGGCGGGCGGACCCGTCAGCCGGCGGCGGCCTCCTCGACGCCGTCGATGAGCGTGGAGGTGCGGTCGGCGAGGGTGGCGTCGGCGACCGGGGCGTCGGGCAGCGCCTCCAGCAGCAGCGGCTCCAGCAGGACCGACAGCGACGACGAGAACGCGAACGAGAAGTGGTTGTCGTCGTAGTAGGCCAGCTGGTTGCCGATCACCCCCGGGCACTCCCGGTCGCCGCACAGGTAGCCGGTCATGTCCACGGTCCGCACGTTGCCCGGCAGGCGCCCCGCCCCGGCGGCGGCCGCCAGCGGTGACGAGTCGGCCAGGGTGTACCCCCGGTCCTGGGCGCAGTGGCCTCCGCGGTCGACGCAGTCGGCCACGTCGAACGAGAAGCGGGGGGTGTCGCGGACGGCGACCACGTCGACGCCGAGCCCCTCCAGCCACTCCCACCGCCGCACGAACCCGTCGGGCACGTGCTCCTGCGACCCGTCGCCCTGCTGGGACAGCGTGCCCAGGGAGAACACCGCGTCCGGGGCCGTCCGCTCGATCTCCTGGGCGACCTGCGCGTTCCAGGCGGTGCACTCCTCGTACACCCGGCCCTCGAGCTCCTGCTCCGCGGCGCTGAACTGGCAGGCGTTCTTGGTCATGATGACCAGCCGCCAGCCGTGGTGCTCGGCGATCGGCCGCAGTGCCTGGAACCAGTGGCGGGCGTGCGAGCTGCCGGCGAGGACCAGGGTGTACTCCGAGTCCACGTCGCCGAACTCGCAGGAGATCAGCTCGGTGGAGGGGATGGTCACGTTGCACTCGCTGGTCTGCGCGATGGTGTCCTGCTTGACCGTGGTGGTGTCCGGGTACACCGGCAGCGGCGGCAGGTTCGCCGCCAGGTCCGGGCTCAGGTGCACGGCGGCGCCGGGGTAGGCGGTCGGGTCCTGGCTGAGCCGGGCTCGCACCTCCCGCTCGTGCTCGATGCCCGCGCCCCAGGCCAGGGAGCCGACCAGGACCGGGACGGCGAACAGCACGCCCGCGGCCAGCGACCACGACGGGGTCCGCCGGTCGCGCAGGACCCGGTCGATGCCGCCCTCCAGGATCCACGAGGTGGCCAGGGCGGCGGCCAGGGACGCGCCCAGCACCATCAGGCCGCCGGTGAACGACGGCCGCACCCGGTCCGTGACCTCCAGGTAGAAGACCAGCACCGGCCAGTGCCACAGGAACAGCGGGAACGAGTGCCGGCCCAGCCACACCAGCGGGCGCAGGCCCAGCAGCCGGCCGGCGGACCACCGCCCGGGCGCCTCCCCGGCGCCCGCGGCCAGGACGAGGGCCGCGGCCAGCACCGGCCACAGCGAGGCGGCCCCGGGATAGGGGAGCGAGTCCCCGATGACCGCGCCGCAGGCGACGAGGGCGGTCAGCCCGACCCAGCCCGCCGCCGGGCGCAGCGCGCGGGGCAGCCGCAGGAAGGGCAGGAACAGGGCCAGCAGGCCGCCCAGCGCGGGCTCCCACAGGCGGGCGCCCGTGTCGAAGTAGGCCCAGGTCGGCTCGGTGGCGGTGATCCACAGCGAGTACCCGAACGACAGGGCGAACACCGCGGCGGCGGTGCCCGCCGCGGCGGCCCGCACCCGGCCGCCCAGCCGCGCGGCCACCAGGGCCGCGAGGGTGAGCAGCAGCGGCCACAGCAGGTAGAACTGCCCCTGCACGCCCAGCGACCAGAAGTGCTGGACGGGGCTGGAGGAGGAGTCCCGCGCCATGTAGTCGACCGAGCCCAGCGCCAGGTGCCAGTTGGCGTGGTACAGCGCCGCGGCCTGCACGTCGGCGATGACGGCGGTCCAGGACGAGCGCGGCATGAACAGGAACGCACCGGCCAGCACCGCCGCGAGCACCACCGCCCCGGCGGGGAAGAGCCGCCGGACGGTGCGGCTCCAGAACGCGCCGACGCCGATGCGGCCGTCGCGCTCCAGCGCCCGCACCATCGACCCCGTGACGAGGAAGCCGGTGAGCAGCAGGAAGACGTCGACGCCGCCGGAGACCGTGCCGAACCAGATGTGGTAGACGGCGATGAGGACCGCGGCGACCGCGCGGAGCCCCTCGATGTCGTCGCGGCGCCGGGACACGGGCGCGCGCAGAGTGTTGAGCACGGGGCTCTGGACAGAAGAGGACAAGGGTGTGCCTTGGGCTCGGTGAAGGTGGGGCAGGGGGCGGCGGCCGTGGTCCGGGCGCGCGGCTGGGCGCCGGAGGGATGACGGCGCCCGGGGAATGCCCTGCCGCTTCAGTATCCGGGGGCTTTGTCCGGATCCGGCCATAAAAGGGTTGACGTTGTCCAGTCGAGATGAAATCTGTGTCGCGGCGTAGCCCTGAGCTGCGGAAACAGTGTCCCAGTTCACATGCCCGGCCCCCGGCGGCCTCGCGGCGACATGCGCCTTTTGTAAACGTATGGGGTTTTTATGGCAACCCGTTTGCCAGAACCGGCGTCCTGATCACAGCCGACCGGCACGACAGGAGGGCACCCATGGCGCCGCACTTCGAGGAGGACGAGTACCAGGAGGGGGAGGAGCACTTCTACGACGACGAGGGCACCTTCGGAGTACTCGCACCACTGGACGCCGAGGACCCCGACGGCGGCTGGTGACCCCAACCAAGAGGAGAGGACCCGGACCCCGGTTCCCCCGCTCCGGGCCCCTCCGTTCCCCGGCCTTTTCAGCGCTCCCGACCGGGGCGCCGGAACCTCCGGCGCCCCGGCGGTGCGACCGGCGCCGCGTCCCGGAGCCCGGACCGCCCGTTCGACGCCCGGGAGAGGGAAAGGGTCGGCGGTCAGGTGGCGGGCTTCTCGTAACGGGAGGGGAAGGGGAAGCGGTCGCCCAGGACCCGGTGGACCATGGTGGTGACCTCTTCCTGCCTCTCCGGCGGGGTGTCGAAGTCGTTGAGGCAGAAGAACTCGACGGCCGGGTCGGCCTCCAGCGCCGCGAGCTTCTCCTCCGCAGTCTCCGCCCCGATGTCGATGTAGCGCATCGCGTACTCGCCCGGCACCGCCCGCCCGGTCAACAGCGCGTAGTGGTGGTGCAGCGTGGCCGCGACCCCCACATCGGTCAGCGCCCGGAAGCGGGCGTGCACCGTGCGGTCGATCGCCTCGGCGTAGCGCCCCTCCAGCTCGCCCATGACCGAGCGGATCTGCGGATGGGGGACGTGCTTGAACTTGTGGGTGATGTGCCGGCCGAAGTCGGCGGCCAGCAGCTCGCGCGCGTTCTTGCCCGCCGAGTTCGGCGCCGCCTCCCCGGGCACCGGGTCGCCCACCCCGAACTGGTGCGGGGAGAAGGGCAGCCGGGCCGCGCCGTTGGCGTGGAAGAAGCGGTCGGCCCCCACCGGGCGGGCCAGGAACACATCGTCGTTGAAGTACAGGTAGTGCTCCGACAGCCCCTCGATGCGGTGCAGGCGGGCGCCGATGGCGTGGGAGTTGAAGGTGGGCAGCGCCGTCTCCGGAAGGATGTCGCGGTGGTCCACCACCGTGATCCCCGCGGCGGAGGTGTCCAGCCAGGAGGGGACCTGCGCGTCGGTCACCAGGTACACGTGCCGTACCCATGGCGCGAACATCTCCACCGACCGCAGTGAATAGCGCAGCTCGTCGCGGCTGGTGAACCTCGACGCCCCCACCGCCAGAGAGGAATGCCCTTCACCGCGGTGGAGGGCGCGCTTGGCGGCGTGGGCCGGGTCGTCGCCGTCCACCCAGGTGTAGACCACGTCGACGGGGAAGAGCGCCTCGTCCACCGGCGTCCACGCGAACGGCTCGAAGGTCGGGTACACGCGCTCGGCCACGGTCACCGTGGCGGGCTTGCGCGCGGCGGTGGGCAGCACGTCGGCGACCCGGTTGCGGCGCGGCGCCACCCAGGAGTCGGCGAGCACGTCCTCGGGGGCCTGCGAGCGGAGTTTCGCACGCAGATCCTCGGAGTCCTCACGCTCCAAGATCTTGGCGCCGTCGCGCCAGAACTCCACGTCGCACCCGAACTCGAAGCCGGCCAGTTCACGTCCGGAGGGGGAGAGCAGCCGCTCGGCGAACCGGATGACGAGTCCGGACTTGACCTTCTCGTCCAGTGCTCCGTCGACGTAGGCGCTGGCGGCGGCGACCACCCCGCCGGGTCCGGGCTTGATGGCGTACAGGGCGCTGGTGCCGTACAGCTCGCGCATGGTGTCGAGCAGGCGCTTCTTGTCCGACCGGTGCACCCCGACGACGTGGCGCAGCGGGGAACGGCCGCGCACCAGGAAGTGGTCGATGCCCGCCCGGGTCAGTGCCTCGACCACCAAACGCAGGTTGTGGGCCGAGGCGTCACGGGCGGAGAAGGAGGTGACGGTGCGGCCCAGCAGCCCGGTCCCGTTCACGTCCTGGAGCCGCAGATCGGGGTCGCCCGCCAGGAGGTCCTGCCGACGGCGGGCGATCCCCGCCTCGCGTTCGCGCTCCCTCTCGGCGTCCCGGGCCGCGCGGCGCTCGGCTTCCAGCCTGGCGCGGGTGGCGGTGGGCAGGAGACGTTCACTCGCACGCTTGACACGGGCGGGCAGGGCCATGTGGGGGAGTCCTCCGACAGAGATGGGGAAGGGATCGCCGTCCGTGACGCGATGCCGGATCCTTCGTACGACGCATCGACCTTATGCGAACTTTTCGTGAAACGTGAGAGAACTCTGGGTAGTCATTCGTGTTCTCTCTGCCTCTAGAGGTTCCCTCGTGGCCGATTGCGGCCATTGGGGTTTATGTCCAGTTCATGGATCTATGTCGGAGTGAGGGGGAGGCGTCATCCCGTGGAGGTGCCCAGAGGGGCCTTGCGGGAGCGGTCGACGCTTCATTACGGTCACCCCGGGTTGCCCAGGAAACTTGATCCGCGTTGGTATCCCGTTCCCCCATCACAACTGAAGCTAGACAGGTTCCCCCACATGCGTCGTTCCTTGGCCCGTGCGACAGCGGTTTCCACCGCCGCGGCATTGGCGTTGTCGTTGCTGGCCGTGCCACCTGCCTGGGCGAACGAGGATGAAGATCCGGCCCCGGCCGAGGACCATTCCGCGATCGACTCCGCCGAGCAGGACGCGCTTGCTCTGGCACGCGAGACCGGGGAGCCGGTCGAGATCACCGCTCTGACGGATGAGAAGACCATCCACTATGCCAATCCCGATGGCACTCTGACCGCGGAGATCTCCGCCCTTCCGGTCCGGGTCCGTTCTGGGGACGAATGGGTCGACGCGGACACCACTCTCATCGCCGGATCCGACGGACTGGTCCGACCCCGTGCGGCCGGCATGGACATCGCCTTCTCCGGCGGCGGCGACGCCCCCATGGCCAGTATCGGGATCGGTTCCAACAGCATCGAACTCGACTGGAACGGTCCTCTGCCCACCCCCGTCCTGGACGGAGACCAGGCCACCTACCCCGACGTGCTGCCCGACGTCGACCTGGTCCTGACGGCCGGGGTCGAAGGCTTCACGCAAGTCCTCGTCGTGCACACCCCCGAGGCTGCCGCGCTGCCCGAGCTCGCCGAGATCGAGCTCCCCCTGGACACCACAGGTGTGACCTTGACGTCCGACGAGCACGGCAACATCGAAGCGGTCGGCGACGAGGGCGGCCAAGGAGTGTTCAGCGTCCAGGCCCCCGCCATGTGGGACTCCACCGGAGTCGAGGAGACCCGGGACGAGGACCCGACCGTGGCCCCCACCACCGGGGCGCGGACCGCTCTGGTGGAGACCGACATCACCGTCGACAGCATCCGCCTGCTTCCCGACCGGGAAATGCTGACCGGTGAGGACACGGAGTTCCCGCTCTACATCGACCCTTCGGTGAACGCCAATCGCCCCAACTGGGGTTTCATCGACAAGACGTTCCCGAACCAGGCGTACTACAACCCCTCGGACGGCAAGCCCGTGGGGGTCGGGTACTACTCCGGTGGAGAAGGCACCTTCACCCGTCGGGCGTTCTTCCAGTTCACAGTGATGGGGCGCACCAACCAGGCCGACACGGTCATCAACTCGGCGACGCTGCGTACCGAGGTGAGCTGGTCCTATGACTGCAAGAGCAACAGCCGGATTCAGCTGCACCGAGTGGACGCGTTCAACAGCAAGACCACCTGGAACAACCAGCCCACCGCCCGCACCCTGCTCGATACCCAGAACGTCGGCGGCAGCTGGGCCACTTGTCCCGCCACCAGCGGGGTGGAGTTCGACGCCACCGCCGCCTACAAGTGGGGGGTCGACAACGACGCCTCGCACATCCACCTGCGGCTGAAGGAAGAGGGCGAGTCCTCCACCACCGCGTGGCGCCGGTTCGACGTCAAGAACAAGCCCCCGGTGCTGGTGGTCAACTACAACAACCCGCCGGCCCAGGTGGCGACCTCGAGCATGTCCGATTCGCTGGGTGGTGCCTGCTCCACGGACAAGACCAAGCCCCGCCTGATCAACAACACCACGACCAACCTCCGGGCCACGATCCGGGACTACGACGCCCGTGCCGCCTGGGGAGGACAGAAGCTCAAGGTCGCTTTCTCCTGGTCGGCCAACGGTGAGGGAACCCCCCTCGGCCAGGCCGAATCGGGCTACGCGGACGTCGGCTACTGGCCCAACGGCTCCGAGCGGTCGGTCAAGGTCACAGGCCTCCCCGAGGGGCAGTTGCTCGGGTACCGGGCGCGGGCCCATGACCAGGCGGCCTGGGGCGCCTGGTCCGGATGGTGCTGGATCAAGATCGACACCACCAAGCCGGACACCGGGCCGACGGTCACCTCCACCGACTATCCGGCCGATGAAGAGGCCCACGGCAGTGTCGGGCGCACCGGTGACTTCACCTTCACCAACAACGGCGTGGAAGGGGCCGCGTCGTACTACTACAGCCTGAACGACACCTCGTGCGAGACGAAGGTCTCCCTTTCGGCTCCGGGTGCCTCCGCCACGATCGCCCTCACCCCGAATCACAGCGGGGCGAACATGATCTACGCGCGCACCGTTGACGAGTACGGCAACTCCTCCCCCTGCGAGCTCGCCTACTACTTCCTGGTCTCGCCGCCGAGCAGACCCCTGTCGCACTTCACCTTCGACGAGGGGCAGGGGACCACCGCCGTCGACAGCGTGAAGAGTGACCGGAACGCTGTATCCAGCGGTGAGCTGGACTGGACCCGTGGACGTGTCGGTCGGGCCCCTTCCGGCGGTCACCGCCTCGAGGGCACCGCGGTCGACGTGTCGGGCGGATCCCACCTGCGCACGGACGGCCCTGTGGTGGACACGAGTGGGGCCTTCTCGGTATCGGCGTGGGTCTACCTGGACGAAAGTCCGACGGAGAACCTCGCCGCCGTCGCCCAGGACGGTGACCGCAACAGCGGTTTCTACCTCGGTTACCAGCACACCGAGGGCGGGCGCTGGGTGTTCAAGCAGGCGCCCTCGGACAGCGACAGCGTGTCCGTGTCACACCGGGCGATCTCCACCTCGGCCGCGGAGACCGGTGTGTGGACCCACCTGCTGGGAACCTTCGACCCGGCCAACGGTGAACTGGCCCTTTACGTCAACGGTGACAAGCAGGCCACGGCCACACAGACCACGCCGTGGAACGCCGACGGTGACTTCGTCGTCAGCGGTGCCCGGTACCACGGGAACCACATCGGTACCTGGCTCGGCGCGATCGACGACGTCCGCGTGTGGGACCGGGTCGTCAGTGACGAGGTCTACGTCGACGACCCCGAAGCACGTTCGGAAGTGTGGAGTCTGGCCAACCGGCCTATCGCCCTGGAGGGCCGCTGGAGGCTCGACGAGACGGAGGGCACGGCGGTCGCCGACTCCTCCGACCACGGTTTGACGGCCACCCTCCACGGCGATCCGCTCACCGCCTGGAACGAGGCGATGAACGATGTCACCTTCGCTCCCGGCGTGAGCTTGAACGCGGTCGGCCAGGAACACATCCGGACCGAGGGGCCCGCCCTTCGTACGGACCGCAGCATGTCGGTCGCGGCCTGGGTCCGGCTCGACGAGGTGGGGATCAACTCCACCGCCGTTTCCCAGGACGGGCAGCGCCACAGCGGCTTCTACCTCGGTTACAACACCGGCCCTGAGAAGTGGGTGTTCAAGCAGGCCCCCTACGACGGGGACGGTACGTCGATCAGCCACCGCGCGTTCTCCCAGCAACAGGCGGAGTTCGGCCGCTGGACCCATATCGCCGGCACCTACGACCACACGACAGGGGAGCTCACGCTCTATGTCGATGGCATTCGCCAGAGCACGGTGGTGCAGGAATCGCCATGGAACGCCTTCGGCGCCGTCGTCATCGGCGCCGCGCAGTACAGGGCCCAGCTCTACGACGAGTGGTCCGGGGACATCAGCGATGTCCACCTGTACCACGGCGTGCTGAGTGAGAGCGAGATCCTCACGGTTCTGGAAGGGATCGCTCCCGCGCCCGCACCGTGAGACGTGTGAACCCGCCCCTCTGATCCCCCGTTGGCTTTCGGCAGCTGTGAGAAAGGCATGCCGTGTCCGATACGTTTTCCGGCCGTCCCGACCCCGAGTCGGCCAAGAACTCCGATCCCCTGGAAGACGCCTCTCCACCCGCGACCCGGGTCATGGCGAACAGCCGATTGGTCCGACTGGTCAAGCGACCTCTGACCTGCACGGCGGCACTGGTCATGGTGGGCGCCCTCCTGCAGGCGGCACCGGCCGCTTCTCTCACCTACAACACCCGCCCCGAGGCCACGGACGAGGAATCGGTACCCGGCAGTGATGTCGAAGGGCCGTTCACCCTGGCCGCGGAGGGGGAGGACACCGTCGCCCAGGCCGACCTGGACGAGCCGCCGGCGTACGCCTGGCCGGAGGAGGCCGCCGGAGAAGCCGAGCTGGCCGAGCCCGGCGCGGAGGTCGAGGCCGTCGAAGGCCTGGTCACCGTTTCCCAGGTCACGGAGGACGGCTTCTCCACGTGGACGGAGACCGAGGCGGAGGTCTTTTCCACCGATCCCGCGGAAGAGGCGGACCCGGACGGTACGCGGATCGCACCCACCACCGGTATGGAACCGCCGGTCGAGGAAGGCGGCGACGGTACCGGAGAACGGGAACCGCAGCGGGGCCCGGAGGACGGTGGGGCGGAGACCGGACCCGAGGCCGAAGAGGAGACGGACGGCGAACAGCCGGCTCCTGAGGCGGAACCGTCTCCGGAAGCCGAGGAACCCGCAGTTCCTGACGTCGAGGTGGAACAGGAAGAAGAGGAGACGGTCGAGGAGGCCGCTCCGGTCGAATCGGTCCACGTCGAGGTCCTCGGTCAGGACACCGCCGAAGCGGTCGGCGTCCATGGGCTCCTGCTCCGGGTGACCCGGGCCGACGGCCACGCCGGAGTCGGCCCGGTCGACCTGACCGTCGACTACTCGGAGTTCGCCGACGCCTTCGGCGGTGACTTCGGGGCCCGGCTCCAACTCATCGAAGTGGACCCCTGCCTGGCCGAGGAGGGGACCGGCTGTCAGGACCGGGCTCCGCAGCTCTTCACGACGGACAACGACGCCGAAGCGCGCACCGTCAGCGGAACCGTTCCCGCGCTCGCCGGCGAGGGCCTCCTTCTGGCCGTCGCCGCAGCCGGGGAGAGCCCTCGGGGCGACTACAAGGCCACCGACCTGGCGGCCGCGTCCAGTTGGGATGTGGGCCTCCAGAGTGGTGACTTCTCCTGGAACTACCCGATCGACACGCCTCCGGTGGCCTCCGACCTGACACCGGGCATCGAACTCACCTACTCCTCGGGGTCGGTCGACGGTCGGGTCGCCTCCTCCAACAACCAGACCTCCTGGCTCGGTGAAGGCTTCAACTACAGCCCCGGGTTCATCGAGCGCCGGTACGCGCCCTGCTCCGACAGCCAGCCCGACTCCGGTAAGACCGGGGACCTGTGCTGGTCGCGCCACAACGCCACGTTCTCCCTCAACGGTCGCTCCGGTGAGATGTTCCTGGACGAGGACGGCACCTGGCGCATGCGTCACGACGACGCCTCCGAGATCGAACGCCTCACCGGCACCACCAACGGTGACAACGACGGCGAGTACTGGCGTATCACCACCACCGACGGGACCCAGTACTACTTCGGTATGAACCGCCTGCCCGGCTACTCGAGCGGCAAGACCGAGACCAATTCCGCCTGGACCGCTCCGGTTTACGGGGACGGCTCCGGGGAGCCCTGCAACAAGTCCTCCTTCGCGGACTCGTGGTGCCAACAGGGCTGGCGATGGAACCTGGACTACGTGGTGGACGTGCACGGCAACGTGATGACGTACTACTACACCAAGGAGAACAACTACTACGGCCGCAACATGAAGGCCGACTCCCCCACCGTCTATACACGCGGTGGTCACCTCAACCGCATCGAGTACGGCCTGCGCTCCGACAACGTCTACGGAACCGCGCCGGGCCGGGTGAACTTCTCCGTCGGCGAGCGCTGCATCCCCACGGACTCCTTCGACTGCGCGGAGAACAAGTTCACCAGCGCGAACGCGAGCCACTGGCCCGACGTGCCCTTCGACCAGCACTGCGCGCAGGGGCAGAACTGCACCAACCGCTTCTCGCCCACCTTCTGGACCCGCAAGAAGCTGAACAGCATCACCACCCAGGTCCACGACGGCACCACCTACCGCAACGTCGACTCCTGGAAGCTGACCCACGCCTACCCCCAGACCGGTGACGGCACTCCGCCGGACCTGTGGCTGCAATCCATCGAGCACACCGGCCACGTCGGTGGCGAGGAGAGCATGCCGCTGCTGGAGTTCGGCGGCACGCCGATGGAGAACCGGGTCGATACCACCGACGACGGCTTCGCCCCCATGCTCAAGTGGCGGATCACCAAGATCCTCACCGAGAGCGGCAGCCAGATCGACATCACCTACGAGGGGGGCGAGTGCGATCCGGCGCAGACGCCTGCGCCCCACGACAACGGCACCCGCTGCTTCCCCGTCGTGAACACGACCGCCGACGGCAAGAGCGAGTACACCGACTGGTTCCACAAGTACGTGGTGACCCAGGTCAGCGAGTTGGACCTGGTGACCGACCAGCCGGAACGGCGCACCACCTACGACTACGTCGGTGATGCCGCCTGGCGCTACCGGGATGCCGACGGGTTCATCCGGGACAAGCTCCGGACCTGGTCCGACTGGCGCGGATACGCGCAGGTCCGCGTGATCGAGGGCCTGCCGAACGAGACCCGCTCGGAGACCGAGCACCGCTTCTTCCGCGGTATGCACGGCGACCGCCAGCCCACCGGGACCCGTACGGTCAAGGTGACCGACAGTGAGGGCAACGAGCACACCGACCTCAACGAGTACAACGGGTTCACCCTGGAGGAGATCACCCGCAACGGACCGGGCGGGGACATCGTCGAGAAGACGATCTCCCTGCCCTGGAGCCGGGTGACCGCACAGCGGACCTACTCCTGGGGCACCCTCGAATCACGCATGACCGGGATGGCGTCCACCACCCAGTACATCGCTGTGGACGGCGGCTGGATGCGTACACAAGAGACCGCCGAGTACGACGCTCTGGGGCGTACCACCCAGGTCCACCACCACGGGGATGTCGACGACACCGGTGACGACCAGTGCACCCGTTACACCTACGCCGACAACACCACCCTGCGAATCCTGGACGCCGTGGCGCGGACGGAGAAGGTCGCTGTGGGCTGCGGTGCAACCCCCTCGCGCCCTGGCGACGTCATCAGTGATGAGCGGGTGCTCTACGACGGTCGGGGCTACGGACAGGCGCCCACGGCCGGGCTGCCCACCGCCACTCAGCGCATCGAGGACTATGACGGTTCCACGGCCGTCTACCAGACGGTCCAGGAGACCGAGTACGACGCCTTCGGCCGGCCGGTCTCCGAGAGCGACGCCCTGGGCAACGCCACGGTGACCTCCTACTCACCGAAGATCGCAGGGGGAGTGGCGACCACCGTCACCACCACCAATCCGCTGGGACACGTCGATACAGAACACTTCGACCCCCTCCGCGGACTGCCCGTTGCCGAGATCGATCCCAACGGCAACCGCACGGACATGGCCCATGACCCCCTGGGCCGCCTCACCCAGGTGTGGACGCCCGACCGCAAGAAGGCGGACGGAATCGACCCCGCCATGCGGTTCGAGTACCACGTGCGCAACGACGCGCCGTCCGCGGTCATCACGCACACCCGCAGGGAGGACGGCACCTACGCCTCCACCTACCAGATCTACGACGGGCTGCTGCGCTTGCGCCAGGAGCAGGCTCCGGCGGCCGTCGGCGACGGTCGGCTGATCAGCGACGTCTTCTACGACGGCCGCGGGTTGAAGATCAAGGAGCGCCACGGGTACCACAACGAGGAGGCCGGGCCCGGGCAGACGCTCTTCGAGCCGGCCCAAGGGGACGACCGCATTCCCCGGTACACCGAGACCGTCTACGACGGTGCGGAACGCCCGGTCGAGGTCATCTCCCTCTCCCGCGGCGGGGAACTGTGGCGCACCAATTCCCAGGACCTGGGGGATCGCGTTCTGGTGACCCCTGCCGACGGGGCCATTCCGACCACCACCATCAAGAACGCCCTGGGCCAGACGGTCGAGCTGCGCCAGCACGAAGGGGACACCCCCCAGGCCGACTACACCGCTCTGACCTACACCTACACCGAAGCCGGTGAGGTGGCCACCATCACCGACGGGGCCGGAAACGTCTGGCGCAACCACTACGACCTGCGCGGTCGCAAGATCAAGACCGAGGACCCCGACCGGGGGACCACCACCTACACCTACGACGACGCCGACCGCCTCGTCTCCCGCACCGACGCCCGCGGTGAAACCGTCTCGTACGTCTACGACGCACTGGGACGCAAGACCGGTCAGCACCAGGGCGGGACGGACGGACCGCTGCTCGCCTCCTGGACCTTCGACACCGTCGCCAAGGGGCAACTGAGCAACGCCGTCCGATATGTCGACGGGCAGCAGTACACCACCACCATCCACGCCTACGACCCCCTGGGGCGGTCCACGGCCACCACCGTCTACATCCCGCGGACCCCGGAGAACGGAGGACTCGGCGGACCCTACCGGTTCCGCACCACGTACAACTCCGACGGCACCATCAAGTCGAACACCTTGCCCGCGGCCGGCGGACTGCCCGAAGAGGTCGTGACCTACGCCTATAACAGGGCGGGCCTGGTGACCGGCATTCACGGGGCGAGCGAAACCTTCCGGACGGATTACCTGAACGCGGTCACCTACTCCCACCGCGGACAGATTCTGCAGCGGACCTTCTACCGCAACGACGGCAACAGTCAGGCCAGGGAGACCTGGGCCACCCGCGTTTATGACCCGGCGACCGACCGCGTGACGGTGGCGAGGGTCCACCCCGAGGTCGGCCACGGCACCCTCGTCGAGCAGGCCTACACCTACGACGATGCCGGCAACGTGCTGAGCATCAAGGACGAGCCCACGGCTGAGGGCCTCCTCCCCGACGTGCAGTGCTTCGCCTACGACGACATGCGACGCCTCACCGACGAGTGGACCTCCCTGCAGGGCGGCGAACAGGCCTGTGACGGGGGACCGGCACGGGAGAACGTCGGCGGTGCAGCGCCGTACTGGAACAGCTACACCTACGACGCGCTCGGCAACCGCACCTCCGAGACGCGCCGCGGCCTGATCGAGGCCGGGGACATCGAGAGCACCTACCACCGCCCCGGAGCGGGGGAGGAGCGCCCGCACGCGGTGACCCAGGTCGATTCCAACGGCAACAGCGGTCTCGCCACCTACACCTACGACGAGGCCGGGAACATGACCTCCCGGCGCAGCGCCACCCGTGACCAGACCCTGGAATGGAATGCCGAAGGGCAGCTCGCCGCCGTCCGGGAAGGCGGCAACACCTCTCGGTTCGTCTACGACGCCGAAGGCGAACGCCTGATCCGCGACGATGGCAACGCTGTGACGCTGTTCCTGCCCGGAATGGAGGTCTCCTTCAACAAGGAGGAGCTCACCAGCCAGGCGACGCGCCTGTACGAGCACGAGGGCGAGGTCATCGCCAGCCGCTCCAGCAGCGGGGATGTCCACTGGATCTTCTCCGACCACCACCAGACCGGGCAGTTGGCGATCAACTCGCTGACCGGCGAGAGTGTTCGCCGCAGGTTCACCGCTTTCGGTACGGAGCGCGGAACCGCCACCGGGACCTGGCCGAACTCACGCGGGTACGTGGGCGGAGTGATCGACGAACAGGCCGGCTTCACTCGACTGGGGGCGCGCTCCTACGACAGTGAGACGGGGATGTTCATCTCGGCGGACCCGGTCGTCGACTTCAGCGACTCGCAGCAGATGAACGGGTACGCGTACGCGAACAACAACCCGACGTCGTTCACGGACCCCGACGGGCTGTACTACCGCAAGAGCTTCTCCCAGGCCCGCAAGTGGGCCGCTGCATACCGGGCCCGCCAGGCCGCGATCCGCGCCTACCAGGCCCGGATGGCCGCGATCCGCGCTTACCGGATCCGCCAGGCCGCCATCCGTGCCTACCGGGCCCGCCAGGCCGCCATCCGTGCTGCGAAGATCCGCGCTGCACAGATCCGCGCGGCGAGGGCCGCCAACGCCGCCCGCAAGGCCGCGGCAATGCGCATCGCCGCCGCCCGAAGGGCAGCTGCCGCCAAGGCCGCTCGAGATCGCATTGCCCGGGAAAAGGCTGCTCGGAGCAACGCCTCGAGAGACAAGAATCTTGGCATGTATGACGGTCCCAAGGGATTTTCTTCTGAGAATCCCAGGAAGCCGGAACGGCTCGGCCTCTCGGATGAGATGCATGAATGGCCTGAAATTGCTCCACGGCAAAGCAAGGGAGTCGGAGTGGCTGATCCGAGGAGCCCTTATTGGATGCGAAAAGAAAGGAGGCTTCTTCCGGGGGGTTCATTTGAAGCCTACGCGCTAGATAATGAGCAATGTCGACAGCTTCACGTGAACCTCGTGGGGAACGCTTTTAAATATCCGCATGCTGTTATATATGGTGCTGCATTTGGGCTCATCGGTTCCGCTGCCGGCCCGTCAGGCACCGTTGCCGGCGTCGGTAGTGGTGTTGCGCTGGGTGGATGGGCTGGGAACGAAATAGGTCAAGATATTGGATGGGTTGGCGGGGCTTTTGCGTGCAGGTTTTAGGGGATCGCTGAAACCCTTGTGTGCAGGGATGTGTGGATAGGCGTTCGTGTCGGCTGGGGAAGCTCCATTTTTGAGGTTTCCCCAGCTGGCCTCGTCGAGCCATGGCCCTGAGTCCAACTTAGTGAAGTTGTGAATTGTCAGCCTGTTGGGCGCAGGCCTCGTGGTCTTTTCGGAGATATCGCGTAGGGTATGAGGTGTGCGTGCGGTGACGTTCTCGCCGCCGCCCGATGTCGATGTGCAAACTCCTCCGCCTGTAAGCCGTGGACCTGCTGGCCGAAGAGATCCCGCCCACTGTGGTGGCGCACTGTTTGTGTGTGGGCCGCGTGTCCACCCGCCGCTGGGATCAGTCCTATACCAGCGGCGGCACCACCGTGTTGGTCCCGGAGGTCGTGCGGACACATTTGATGAACGCCACGCCCCGAGCCTATCGGCCGGTTAGCGCGTGAAAATCAACCCTTTGAGATCATCGTTCTTGGTGAGAGA
Source organism: Nocardiopsis changdeensis (assembly GCF_018316655.1). GTDB lineage: Bacteria > Actinomycetota > Actinomycetes > Streptosporangiales > Streptosporangiaceae > Nocardiopsis > Nocardiopsis changdeensis. The sequence continues at coordinate 6,277,743 of NZ_CP074133.1, read as the reverse complement.
AATGTGCTTGTCGCAAGAGCACCACTGGGACAGCAGGTTTCCCGTGTTCGTCGTGATCAGGTTCCAGCCGGTGACTTCACCGGGTCGGCCCGGAACGAAGGGACCGCGGCCCGCGCCCGGTGGGGCGCGGACCGCGGTCGTCGTCTCCGGGGGTCGGGGTCAGCGGCGCAGGCCGGCCTTGCGCAGGATCCTCCCGACGGGCCTGCGGATGCGGCTCGTGAGAGGCTGCTGGGCCGCCTTCTCGGCGGCCTTCAGGCGCTTCTCCATGGCCTTGAACCTGCGCTCGGTGTCCTTCTCCAGGGAGGTCACCCGCTTGGTCAGCTCGGTGCGGGCCGCCTCGCTCTCCTTGTGGCGGGAGCGCAGCCACCCGATGCGGTCGCCCACGCCCGCCTCGGCGCTGGTCCAGGCGTCCACGGCCGGAGGGTAGGCCGTCGCGCGCACGTGCTCGTCGAACGCGGCCCCGCCGTCCTCTCCGGGCTGGTGCACGTGGGAGAGCCCGTTCTTCTCCAGGAAGGCCGTGAAGCGTGCGAACCGCTCGGCGTGCCCGGCGTGCATCGCGGTGTAGTCGGCCTCCCGGTGCAGGTCGGCGGCGTCCACGTCCGACGGCAGGTCCCGGATGACCCGGTGCGGGATGTCGAAGTACCGGCACAGCTCCAGGGTGCGCGAGTCGTGGCACAGGACCACGGCCGGGGTGCCCGCGAGCAGCGCGGCGATGTTGCCGTGGATGCGGGTGCCGAAGGAGAAGTCGTACTCCCGCAGGGCGTCGATCCAGGTCGCCGGGTCCAGGTGGACGTTCACCTTGTTCTGGAGGAACAGGGGGTGGGTCCGGTGGACCGGCATCGGGTCGTGCCGGTCCTCCACGCCGGAGGCGTCGCCCCAGTACAGCAGCGCCAGGTCCTTCGTCTCCTGGGCGAAGTAGCGCATGTTCGGGTAGCGCTCGAAGTTCGAGCTGACGATGCCGCCCACGTCGCCGGCGCCCAGGGCGCTGCGCGAGGCGTTGACGGCGACGGCCGAGTCGGAGTCGAGCTCCGCCACCTTCTTGGTGACGGAGAGCCGGTCCCCGTCCATGAACATGGACGGGCAGCCGATGACCTCGACGTCGTTGAAGCCGAGGCTCTTCAGGTACCGCTCCGTGAACTCGCCGCGCACGCCGATGCTCGCGGAGCGGTCCAGGACCGCCGAGGCGAAGCGCCGTACGGGCTCGTTCAGCCGTTCCATGCGCTTCAGGCCGTAGTCCAGGTCGGACTGGGCCCCCACTCCCAGGACCACGACCGGGATGGTCAGCTTCTCGATGAGGGAGCTCAGCCTGTTGAGGTGGGGGACGAAGGACACGCGAAAGGCGTTGGCCAGAGGTACGACGAACGCGTCGTACTCCTCGTTGATCCGTTCCGCTTCGGAGGCGTCGGCACGGAACCCGTTGGAGACGATCTCCGTGTCCGACGTCTGGAGCAGTTTGTGCGATGCCTGGCTGAAGATGAGGTTCCCGGCGTTGTCACCGAAGACGTTCTCTTCGATGGCGGCACCCGCGTGAACGATGCGGAACGGGTCTTTCCTCGACCGCATGAGGATGCGCTTCATGATGTTGCCTTTGTGAGGCCCTGGTCAGGGGCGGCTGAGTCCGGCGGGGGTCTCCCCGCCGAGAGGGGTGAGCGGCCGCAGGTCGGCGGCGCGCGTGTACAGGTCGTCCACGGCGGCGGTGAAGCGGCTCATGGAGGTGACGTCGGACGGCCCCAGCAGGTAGGTGCGCAGTGCGCGCCGCTGCTCGGCCAGTTCGTCGGCCTCGCGCAGGTGCACGGCGGCCAGGGCGGTGTCCAGGCCCTTCCCGTCGGGCAGGAGCATGTAGGCCGCGCTCGACGTCGGGTGCTTGACGCGGAACTCCTCGTGCGTGATGCCCTCGCAGTTGGTGATCGCGTAGGGCTTCTCGGTGGCGACGAAGTCGGCCACCACGCTGGAGATGTCGCTGATGAGCAGGTCGGCCTGGTCGAAGCAGGAGTACAGCGACGGCCGCGGCCCCTGGATGACCAGGTGCGCCGTGTCGGGTCGGCCCTTCCAGTACACCCGGTGCCAGTCGTCGACGAGGGCGGCCGCTTCGGCGATGATCCCGGGGTCGGTCCGGCCCTCCTCCCGCGAGTTGTGGGCCTCGTCGGTGGCGCCCCGGTCGTCGTCGAAGACGGCCAGGCGGCGGTCGAGCGCGGCCAGTTCGCGGGTGTCCGGCTCGCCGTGGCCGGCGGCCTTGTTCGCGGCCTCCAGCAGAGCGACGATCTTCTGGTGGGCGCGGCGCGCCTGCGCCGAGCGGATGCCGGTGAACGGGTGCGGCTTGTACAGAACGCGCACCCCGGGTTCGGCCTTGAGCAGCCGGGCGATCAGGGTGGGACCCGCGTCGGTCAGGGAGGTGTTGCCGGGCTCGTCGGTCCACCCCTCCCAGGTCGGCGCGTACAGCACGGTGCGGACGGCGTTGGGCGCGGTGTCGGTGCGGATCGCGTCCAGCTGGGGGCGGCCCACCTCGACGATCTCATCGGTGCGCACGCCCACCTGGGCGCGCACGTACCGGTCCAGCCCGGCCCGGCCGGCGGTCCACACCTCGTCGTAGACCTTGCTGAACGGGTTGACGCTGGCGATCTTGTCGCTGTCGCCGTGTCCGATGAACACGTGCTTGATCACCGGGTTGCGCAGCATGTGGATGTTCTTGCCGGTGTTGGCCGGGTACAGGGCCACCCGCGCCGGACCGAAGTCCAGCGCCATCAGGTCGGTGGAGGTCGGGACGCACAGCACCGGGACGGAGGTGGGCGCCAGCTGGGCGGCGATGACGCGCTCGCGCAGCACGATGATCCCGCGCCGGGGCAGCCGGGCCATCGTGTCCAGCCACATGTTCACCTGGTAGGCGGAGTCGGCCGACCCGGAGAAGTACAGGACGACCTCGGGCCGGTAGGAGTCCAGCCAGGACTGGGTGAACTCCATGACCTGCTCGGGGGAAGGGATGGTGCGGGCGCGCCGGATGTGCCAGGCCAGCATCAGCAGTGCCAGGACCGTGACGCCCAGGGTCAGCACGGCCCCGGCCGCCACGATCCACGCCGAACCGAGCGCCACGTATCCCACGACGCCGAACACCAGGAAGGCGTCCAGCGGCAGCAGCCTGCTCATGGGCTCGCGGACGAGCGGCATGGGAGGGCTGTCGGGGATGTTCAGGGGTTCCAGGTCGATGTTGCGGGTGACGACCGGCAGCTTGCGCGAGGCACGCAGCATCCTGGCGGCGATGCCGGCCACGAGCTGGAGTCCGAAGAGCAGCAGGAACGCCAGCAGGACCATGCCGATACCGGTGGAGGTGGCGCTGGTGGTGGTGATGAGCAGGCCCAGGACGAGCAGCTGGCGCAGCAGGGCGCGCGGGGTGATGCCCAGGCGGATCTGCTGGACCAGCTTGGCCAGGTCCTGGAGCCGGTGCAGCAGCAGCGCGTCCACGGCGTAGCTGCCCGCGGCCCCGATGGCGAAGGTCCACCACGACTCGGTGATGACACCCGCGAGCATGGCCAGATAGGTGAGGCCGAGCAGGGCCGCCCCGAAGAGGGTCTCCCGGCTCAGTTCGCGGAGCTTGCTCACTTGGCGCCCCCGGCGCCGCCGATGCCCGGCAGGTCCTCGCGGCGGACGTCGACGACGTGGCCGGTGAGGTCGGACAGGAGCACGTCCAGGGAGGTGACTGCCACCTTCTCGGCGCTGAGCAGCGTTCCGGCCGGCTCCTCGCCGAAGGCCTTGACCCGCATGGGCGTCTGGGTGCGCTCGGGGTTGATGCAGTTGATGCGCACGCCGTCCTCGGACCACTCGTCGGCCAGGGCCTGGGTCAGGTTGACGGTCGCCGCCTTGGTGGAGGAGTACAGGCTGTACTCGCCGCGTCCGCGCGTGTAGGAGCTGGAGGTGTACAGGAGCAGCTGGCCCTTGGTCTGGGCGAGGTACGGGAAGGAGGCGCGCGCGATGTGCACCGGGGCCAGGTAGTTGACCCGCAGAGCCTCCTCGATGACGGCGTCGTCGGTCTGGTCGAGGCGGCCGATGCGCAGCACCCCGGCGGTGTTGACGACGTAGTCGATGCGGCCGGTGGCGCTGTGCGCCTGCTCCAGGGCCCCGGCGATGTCGGCCGGGTTGGCCACGTCGGTGCGGGTGGCGCTACGCGAGTAGCGGAAGACCCGGGCGCCGTGCTTCTCCGCCAGGTCGGCGATCCCGGCGCCGATCCCGTAGCTGCCGCCGAACACGACCACCGTCTTGCCGGTGAGCCGTGCGGCGTAGTCCTCTTCGGTGAATTCGGGGGTGGCGGCCGAGGAGAGCTGGAAGAGCTTGTCGGCGATGAAGATGTCGACCGGCTGGGTCACCTTCATGTTCTGCTCTTCACCCGCCACCACGTGGATCGGCACCTCGGGCGCGTAGCGCAGGACGACGGTGCAGTCGTCGGTGGCCTCGAAGCCCGGGTCGGCCCAGGCCTTGGCGTAGGCGTTGCGGATCGTGGCCAGGCGGAAGCCCTGCGGGGTCTGGCCGCGGCGCAGCCGCGACCGGGTGGGGACGTCGGTGATGACGTCGTCGTCCACCTCGATGATGGTGTCCGAGGACGGAATGGCCACGTCCACGGCCTGGTAGGTCTCCAGGGCGGTGACGCAGTCGTCGATGACCCGCTGGGACAGCAGGGGGCGCACCGCGTCGTGGAAGAGCACGTTGGTGTTCTCCGCCGAGTAGTGCGACAGCGCGTCCAGGGCGAGCTGGGTGGTGGCGTTGCGGGAGGTCCCGCCCGGCAGCACCCGGGAGACCTTCCCCAGTCCGGCCTTGCGCACGATGGCCTCGGCGTCGTTGACGAAGCCGGGGTTCATCATCACGATGACCTCGTCCACGCGCGGGGCCTGCTCGAACAGCTCCAAGGTGTGTTCCAGGATCGTCTTCCCGGCGATCTTCAGGAGCTGCTTGGGCGTCGCCAGGCCGATGCGCTGGCCGCTGCCGCCGGCCAGGACGACGGCGACGGTGCGGGTCACGGATCGGGCTGCGGGCTCGGTGGCATGGCTGGGCAAGGCTGGACTCCGAAAGGGAAGTTGCGGGTGGGGTCGTACCGCAAGGGAAGCTCGGGGAGGTCGTGTGCGACCGGTCCCTGCTCGACGAGACTTCACCGGGCAGACAAAAGACGCTTTAACAGGATATGGGGTTTACCTGTGGTTTGTGGGTTAGATGACTCACGGACCGGTTCAGGTGACGATCAGGTCATAAGTGGACGTTGCCCGGACACGCGAAAGGGGCCGCGCATGGTTCGCGCGGCCCCTTCCTCATGGTCCAGGGACGGGTCTCAGACCGTTCTCTCCGTGTCGGGGACGTTGACCGGGAGCGCGGCGCCTTCGGGCCCGTCCGGTTCCTCCCCGCGGAACGGGTCGGCCGGGATCGGCTCGGCGAAGGTGCCGAGCGGGAAGTCCCGCAGGCCCCGCTCGTAGAGGGCGTCCACGGCCGCGGAGAACCGGGTCTGGGAGTCCGGCTCGTCCGGTCCCAGCAGGTACTCCTTGAGGATCTCCCGGCGGCGGGCCATGGCGTCGCCCGCCGGTTCCCGGGCGGCCGCCAGGACCTCGTCCAGCCCGGCCAGGCCGGGGCGCAGCAGGTACCCGGCCCCCGCGGACGGGTACTGTGCGCGGAACTCGTCGTCGGAGGTGTCCCACAGGTCCGCGATGGCGTAGGGCTTGCCGCTGGCGATGAAGTCGGCCACCACGCTGGAGATGTCGCTGACCATCGCGTCCGACTCGTTGAAGCACGAGAACAGGGTCGGGAACGGGTCGGTGACCACGTGGTGGCGCAGCGGTCCGGAGGAGGTCCAGTACAGGTCGTGCCACTGCCGCAGCAGGTCCCGGTACCCGGCCAGGTCGCCCGGGGTCAGGTTCCGCTCCGAGGACTCCTGCCGGAAGTGCTCGATCCGCGCCCGCAGCTCCGCCAGCCGCCGCTCGGCCTCCGGGGTCACCGGGTCCAGGCCGCGGTTGTGCGCGGTGATCGCCTCCACGATCCGCCGGTGCGCCTCCGCGGCGCGCGGGGACCGCTTGCCCAGCAGCGGGTGCGGCTTGTAGATGAGCCGGACCGGTCCGCCGTCGGCCAGCAGCCGCTCCACCAGCTCCACGCCGACGGTGTCGGCCGAGGTCAGGTAGTTGTTGTCGTCCACGCCCTCCCAGGTGGGCGCGTAGATCACGGTGGGCACCGACCGCTCGGCCGCCGACCTCGGGCCCTTGACCACGTCCAGCTGGGGGCGGCCCACCTCCACCACGTCGCGGTCGTCGATGGCGTGCCGGACCCTGCGGTAGCGCTCGCGCCCGCCGCGACCGGCCACCCAGATCTCGTCGAAGATCCGGCTGACCCGGTTGCTGCTCGGCAGCTTGTCGCTGTCGCCGTGCCCGACGAACACGTGCTTGATCTCGGCGCGCTGCACCAGGTGGATGTTCTTGCCCGCGTTGCCCGGGTACAGGGCCACCCGCACCGTGGACAGGTCCAGGGCGGCCAGGTCGTCTGCGCGCGGGACGCACACGACCGGCAGCGGGGTCGGCTCCAGGTGCGGCAGGTTGGCGTGCTCGCGGAACACCACCAGGGCCCGCCGGTCCAGCCGCTCCACCGCCTCCAGCCACATGTTGGCCTGGTAGACGCCGTTCTGGCTGCCCACGCCGAACGTGAAGTACAGGACCACCTCGGGCCGGTACGCGCGCAGCCGCTCGTTGACCTCCTCGATGACCTCGGCGTCGGAGGGGAAGCGCAGGTGCGCCAAGAGCGTCGGCACGGTGGCCAGCGCCAGTACCAGGACGGCGCCCGCGCTCAGCGCGGCACCGCCGACCGCGAGCCATTCCGGTCCGCCGGCCAGGTGCGCCACACCGCCCGCCACCAGGGCGAAGTCGGCGAGGAACACGCGGTTCATCGGCAGCTCGCGCACGAACCGGGGGACCTGCGGCAGGTTCAGCGCCGACAGGTCCAGGTTGCGGGTCCGCACCGGCAGCCGGGAGCGGCGCAGGATCTGCATCCGCATCAGGTCGTAGCCCAGGGACAGCACGAAGAACGCGGCCAGCCCTGCGAACGTCGACCAGTAGGCCGTGGTGCCGATCGCCCCCACGGACACGTACAGCGCGATCAGGAGGATCTGCCGCAGCAGCATCCGCACGGTGAGCCCCACCCGGATGCGGCTGAGCACCTTGGTCAGCACGGTGACGCGCTGGGCGACGAGCCACTCGGTGGTGTACAGGACCAGGGTCAGCACCCCGAACACCCAGACCTGTGCCATGGCCACCTCGACGGCCTGGAGCAGGAAGGAGAGCCCCATGGCCGCAAGGACGGCCAGCGCGGTGCCGTTCACCCCCAGATGGCGGAGCCGGTTCACTTCGCCTCCTCCGTCCCGCGCGCCCGGGCGGCGGCCACCGGGTCCTCGCGGCGGACGTCGACGACGTGGCCGGTGAGGTCGGACAGCAGCACGTCCAGGGAGGTGCGGGCCACCTTCTCGGCGCTGAGCAGCGTCCCGGCCGGTTCCTCGCCGAAGGCCTTCACCCGCATCGGAGTACGGGTGCGCTCGGGGTTGATGCAGTTGATGCGCACGCCGTCCTCGGACCACTCGTCGGCCAGGGCCTGGGTCAGGTTGACCGTGGCGGCCTTGGTGGAGGAGTACAGGCTGTACTCGGCCCGGCCCCGGGTGTAGGAGCTGGAGGTGTACAGGAGCAGCTGGCCCTTGGTCTGGGCGAGGTACGGGAAGGCCGCCCGGGCGATGTGCACCGGGGCCAGGTAGTTGACCCGCAGCGCCTCCTCGATCGCCTCCGGGCCGGTGGCGTCCAGCCGTCCGATGCGCAGCACCCCGGCGGTGTTGACCACATGGTCGATGCGGCCGGTGGCGCTGTGCGCCTGCTCCAGGGCGGCGGCGACCTGCGCGGGGTCGGCCACGTCGGTGCGGGTGGCGCTGCGCGAGTAGCGGAAGACCCGGGCACCGTGCTTCTCCGCCAGGTCGGCGACCTCGGCGCCGATGCCGTGGCTGCCGCCGAAGACCACCACGGTCCGCCCGCCGAGCAGCCGGTCGCGGTCCTGGTCGGTGAACTCGGGGGTGTCCGCCGAGGAGAGCTGGAAGAGCTTGTCGGCGATGAAGATGTCGACCGGCTGGGTCACCTTCATGTTCTGCTCCTCGCCGGCGACCACGTGGATCGGGGTGCCGGGGGAGTAGCGCAGGACGACGGTGCAGTCGTCGGTGGCCTCGAAGCCCGGGTCGGCCCAGGCGCGCTCGTAGGCGTCGCGGATGGCGGACATCCGGAAGCCCTGCGGGGTCTGGCCGCGGCGCAGCCGGGCGCGGGTGGGGACGTCGGTGATGACGTCGTCGTCCACCTCGATGACGGTGTCCGAGGAGGGGATCGCCACGTCCACGGCCCGGTAGGTGTCCAGGGCGGTGACGCAGTCGTCGATGACCCGCTGGGACAGCAGGGGCCGGACCGCGTCGTGGAACAGCAGGTTGGTGGTGTCGGCGGGCAGGTGCGACAGGGCGTCCAGGGCGAGCTGGGTGGTGGCGTTGCGGGAGGTCCCGCCCGGCAGCACCCGGGTCACCTTCGTGAACCCGGCCTTGCGCACGATGGCCTCGGCGTCGTTGACGAAGCCGGGGTTCATCATCACGATGACCTCGTCCACGCGCGGGGCCTGCTCGAAGACGTCGAGCGTGTGCTCCAGGATCGTCTTCCCGGCGATCTTCAGGAGCTGCTTGGGCGTCGCCAGGCCGATGCGCTGGCCGCTGCCGCCGGCCAGGACGACCGCGACCGTCCTTGTGGCGGGCGCCGGCCGTGGAAAGGTACTGCTCTCAGGCAAGGTCGTCTCCCTCTTCGCGAAGAGTTGGGGGATGTAATGCCCGACCTTGGGGGAAACGTGCGGGTTCCGGGCACGAGAGGTCGAGGGGCGCGGGGTCACCCTTGAAGGGTGCGTGCGCCGTTCGTCATAGATCGGTTCACTGTTTCTATCGCCTTAACCCGTTGTTCGGGTTCCGGTGTGAATGGGACGAAGATCCCTGTCGGTGGGTTGACCGCATCCGTAGGAGGTTTTCGTCGCGCCGAGTGGCCCCCGCCGGGCGCTGGCCAAAGAGAACCCTGTTGACCTGGTCTGATGCCGGAGAGGACATTCTGGTTTTCGACGGTACCCGCGCCCGGGTACTGGTCACGACCGGGTAACACATGTTCCACGTCACGGTGACACGGAAGACGGCGGCACGGCAAACGGTGGCACGGAACACGGCGGCACCGGACCCGGCGGCCCGGAACGGCGCGGGGGCCGCACCGTTCGGTGCGGCCCCCGCGGGAGCGGATCGGGGCGGTGCCCCGGGCGGGTCAGGCGCCCGCCTTCTCCGGTTCGCCCTGCTCCGGCCGGTCGTCGCCCCCGGCGGCCGCGGCCTCACCGCCGTCCGCGGCGCGGACCGGCGCCACCAGGTTCAGCACCCAGTACAGGAGGAAGGACACCACCAGGCCGACGACCCAGCCGTAGTCGGCCAGCGGGGACAGCAGCGGGATCAGCCCGTCCTCCGGGAACGGGCCGAGCCTGGCGCCGGTCTCCGCGTCCACGCCCGAGTAGGAGCCGCCCACGGCCAGCAGGGTGCCGACGCCGAACGCGACCAGCGCCCGCCAGTTCCAGCCGCCGCCGTACCAGTACCGCGACCCGCGCCGGTACAGGCCGGGCAGGTCCAGCCGGGTCCGGTGCACCAGCCAGTAGTCGGCGAGCAGGATGCCCGCCACCGTGCCCAGGACGCCGCCGACGGTGCCCAGCCAGGTGAAGATGTAGACGCTCTCGTTCTCCAGCAGCTTCCACGGGAAGATGAGCACGCCCAGGAAGCAGGTGATGATCGCCCCGGTGCGGAAACCGATCAGGCGCGGCGCCAGGTTGGCCAGGTCGTAGGCCGGGCCCACCAGGTTCGCGGCGATGTTGGTGGACACCGTCGCCAGCAGCACGATGAAGATCGCGAACAGCAGGCCCAGGCCGCTGCCCATCTGCGCCACGATGTCGATCGGGTTCCACAGCGGCTCGCCGTACACGGCGGCGGTGCCCGCCGTCACCATGACGGCCAGCAGCGAGAACAGCGTCATCGTGGTGGGCAGGCCCAGCGACTGGCCCAGCACCTGTGCGCGCTGGGAGTCGGAGAACCGGGTGAAGTCGCTGATGTTCAGGGTCAGCGTCGCCCAGTAGCCGATGACGCCCATGAGCGAGGGGAAGAACAGGGCCCAGAACGACGGGCCCCAGTCCAGGCCGTCCGGGTCGCCCGCGAGCATGACGCCCGGGCCGCCGGCCTCCGCGGCCATCCACACCAGCAGGGCCACACCGCCGACGATCATCAGCGGGGCCGCCCACACCTGCACCCTGCGGACGCCCTCCATGCCCCACAGGACGATGGCCACCTGGGCCACCCAGAAGACGGCGAAGGACAGCCACAGGGTCCACGGGTTGCCGCCGATCGCGGCGGCGTCCAGCCAGCCCTCGCCGAACAGCCGACCGGCGAGCACGTGCACGCCCTGGCCGCCCACCCAGGTCTGGATGCCGAACCAGCCGCAGGCGACGGCGCCGCGCAGCAGCGCCGGGAGGTTGGCGCCGCGCAGGCCGAAGGAGGCGCGGGCGAACACCGGGAAGGGGATGCCGTACTTGGCGCCCGCGTGGCCGGTCAGCACCATCGGCAGCAGCACGATGACGTTGCCCAGGACCACGCACAGGATCGCCTGGCGCCAGTCCATGCCCGCGGCGATCAGGCCGCTGGCCAGGGTCCAGGCGGGGATGCTCACCGACATGCTCACCCACAGGGCGGTGAAGCTGCCGGTGCCCCAGGTGCGCCGGGACATCGGCACCGGCTGGAGGTCCTCGTTGACGTAGGGGCTCTCGGGCATGGACACGCCCTCGGCCAGGGAGACGCGGCCGTCGGGGTGGGTGACGGCTCTCGGTTCCGGGGAGGGTGGGGCTTGGGTCACGGGGCACCTGATTCTTCGGTGGTACGGGGGATCGGGGAGTGGGCGCGGCGGGGCGTGCGGGGGTCGCGGACCCGTTTCGGGCCGTCGAACATCCTCGCACGTCACCGCGGGTGCGGCGGCGGCCGGTGGTGGCCGCCGCCGCACCCGTCCCGGCAGTGTGCGCGCCCCGTGTGACTTCCGTGTTCCGGCCGGGTCAGATCCCGGACACGGCGGGGACCACGTCGCGCCCGTAGGCGTCGATGACCCCGTCCACGTCGTCGTGCATCGCGTAGACCGCGAACTGGTCCACGCCCACCGCGCGCAGCCGCTCCAGCTTGGCCACGTGCTCCTTCACCGGGCCCAGCAGGCAGAACCGGTCCACCACGCTGTCGGGGACGAACGCGGTGTCGGGGTTGTCCGCCCGGCCGTGGTGGCTGTAGTCGTAGCCCTGCCGGGCCTCGATGTAGTCGGTCAGCTCCTGGGGGACCGCCCCCGTGTGCCCGTACCGCGCCACCAGGTCGGCGACGTGGTTGCCCACCATCCCGCCGAACCAGCGGCACTGCTCGCGCGCGTGCGCCAGGCCCCGCGCCGACCCGTCGGTGACGTAGGCCGGTGCGGCCACGCACACCGTGATCTCCGCGGGGTCGCGGCCCGCGTCGGCCGCGGCCGCCCGCACGGCCTTGACCATCCACTCCGTCAGGTACGGGTCGGCCAGCTGGAGGATGAACCCGTCGGCCTGCCGCCCCACCAGCTCCAGGGCCTTGGGGCCGTAGGCGCCCATCCAGACCGGCAGCGACCCGTCGCGCACCCACGGGAGGCGGAAGGACGCCCCGTCCACGTCCGCCTCCCGGCCCTCGGCCAGGTCCTTGATCGCGGTCATGGCCCTGGAGAGACGGGCCAGTGTGGCGGGGCTGCGCCCGGCCACCCGCATCGCGGAGTCGCCGCGGCCGATCCCGCACACCGTCCGGTTGCCGAACATGTCGTTCAGGGTCGCGAACAGGGAGGCCGTGACCTCCCAGGTGCGGGTGCCCGGGTTGGTCACCATCGGACCCACCACGAGGTTCTCGGTGCGCTCCAGGACGCGGCTGTAGATGACGAACGGCTCCTGCCACAGCACCACCGAGTCGAACGTCCACCCGTGGGTGAAGCCGAGCCGGTCGGCCCGCGCCATCCGGTCCACCAGAAGGTCGGCGGGCGGGTCGGTCTGGAGGACGAGTCCGATGTCCATGTGCTCTCCTCTCAGATCTCAGATCAGGTACTGGCAGGTGCCGCGGGACAGGTAGCGGCCGTGCCCGGCCGCGCCGAGGTACTCGCCGCCGTCCACGACGACCCGGCCGCGGGAGAGCACGGTGCGGGCCCGGCCCGTCACCCGCCTGCCCTCGTACGCGGAGTAGTCCACGTTCATGTGGTGGGTCTGTGCAGAGATGACGTGCTCGGCGTTGGGGTCGTAGACCACGATGTCGGCGTCGGCGCCCGGGGCGATGGTGCCCTTGCGCGGGTAGAGCCCGAACATGCGCGCCGGGGTGGCGCAGGCCAGCTCGATCCACCGGCGGCGGTCGATGTGGCCGTCCACGACCGCCTGGTGCAGCAGGTCCATCCGGTTCTCCACCCCGGGCAGGCCGTTGGGGATCTTGGAGAAGTCGCCCCGGCCCAGCTCCTTCTGCCCGGTGAAGCAGAACGGGCAGTGGTCGGTGGAGACCACGGACAGGTCGTTGGTCCGCAGCGCCCGCCACAGCAGCTCCTGGTGCTCCTCGGGCCGCAGCGGGGTCGAGCACACGTACTTGGCGCCCTCGAAGCCGGGCCGGGCCAGGTCGTCCGCGGACAGGAACAGGTACTGCGGACAGGTCTCGCCGAACACGTTGAGCCCCATGTCGCGCGCGCGGGCCAGCTCCTGGACCGCCTCGCCCGCCGACACGTGCACCACGTACAGCGGGGCCCCGGCCACCCGGGCCAGCTGGATGGCGCGGTGGGTGGCCTCCGACTCCAGCAGGGCCTTGCGGACCTCGCCGTGGTAGCGGGGGTCGGTCCGGCCGGCCGCCAGTGCCTGCTCGACGAGCACGTCGATGGCGATTCCGTTCTCGGCGTGCATCATGGTCAGCGCGCCGTTGGCGGCGCCGCGCTGCATGGCCCGCAGGATCTGCCCGTCGTCGCTGTAGAACACGCCCGGGTAGGCCATGAACATCTTGAACGAGGTGATGCCCTCGTCCACGAGGGCGTCCATCTCCTTCAGCGACGACTCGTTGACGTCGGACAGGATCGCGTGGAACCCGTAGTCGATCGCGCAGTTGCCCTCGGCCTTGGCCATCCAGGCGTCCACCCCGGCACGCACCGGCCGGCCCGGGCTCTGCACCGCGAAGTCGATGATGGTGGTGGTGCCGCCCCAGGCGGCCGCCCGGGTCCCGGTCTCGAAGGTGTCGGAGGCGAAGGTGCCGCCGAACGGCAGCTCCATGTGGGTGTGCGCGTCCACCCCGCCCGGGATGACGTAGTGCCCGGCGGCGTCGATGACCTCGGCGCCGCTCTCCGCCCAGGAGCGGGCGGTGTCGCCGCCGCGCAGCGCCAGGGCGGCCACCGTCCCGTCCTCGACGAGGACGTCGGCCTCCAGTTCGTCGGCGGCGGTGACGACCAGGCCGCCGGTGATGAGGGTGCGTCCCATGGCGTCCCCTAACCCTCGACCAGGGGCCCGTAGGCGTCCGGGCGGCGGTCGCGGTAGAAGGCCCACTGGGTGCGGACCTCGTCGATCAGGTCGAAGTCGAGGTCGCGCACGACCAGCTCGGGCGCGGTGTCGGAGGCGACCTCGCCGACGAACCGCCCGCGCGGGTCCACGAAGTAGCTGGTGCCGTAGAAGTCGTTGTCGCCGTACTTCTCCCGGCCCACCCGGTTGATGGCGGCGACGAAGTACTCGTTGGCGACCGCGGCGGCGGGCTGCTCCAGCTTCCACAGGTACGCGGACAGGCCCCGGCTGGTCGCCGACGGGTTGTACACCAGCTGCGCCCCGGCCAGCCCGAGCGCCCGCCAGCCCTCCGGGAAGTGGCGGTCGTAGCAGATGTAGACGCCCACGCGGCCGACGGCGGTGTCGAAGACCGGCCAGCCCAGGTTGCCGGGGCGGAAGTAGTACTTCTCCCAGAACCCCTTGACCTGCGGGATGTGGTGCTTGCGGTACTTGCCCAGGTAGGTGCCGTCGGCGTCGATGACGGCGGCGGTGTTGTAGTAGAACCCGGGCTTCTCGACCTCGAACACGGGCAGCACCATCACCATGTTGAGCTCCCGGGCCAGCTCCCGGAAGCGGGTGACGGTGGGCCCGTCGGGGACGCTCTCGGCCCACCGGTAGTGCTCGGCCTCCTGGACCTGGCAGAAGTAGGGGGCGTTGAACACCTCCTGGAAGCCGATGACGCGCGCCCCCTGGGCGGCGGCGTCGCGCGCGTATTTCTCGTGGGCGGCGAGCATGGAATCGGTGTCGCCGGTCCACTCGGTCTGGACGAGTGCGGAACGGACGATCTGCGGCATGGTTCCCTCGTTCCTCCGTGGCCGTCGCGGTCGGCCCGGAACGGTCGGTGCGTCCGCGTATGCCCTGCTGGCACGCGGGGTGCCGGCGGGGCGGTGCGCTATGAGAATCGCACCATAGAGAGAGGGGAATGGCGGGTCAATATCCGACATCCTTGCGAACAGGATTCCTCCGTGTTGCGCGATTTCGCAAAAACACCCGATGGTGGCCGATGTCCCTTTTTCGGGGTGCAACTATTTGGAGGAAAATCCAGGTTTCCATGCTTTCCGGGGGAGGATTTCATACTTCCCTCCACACCCCCGGCGTCCGGCGGACGCCCCTAGGGTGAGGGCATGGCACGACTGCTCATCGTTCACCACACCGTCTCCCCGGCCACCCAGGAACTGCTCGACGCGGTGCTGGAGGGGGCGCGCGACGACGAGATCGAGGGCGTGGAGGTCGTCGCCCGGCCGGCGCTGGCGGCCTCGGTCGCCGACACGCTGTCGGCCGACGCCGTCGTCCTGGGGACGCCCGCCAACATCGGGTACATGTCGGGCGCCCTCAAGTACTGGTTCGACCTCGTCTACTACCCGGCGCTGTCGGCCGGCCGCTCCGTGCCCTACGCGCTGTACGTGCACGGCAACGACGACACCGCGGGGGCGGTGCGCGCGGTGGAGGGCGCCGCCAAGGGCATGGGCTGGGCCCGCCACCGGCCGCCGGTCTCCGTCACCGGGGCCCCGGCCGCGGCCGACCGCGACGCCTGCCGGGAGCTGGGCGCCGTCACCGCCCTGGCCGCCCTGGGCATGTAGAGGGCCCCGCCCCGCGCGCCGCGCGGACCGGGGCCCGAAGCCGCCGTGGTGCGCGCCCGCCCCTGCCGGGCGGGCGCAGCGTCCCTACTGGACGGGCACCACGATCGGCTCCTCCATGCCGAAGGAGGGGTCGTAGCTCACCTCGACCACGGTCACCTCGCCCGCGACCGCGACCTGGCCGCTGACCTGGTCGCCCGGCGCCAGGTCCGCGGCCTCCAGCTGGGTGATGTCGGCGAAGAGCTCCCAGTCGACGACCTCGGTGCCGTCGTCCAGGATGAAGGTGAAGTACAGCGGGTTGATCGACAGCGGCTCGCTGGAGTTGTTCACGAACGTCACGTCGAGGGCCGTGTAGGTCTCGTTGGGGTCGATGGTGCCGCTCACGGTGCCGGCGTTGGTCGCCGTCAGCGTGACACCGTCCTCGGCCGGGGCCTCGACGGGGGCGTCGCCGCCGCCCTCCTCGCCGCCGCCGTCCGGCTCGGTGGTCTCCGCGGTCGTGGGGGAGGTGGTCGTGGTGCCGCTGTCGTCGCCGCCGGAGGAGGACATCGCGATGACCACGACGATCACCACCGCGATCACGACGAGGACCAGGCAGCCCGCGCCCACACCGATGCCGACCTTGGCGCCGGTGGACATGCCCTGCTTCTGCTGCGGGGCGCCCGTCGAGCCGTACGGGTCGTAGGGCGCGCCGGGGCCGCCGTACGGCTGCTGGCCGCCGGACGGGTCCCCGTAGGAGGGCTGGCCCCCGGTCGGGGCGCCGTAGGACGGCTGACCGCCGGTGTGGTCCCCGTAGGACGGCTGGCCGCCGGTGGGACCGTACGGGGGCTGCCCGCCGGGAGGGCCGTAGGGCGGCTGGCCGCCCGGGGGCTGACCGCCGTACGGGGGCTGGGGACCTGACGGGTCGTTGGGGTAGGACATCGTGAGTGCTCCGGTTCTCGGATGCGGGACGGCGTGCGCCGCGGAAGGATGCGTCGTGTACCTCGAACGGAACACACGCGGTGCGGAGGGTGCACCGCCCGCACGCGGGCGGCGGGGCTGGGGGCCGCCCTGTGACCCTACCCTCACCGTCGCATCGGATGGTGTCCGGTACTCGAACGGTTCGCGCGGGAGCCGGTGGCCTTCGCCACGGAAAGCCCTGATGGGGCCGCCCGGCCTTGGTAACTTGCGGCTATGCGCACGGACTACCACCCCACCCCCACCGAGGTCGTGGCCTCCTGGATCCCCCACGACGCCCGCTGGCACGAGGCGGCCCGGGCGGCCGCCGCCGTCGGCTCCGACGAGCTGCGCCGCTACGTCACCGGGCTCGTCCACGAGCAGCGGGACGGGGACCGCGAGCTCGGCGACGAGTACGACCTGCGCTCCATCGGCGCGGTCGTGGAGGACATGGGCGTCGGCGGCCTGGCCGCGGTGGAGTGGAACAAGGTCCGCGACGCCCTGCTGCTGCCCCTCACCAAGAGGATCTAGGCCGTGCTCTTTCGAACCTCCGCCGCGCTTGGTTCCCCGGACCGCTCCTGCGGAACCTCCAGAACCCCGCCGGGCGGCTCACGAACCCCCGGCGGCAGAGGAGAGCGTTCGAAGAACAGGGTCTAGGACTCCTCCTCGGGGTGGCACTCCAGGCAGTCGGCCCCGCAGGGGTAGTTGATCATCGACATGGACCGGCAGTGCACGCACATCCGGCGCCTGCCGCCCGGCGGGTCGTGCCGCCAGCGGTGGCGTCCCGCCCGGCAGATCCCCGAGGGCTTCATCGCGGTGTCATCGCGGACTGCGCTCATGCCCGCACCGTAGCGGAACCCGCTCCCACCCGGAAGCGGTTCGGGGGAGGGCCGTGCCGTGCGGTCCGCCGGTCGTACTACCGTGTGTCGTAGAACGCGCCGCCCACCTGGGCGGACGGGAGGGGCGGGAGGAGGCGCCGTGGTCGAGTGGCTGACCATGACCATTCAGATGGCTTCCCTGGCGATGGCCGGGTGGTGCCTCGTGTCGACCTTCCGCGACCAGCCCATGCTCGTCCCGCACCTGGTCGGCATGGGGGTCCTGTGGCTGCTGGTGATCGGCCAGGCCGTGGCCACCGTCGCCGCCATGGTGGGCGGGGAGCGGCCCGCCGAGACGGCGATGTTCGTCTCCTACCTGGCCACCGTGGTCCTGTTGCCGCCCGCCTGCGCCGTGTGGGGGTTCATGGAGCGCAGCAAGTGGGGCCCCGCCGTCATCGCGTTCGCCTGCCTGATCCTGCCCGTCCTGTTCGTCCGCCTCGAACAGCTCTGGAGCCCCGTTGCCTGACACCGCCCCGGCCTCCGACGCCGCGAAGACCCTGCGCACCGGCCCCGGCCGCCTGCTGGTGGCCGTCTACGGCGTGTTCGCCCTCGCCGCCACCGCGCGGGGCGCCTACCAGCTGGCCACCAGGTTCGACGAGGCCCCGGTCGCCTACCTGCTGTCGGTGCTCGCCGGGGTGATCTACCTCGTCGCCGCCGTCGGCCTGGCCCGCGCCGGGCGGACCTCCCGCCGGGTCGCCCTGGTCTCGTGCAGCGTCGAGATGGTCGGCGTCCTGGTCGTGGGCGCGGCGAGCCTGCTCCTGCCCGGGGTCTTCCCCGACGACACCGTCTGGTCCGGGTTCGGCAGCGGCTACTTCTTCATCCCCCTGGTCCTGCCCGCCCTGGGCCTGTGGTGGATCCTGCACGTGCACCGCCTGGACCGCGACTGACCCCGCCCGGGCCGTGACCCGGGCGTGACCCCACCGCTACCCTGGGCCCATGTCAGAGCCCCTTCCCCTGCCGGTGGCCGTCTCGGCCGACTGGCTCCACGAGAACCTCGACCGTGTGGTCGTGGTCGACTCCCGGTGGTACCTGGACGGCCGTTCCGGCCGCGACGCCTACCTCGCCGGACACCTCCCCGGAGCGGTGTTCGCCGACGTGGACGCCGACCTGGCCGCCCCGGCGAGCCCCGAGGGCGGGCGGCACCCGCTCCCCGCCGCCGCCGACTTCGCCCGCACCCTGGGCCGCCTGGGCATCGGCGACCACTCCCGGGTGGTCGTCTACGACGACGCCGGGGGGTCCGTCGCCGCCCGCCTGGTCTGGATGCTCCGCGTCCTGGGCACCCCCGCCGCGTTCCTCGACGGCGGCCTGCGGACCTGGGCGGGGCCGCTGGAGGAGGGGGAGCACGTCGCCGAGCCCGCGCACCGCACCCCCCAGCACTGGCCCGCCGACCGGGTCGTGCACACCGACACCGTCCGGGCCGCTGCGGGCGAGCCCGGCCAGCTGGTCATCGACGCCCGCGCGTACGGCCGCTACACCGGTGAGCAGCCCGCGCCGGTGGACGCCCGGCCCGGCCACGTCCCCGGAGCCCGCAGCGCCGAGTGGACCGGCAACCTCGGCCCCGACGGCCTGCTGGCCGCCCCGGAGAAACTGCGCGAGCGCTTCGCCGCCCTGGGCGCCGACGACGCCGTCACCATCACCGCCTACTGCGGGTCCGGGGTCACCGCCTGCCACGACCTGCTCGCCCTGGAGCACGCGGGCTACACCGCCCCCCGCCTCTACCCCGGCTCCTGGAGCCTGTGGGGCGGCGACGACTCCCTGCCCGCCGAGACCGGGGACCCCGCCGCCGGCTAGCCGGGCCATCGGGTGTTCCGGGAGGCCGTCCGCGCACACGGGCGGCCTCTTCGGCGTGTCCGGATCCGGCCGGGAACCTCCCGGCCGGTGCACGCGTCTGACCAGCCAGTAGGATTGCCCGGCCCGGGGTCGGGCCGATGACGAGGCTCCCCCCACGCGAAAGAGGAACAGTGGCCATCGAAATCGTGCTCCTGGTGATCGCCGCCCTTGCGGTGGCGGTCGCCGCCATCGCCCTCGCCGTGCGCGCCGCGCGGCGCAGCAGCACCCCGCCCCCGCAGCCCCCGCCCACCCCCAAGGACCCCTTCGCCGGCACCGGGGACAGCACCTCCGGCGACCCCCGGAGCCTCAAGGCCGGCGACATGATCGACTGGGGCACCGAACGCACCTGGATCCGCGGCACCCTGCGCCTGTCCCAGGGCGGCTACGTCTGGGCCGAGCACTTCCTGGAGGTCGAGGGCGGCAAGCGCTGGCTCTCCACCGAGGAGGACCCCGACCTGGAGATGGCCCTGTGGACCGGGCGCCCCGACCTCGACCTGACCCCCCACGGCAAGAAGATCGAACTCGAGGGCACCACCTACCACCTCGAGGAGAAGGGCAGCGGCTCCTACCGCTCCGAGGGCACCACCGGCCTCAAGGCCGAGGGCGGCTTCGACTACGCCGACTACGAGGCCGCGGACGGCAGCCTGCTCTCCTTCGAGCGCTTCGACCACGGCCCCTGGGAGGTCAGCACCGGCACCAAGGTCGCCGAGGGCACCTTCACCATCTACCCGGGGAGCTGATCCACCCCATGCGAGTCGGCATCAGCGCACCCTTCGTCGACACCCGGGCCGACGACCTGGTCTGGGCGCTCGGGCACCCGTTGATCGACCCCCTCGCCGTCCGCTCCCTGCGGTTCGGCGGTACCGGGGTCGAGCTGCGCGTGCTCGGCGCCTCCCACCAGGTCGTCGTCACGTCGGCGGCGGGCGTCCTGGTGGAGACCGTGGCCTGCCTGCCGGGAGTGGACGGCGCCCTGCCGGGCAGTGCCGAGCGCTCCCACGGGACGGGCCGGTACCGGTTCGACTCGCGGGTGGAGAACCTCACCCGCACCGGACTCGCCCGCCGGGTCGACGACCTCCACCGCGAGGTCGCCGACGACCCCGGCGGCCTCCTCGTCGCCTTCCCCGGCGACCCGTTGGCCGTGACCGCGCTGCACCTGGACCCCGGTGGCGCACACGGTGACGGGAACCCGCTCCACTGGCGCACCTGGCACGTCTACCCCCAGAGCGGAGAACTCGTGACCACCCACTCCACCGTGTCCGCCCACCCATGCGGAGAGACCAGATGACCCACCAGCACGGCCACGCAGAGCCGGCGAAGAACAACAAGACCGTGGTCACGCTGTTCGTGGTGATCGGCGGTATCGTGCTGCTGCTCATCCTGCTGGCGGCCTGCGACAACAGCTCCAACAACACCTACTGCCCCGACGACGACTACGTCTCCGACCCCGCCTACGACGACGACGAGTGCGAGCAGTCGTCCTCCGGCACCTCCGGGGGCGGCGGGTTCTTCTTCTTCGGCGGGACCAGCAGCAGGTACGACGACGGCTACCGCGGCGGCTCCAGCGGTTCCAGCGGAGGCAGCGGCTTCCGCGGCGGCGGCAGCGGCTTCGGCAAGTGACCCATCCGACCAGAACCGAACCCCCCATCCCCTAACGAGACCGGACAATGAACGAGATCCTCTTCAACAGCCTCGCGGCCCTCGCCTACGCCGGGGTCGGCGTGGTCGTCCTCGCGGTCGGCTACCTGCTCATCGACCTGCTCACCCCGGGCAAGCTGCACAAGCTCATCTGGGAGGAGCGCAACCCCAACGCGGTCATCCTGGTGTCGGCCAACACCCTGGGCGTGGCCGTCATCGTCACCACGGCCATCCTCTCCAGCGACTCGGAGATCGGCCTGGGCGCCGGCCTGCTGTCCACCGCCGTGTACGGGCTGATCGGCCTGGGCGTGATGGCCCTGTCCTTCGTGCTCATCGACCTGCTCATCCCGGCCAAGATCGCCCACATGATCAGCAACCCCGAACCGCACCCCGCGACCTGGGTGAGCGCCTCCGCCCACCTCGCGATCGCGGCGGTGGTCGCCGCCGCACTGACCTGACGGCGCCGCGCCCCCTCGCGGGGCCCGTCCGGCCCCGCCCGTAGAGAAAGCAGCACCCCATCGTGATCGAGTCACCGGCCCCGCAGCGGCCCCGACTTCCGGTACCGCCGCGGGTGGCCCGGTTCCTCGTCCTGACCGCGGTGTTCGTCTGCGCCGCCTGCGGCCTGGTGTACGAACTGGCCCTGGTCGCCATCGGCAGCTACCTGCTGGGCGACACCATCACCCAGGCCTCCGTGGTCCTGTCGGTGATGGTGTTCGCCATGGGCATCGGGTCGCTGCTGTCCAAGCGCTTCCAGGGCAGCCCGGCCGTGTCGTTCGCGGTCATCGAGGGCCTGCTGTCGCTGGTGGGCGGCCTGTCGGTGCTGCTGCTGTACGGGGCGTTCGCGTGGTTCTCCGCCTACCAGCCCGCCCTGGTGCTCCTGGCGTTCGCCATCGGCGTGCTCATCGGCATGGAGATCCCCCTGCTGATGACGCTCATCCAGCGCATCCGCAGGCAGGACGCGTCGGAGGCGGTCGCCGACCTCTTCGCCGCCGACTACGTGGGCGGCCTCATCGGCGGTCTGGCGTTCCCGTTCCTGCTGCTGCCGCTGCTGGGCCTGCCCAAGGGCGCGCTGGCGGTGGGCGCGCTCAACGCGGTGGTGGGCATGGCCGTGGTGCTGTGGCTGTTCCGCGCCGAGCTGTCGCGCCGCGCGTACGCGGGGCTGGCGGTGGGCCTGGCCTTCATCCTCGGCTTCCTGGGCCTGGCGTACCTGTACGCCGACCGGTTCGAGGTGGACGCGCGCCAGGCCATGTACCGGGACCCGATCGTGCACGCCGAGCGCACCGCCTACCAGGAGATCGTGCTCACCCGCTCGATCGACGGCCGGGACGTCCGGCTGTTCCTCAACGGCGACCTGCAGTTCTCCACCCTGGACGAGTACCGCTACCACGAGGCGCTGATCCACCCGGCGATGGCCGGCCCGCACGAGGACGTCCTGGTGCTGGGCGGGGGCGACGGGCTGGCGCTGCGCGAGATCCTCGCCTACGAGGACGTGGAGTCGGTGACCCTGGTGGACCTGGACCCGGCGGTGATCGAGCTGGCCTCCAGCGAGCCGGTCATCACCGAGCTCAACGAGGACTCCTTCCGGGACCCGCGGGTGGAGGTGGTCAACGCCGACGCCTTCCAGTGGCTGCGCGAACACCGCGGCGACTTCGACGTGATCGTCGCCGACCTTCCCGACGGCCAGGACGTGGGCCCGTCCAAGCTGTACTCGGTGGAGTTCTACTCCCTGGCCCGCCACTCCCTGGCCGACGGCGGGCGGATGGTGGTGCAGGCCGGGTCGCCGTTCTTCGCCCCGGACGCCTACTGGAGCGTGGGCCGCTCCCTGGAGGAGGCGGGCCTGTTCGGCACCCCCTACAACGTGGACGTGCCCTCGTTCGGGAACTGGGGCTTCTACCTGACGTCCGTGCGGAGCGCCCCGGAACTGGACATCCCCGAGGACGCGCCGCCGCTGCGCTTCCTGGACGAGGCCCTGCTGGAGGCCGCCCAGGTCTTCCCGCGGGACCGCCGCGAGGACGGGGAGGTCGAGGCGTCCACGCTCATGCACCCGCGCATCATCGCCTACCACCAGGGCGCCTGGCGCGGCTACTAGCCGCACCCCGGTCCGGTGCCGGGGGTGGACCGTCGCCTTCCACCGCCCGTCACCCGCCACCGCCCGCCCGTCACCCGCCGCCACCTTCAACGGACGGCCTGCGGCCGACGACCTTCCCGCGTACGGACGGCCTGCGGCCGACGAGCCTTCCACAGGCGGCCGGTGCCCCGGGGGCCGCGTTCCGGTCCGGTGCTCCGGCCCGGGCGCACCCGGGCCGGAGCGGACCGACACCGCGCAGCCTCACGTGTCGGGCCGGTGGGCGGCCGCGCGGTGGTCTGCGGGGGCTGGCACGGGAGACGTCCCGTGACCGGACCCATCCTGTCCCACCGCGGGGTGGGGGCACGTACGCCGCGCCGCCCCGGGCAATCCCTTACCCCGCTCTACCGACCCTTTTCCCGACACGCCGCACGAACCGCCACATAACGTCAGCTGTCGAAGCCCATGCCCAGCGCGTCCAGGGTCCGCAGCCACAGGTTGCGCCTGCCCTCGTTGCGGTCGGCGGCGGCGGTGGCCCGCAGCGTCAGGCCGATGCCGATCGAGCGCACCGGCTCGGGCGGGAACGGCAGCGGCTTCTCCCGCACCATCCGCAGCCGGGTCCGCTCGGTGTCCAGCCCGTCGAGCCGGTCCAGCATCACCTGGGCGCCGAACCGCGTCGCCCCCACGCCCAGCCCGGTGTACCCGGCGGCGTAGGCCAGCCTGCCCCCGTACCCGGTCCCGAAGAACGCCGAGAACCGGCTGCACGTGTCGATCACCCCGCCCCAGGAGTGGGTGAAGCGCACCCCCGCCAGCTGCGGGAACGTCTCGAAGAAGTGCTCGGCGAGCGTCCGGAACGTCTCCGGCCGCTGGTCGTACTCCGGCCGCACCTTCCCGCCGTAGTGGTGGACCGCGTCGTACCCGCCCCACAGGATCCGGTCGTCCGCGGTCAGCCGGTAGTAGTGGAAGAAGTTCGCCGCGTCCCCCACCCCCTGGCGGCCCCTCCACCCCAGCGACTCCATCTGCGCCCCGCTCAGCGGCTCGGTCATCAGCGCGTAGTCGTACACCGGGGCCAGGTAGTGCTTGAGCCGCCGCAGCGGCCCGGGGAAGGCACCGGTGCCCCAGGCCACCCTGGGCGCGTGCACCGACCCGCCGCGCGCCTCCAGCCGCAGCCCCGCCGGGGTGGACCGGATCGCCCGCACCGGGGTGTTCTCGAAGATCCGCACCCCCAGCCGCAGGCACGCCGCCCGCAGCCCCCAGGCCAGCTTGGCGGGGTGCAGCATCGCCACCCCGTCGGGCTCGTACAGCGCCCCCACGTAGGTGGGGGAGTCGATCTCGGCCCGGGTCCGCGCGGCGTCCCACACCTCGGCCCGGTGCCCCAGGGCGGTGATCGCCGCGGCGGACTCCGCGAACCCCTCGGCCTGCCAGGGCGCGGTGGCCACCAGCAGCTCGCCGGTGCGCTCGAACTCGCAGTCGATCCCGTACTTCTCCACCGCCTCGCCGATGGCGTCCAGGTTGGCGTACCCCTGGCGCTCCAGCTCCGCGATCTCCTCTGGCCACCGCTCGGCGCCGTTGTCGTACCCGTGGGTGAGGCTGGCGGCGCAGAACCCGCCGTTGCGCCCGGAGGCCGCCCACCCGGCGGTGCGCGCCTCCACCAGGACCACGTCCCGGCCGGGGTCGCGCTCCTTGGCGATGAGCGCCGTCCACAACCCGCTGAACCCTCCGCCGACCACGGCCAGGTCGGCGAAGGCGTCGCCCTCCAGCGCCGGGGCGGCCTCGGGCACATCGTGCCCGGGCACGTCGGGATCGAGCCAGAAGACCCGGGGGCGGGCGCCCTTCAGCGCCTCGCGGGCCCCTGCGGTGACCGCGTCGGCCATGGGTATCACACACTTTTCGTCGGTCGTGGGAAAGGGACTCGGATACGGGACGGGGCACCGGCCGGGCGAGAGCGCCCGACCGGTGCCCCGGGGGCGGACGTCAGGCCCGGCGCCTGGCCGCGATGATGTTGATGACGGCCATGGTGAGCCCGACCGCGAACAACAGCGTGCCCATGACGTTCACCTGCGGGGGGATTCCGACGCGCGTGGCGCCCCAGATCCACAGGGGGAACGTGTTCACGTCGCCGCTCACGAACGTGGTGATGATGTAGTCGTCGATGGACAGGGCGAACGCCAGCAGCCCGCCCGCCATCACCGCGGGGAACAGCATCGGCAGCGTCACCAGCCGGAACGTCTCCCACGGCCCGGCGCCCAGGTCGCGGGCGGCCTCCTCCAGGCTCGGGTCCAGGGTGATCACCCGCGCCCGCACCGTGATGGCGACGAACGACACGCAGAACATCACGTGCGCGATGACCGTCGTCCAGTACCCGGTGGTGATGTTCAGCATCAGGAACGTGGACAGCAGGGCCGCGCCCAGCACCACCTCGGGAGCGCTGATCGCCGCGAACATCACCAGGTTGGTGAGCTGCTTGCCGCGGAACGTGAACCGCCCCAGCGCGATCCCCAGCAGGGTGCCCAGCGCCCCGGCGATGACCATCGTCAGCAGCGCGATGGTCACCGAGTTGAACATCGCCTCGTTGAGGTCGGGGTAGGCGAACGCGTTCGCGTACCACTCCAGGGTGAACCCCTGCCAGGTGATGTTGTGCCGGCCGGCCGGGTCGTTGAAGCTGAACACGATCATGAACAGGATCGGCGCGAACAGCCAGGCCAGCACGGCCCACGTGTACCAGCGGCCCCAGTCGGTCCGGCGCCGGACCGCGGGTGCGGGGGGCCGCGGCGCGGAGCCGGTCCGGCCCTCGGTCTCGAACGTGGCGCTCACGACGTGTGCACCTCCATGACCCGTTCGGTGCCCAGGGCCCTGGCGTAGCTGAAGATGCCGACGAGCAGCAGCCCCATGAGCACGAAGGTGATCGACGCGGCGATCGGGTAGTTGTTGTTGACCAGGTACTGGGTCCGGATGACGTTGCCGATCATCGTGTTGTGCGTGCCGCCCAGCACCGACGCGTTGACGTAGTCGGCGCTGGTCGGGATGAAGGTCATCAGCACGCCGGCGAACACGCCCGGCAGCGACACCGGCAGGATCACGTGCGCGAACGCCCGCAGCCGGTTCGAGTACAGGTCGTGCGCCGCCTCCACCAGGTGCGGGTCCATCCGCTCCAGCACGGCGTAGATCGGCAGCACCATGAACGGCAGGAAGTTGTAGGCCAGCCCCAGGATCACGGCGGGCGCCGTGTTGAGCACCGCGAACCCGTCCGGGAGCAGCCCCAGGTCCTTGAGGGGCCCCAGCACCACGCCGTTGTCCGACAGGAAGAACCGCCACGAGATCGTCCGCAGCACGAACGACACGAAGAACGGCAGCAGGAGCAGCAGCAGGTACGTGGACTTGTAGGCACCGCCGCGGAAGGCGATCCAGTAGGCCATCGGGTAGCCGACGGCGATGCACACCAGGGTGGCGCAGCCGCCGTAGAACAGGGAGCGCAGGATCTGCTCCCAGTAGGTCCCGATGGCGTCGGCGTAGTTGCCCACCTCGAAGGTCTGCTGGAAGCCGGTGATCACGTTGCCCGTGGTCAGCGACAGCGACAGCATCCCGCCGATGGGGACCACGAAGAACAGCGCCAACCAGGTCCACGCCGGGAGCACCAGCACGTAGGGCGTCAGCTTGCGGTTTCTCATGGGGAGACTCGGGATCGCTCGGTGTCAGCTCTGCGTGACGGCCTGGAACAGGGACGAGAACCCATCCTGCTCCTCGGTCGGCAGGACGACGAAGTTGTGCAGCCTCTGGTAGTCCTCCTCGGTGGGGAACACCAGGGGGCTCTCGGCCATCTCGGTCAGCGCCGTGCCGCGGTCGCTGTCGCCCTCGGCCGCCGCCCACTCCAGCATGACCTCCTGGGCGTGGGGGACCGGTGAGATGTAGGCGATGTACTCGGTGAGGCCGGTGGCGATCTCCGGCTCGTACAGGAAGTTCATGAGCTCGATCGCGTCCACCGGGGCCTGGGTGGTGTACGGGATCATGAGGTTGTCGGTCCACAGGGTGGCGCCCTCCTCGGGGATGACGAACTTCAGGTTCGTCCCCTCCTCGGAGTTCTGCTGGTAGATGTCGCCGGACCAGGCCATGGTGATCCACAGGTCGCCGTTGGTGAGCGGCTGGATGAAGTCCTGGTCGTAGTAGGCGCGCACGATGCCGGAGTCGCGCTGCTCGCGGAGCCTGTCGGCGGCCGCCTCCCAGTCCGCGGAGGTGGAGTCGGCCGGTGTGACGCCGGTGGCCAGCAGGCCGAAGTTGGCGATCTCCTGGGGGTCGGAGAACATGCCGACCTTGCCCTCGAAGGCCGGGTCCCACAGGTCCTGGATGCTGGTGATCTCCCGGTCGATGAACTCGGGGTTGTACGCGATGCCGGTGATGCCGGAGGCGTAGGGGACCGTGTACCTGTTGCCCGGGTCGAAGGCGCTGTTCTTGTAGATCTCGCCCGCGTACTCGGCGAAGTTCGGCAGCTGCGAGTGGTCGAGCTGGATCAGGTAGCCCAGCTCGATGAGCTTGGCCAGCTCGAACCCGTTGGGCAGCACGATCAGGTCGTAGCCGAGGTCGTCCTCGGCGGCGAGCTTGGGCTGGATCTGGCCGAAGAACGAGGCCGCCTCCTGCACGTCCTCCTTGTACTCGACCTCGATGCCGGTGGCCTCGGTGAACTGCTGGATCTGGGTGCGCTCGGAGTCCATGTACAGCGGCCAGTTGGCCCAGCGCAGGTTGCCGGTGCGCTCCTTGCCCTCCCAGAAGTTCGCGTCGGCGGCGGGGTCGCGCTGCTGCCCCCCGACCCCGCACGCGGACAGGGCGAGGGCGGCGGCCGCCGCTCCGCCGGCCTGGAGGGTGCGCCGCCGGGTCAGGCCGGGCGGCCCGAGGGGGCTGCGGCGTGCCCGGGTGAGGCCGCGGAGGAGTGCGGGGTCGATGCCGGCGCGCGAGCGGTTGTTCATGGGTCGTTCCTTGGTCTTCCGGTGTTCCGCCGGGGAGAGCGGGGGGTTCGTGGCCGGTGGCGCCGGTTCCGGTCGGCGCCTCGGGGGAGTGGGGGCCGCAGAGGTCAGGCCAGCAGGGGGTAGGAGTGGTGGGCGGGCCAGGACAGCCACACGCGGTCGCCGCGGTCGGCGGCCAGGGTGGAGTCGGAGGAGTTCTGCAGGTACACCGTGACGGTCTCGCCGCCGCCGATGTCCACCTGGTAGTGGGTGGCCGACCCCAGGTAGACGGTCTCGGTGACGGTGCCGGGAACGGCGCTGACCCCCTCGTCCGGCCGCTCGGCGCCGATGCGGATCTTCTCCGGGCGCACGGTCAGGCAGACCGCGGATCCGGCCGCCTCCGACCCCTGCGCGGCCAGCGCCGCGGGCAGCTCCGCGAGCAGGGCGGTGGCGCCGTCGGCGACCTCCACCCGCCACGCTCCGTCGGACCCGCCGACCACCGTGCCCTTGATCAGGTTGCTGGTGCCGATGAAGTCGGCCACGAACCGGGTGGCCGGCCGCTCGTACACCTGCGCCGGGGTGCCCAGCTGCTCGACCCGGCCGTGGTTCATCACCGCGATGCGGTCGGACATGGTCAGCGCCTCCCCCTGGTCGTGGGTGACGTAGACGAAGGTGATGCCGACCTCGCGCTGGATGCGCTTGAGCTCCACCTGCATCGCCTGGCGGAGCTTGAGGTCCAGGGCGCCCAGGGGCTCGTCGAGCAGCAGGGCGGCGGGCTGGTTGACCAGGGCGCGGGCCAGGGCCACCCGCTGCTGCTGCCCGCCGGAGAGCTGGGACGGCCGGTGCTTGGCCCGGTGCCCGAGTTCGACCAGTTCGAGCATCTCGCCGACGCGCCGCCTGATCTCGTCCTTGGCGACGCCCCTGCGCCTGAGGCCGAAGGCGACGTTGTCCGCGACGCTCATGTGCGGGAACAGCGCGTAGCTCTGGAAGACCATGTTGACGTCGCGGCGGTTGGCGGGGACCCCGGTGACGTCCTGCCCGTTGAGCCGGACGACGCCCCGGGTGGGCTCCTCGAAGCCCGCGATCATCCTCATGGTGGTGGTCTTGCCGCAGCCGGAGGGGCCCAACAGGGAGAAGAACTCGCCCTGTTCGATGGCCAGGTCGACGCCGTCGACGGCGTTCACGGTCTCGGAGCCGGAGCGGAAGGACTTGGACACCCCCTCCAGGCTGATCGCGGGCTGCCGCGCGGCTGCGGTCTCCACGTCGGGCGTCTCCGGTGCTGTGGTGCTGGTAGTGGCCATGGTGGGGGTGGTCCTGTCGCTTGCTCGTTGCCGTACCGGGAGGCGGCCGGTCCGCCCGGGCGTACCGGCCGGGGCGTGTCACTCGCCGATGTAGCTCATGACGTGCTTGACGCGGGTGTACTCGTCGAAGGAGTACATGGACAGGTCCTTGCCGTACCCCGAGTGCTTGAAGCCGCCGTGCGGCATCTCCGCGGTGATCGGGATGTGGGTGTTGATCCACACGCACCCGAAGTCGAGGCGGCGCGAGACCCGCAGGGCCCGGGCGTGGTCCCTGGTCCACACACTGGAGGCGAGCCCGTACTCCACCGAGTTGGCCCACGCGACCGCGGTGTCCTCATCGGTGAACCTTTGCACCGTGATGACCGGTCCGAAGATCTCGTCGGTGACCAGCTCGTCGCCCTGGCGCAGGCCCGAGACGACGGTCGGGGCGTAGAAGTAGCCCTCGTCGCCGACCCGGGAGCCGCCCGCCAGCACCTCGGCGTGGTCGGGCGCCCGGTCCAGGAAGCCGCTCACCCGCGCCAGCTGGTTCGCGTTGTTGACCGGGCCGAACGCGGCGTCGGCGTTGCTCGGCGGGCCGGTGACGGTGTTGCGGGCCTGCTCGGCCAGGGCGGCGGCCAGGTCGTCGTGGACGCCCGGCGCGGCCAGCACCCGGGTGGCGGCGGTGCAGTCCTGGCCGGCGTTGAAGTACCCCGCCTCGGCGATGCCCGCGGCGGCCCGCTCGATGTCGGCGTCGTCGAAGACGATGACCGGGGCCTTGCCGCCCAGCTCCAGGTGCAGGCGCTTGAGGTCCTTGGACCCGGACTGCGCCACCTCGTACCCGGCCCGGGTGGAGCCGGTGAGGGAGATCAGGCCCGGGACCGGGTGCTCGACCAGGGCGCGGCCGGTGTCGCGGTCGCCCGCGACCACGTTGAACACGCCCGGCGGCAGGAACTCGGCGGCGATCTCCGCCAGCAGCAGGGTGGAGACCGGGGTGGTGTCGGAGGGCTTGAGGACGATGGTGTTGCCCGCGGCCAGGGCGGGGCCGATCTTCCAGGCCGCCATGGCCATCGGGTAGTTCCACGGGGTGATCTGGCCGACGACGCCGATGGGCTCGCGGCGGATCCAGGAGGTGTGGTCGGCGAGGTACTCCCCGGCGGCGCGGCCCTCCAGGTTGCGGGTGGCGCCCGCGAAGAAGCGCAGGGCGTCCAGCACCTGCGCGATCTCCTCGCTCCTGGTGAGCTCGACGGGCTTGCCGCAGTTCTGGACCTCGGCGGCGACGAGTTCGTCCGCGCGTTCCTCCACCCGGTCGGCGAACCTGTTGAGGGCGATCTGCCGTTCGGCCGGGGTCCAGTCGCGCCAGCCCTTCTCGAAGGCGGTGCGGGCGGCCTGGAACGCCGCGTCGACGTCCTCGGCGGTGGAGACCGGGGCGGTGGCGAAGACCTTCCCGGTGGCCGGGTCGACGAGGTCGCTGCGGATCCCGTCGGCCGTGTCCACGTACTCGCCGTTGACGAAGTTGCGCAGGTCTTGGGTCACGGTGCTCTGCTCCCGGGTCGGTCGGGCGCGTCGGTGCGCCGACTGGCTGTTGATGCGCGCGCGCATAGCGCTGTGATCTGTCACACTGCCATCCGGCAACGGCGAGATCAAGATCTGCCAATGGATTCCGTTGTAAAGATTAGATTTCCCAACGGATACTTGACAGAACATGGAACGGTGCGACTATTTCTATTGAGAGGGTCGAGCATGTGACCCCCGGGTCGACCCGAGCGTGGTCCCCGCGTTACCGACGAGCTTGGAGCATCAAGTGGCAGCGCACATGAGTCCTGAGCACCTCCAGCAGGCCGCCAAGGACCACCTGTGGATGCACTTCACGGAGATGGCCGCCTACAACGACGCCGACGTCCCCGTCATCAGCCGCGGCGAGGGCGTGTACGTCTACGACGACAAGGGCAAGCGGTACCTCGACGGGCTCGCGGGACTCTTCGTCAGCCAGGTCGGCCACGGCCGCGCCGAGATCGCCGACGCCATCGCCGAGCAGGCCCGCGAGCTGGCGTACTTCCCCATCTGGACGTACGCGCACCCCAAGGCCGTCGAGCTCGCCGAGCGGATCGCCTCCCTGGCGCCCGGCGACCTGAACCGCGTCTTCTTCACCACCAGCGGCTCCGAGGCCGTGGAGTCCGCCTGGAAGCTGGCCCGCCAGTACTTCAAGGCGATCGGCGAGCCCACCCGGCACAAGGTGATCAGCCGGCGCATCGCCTACCACGGCACCAGCATGGGCGCCCTGTCCATCACCGGCCTCCAGGGCATCAAGACCCCGTTCGAGCCGCTGGTCCCCAGCACCCTCCAGGTGCCGAACACCAACTTCTACCGGGCGCCCCTGCACGGCGACGACATCGAGGCGTTCGGCCGCTGGGCCGCCGACCAGATCGAGGAGGCGATCGTCCAGAACGACCCGGACACCATCGCCGCGGTCTACGTGGAGCCCGTCCAGAACTCCGGCGGCTGCTTCCCGCCGCCGCCCGGGTACCTCCGGCGGGTCCGCGAGATCTGCGACCGGTACGGCGTGCTCATGGTGTCCGACGAGGTCATCTGCGCGTTCGGCCGCCTGGGCGAGTACTTCGGCGCCACCAGGTACGGCTACGTGCCGGACATGATCACCTTCGCCAAGGGCGCCACCAGCGGGTACGTCCCGCTGGGCGGCATGATCGCCCGCGAGAAGCTCATGGAGCCGTTCAAGGAGAAGGGGTCCTCCTTCCTGCACGGCATCACCTTCGCCGGCCACCCGGTGGCGGCCGCGGCGGCGCTGGCCAACCTCGACCTGTTCGAGAGCGAGGGCATCCTCGACAACGTCCGCCGCAACGCACCGGTGTTCCGGGCGACCCTGGAGAAGCTCCTGGACCTGCCGATCGTGGGCGACGTGCGCGGCGACGGGTACTTCTACGGCATCGAGCTGGTGAAGGACAAGGAGACCAAGGAGACGTTCAGCGACGAGGAGTCGCACCGCCTCCTCAAGGGCTTCCTGTCGGGCGCGCTGTTCGACGCCGGGCTCATCTGCCGCGCCGACGACCGCGGCGAGCCGGTCATCCAGCTCTCCCCGCCGCTCACCTGCGGCCCGGAGCACTTCGTGGAGATCGAGTCGATCCTGCGCAAGGTCCTCACCGAGGCCTGGGACCGGCTGTAGGCCCCCGCCCCTCCCCGCGGACGCCCCCCGTTCCCCTCGGGCGGGGGGCGTCCCCGTGCCCGCCCCCGGCGCGGGCGCGGACGGCCGCAGCGGCGGCCTTCGCGTGCGGGGCCGTCCGCCGACAGGCGGCGGGGGCGTTCCCGTGCGGGGCGGACGCGGGTGCCTGGTGCGGAGCCCCCGGGTACCACCGGAACCGCGGTGCCCGTCCGGCGCGGGGGCCCGGGCCAGGGGGCACCCGGACCGGGACGGCGACGGGGCGGCCGCGAGTGGCGCCCGGGGTCAGGCGGGCCAGGTGAAGACGTCGGCCTCGGCGGACACCAGGTGGGCGTCGGACTGGCCGAACTGGATCACCCGCACCCCCACCCAGCCGCCCTCGGGGACGGTGCCCTTCCACGAGTACGCGAACCGGCCCCGGCCGATGGCGTGCACGGCGCTGCCCGCCGGCCGCTCGGAGAGCGCGCCGCCGCCCGCGTCGAACTCGACCGCGCGCAGCTGCACCTCGGTGCCCGGGGTGACCCCCATCAGGGTCACCCCCACCGAAAGGTCGTAGCGCCCCTCCAGCGCCAGCACCCGGACGTCCGCCGTTCCGTCCCCGCGGTGGTCGAACCCGATGTCGTGCCAGGTCGCCGGGGCCAGGGTGACGCGGGTGTCCTTCGTGAAACGGTGGTGCTCGGGCATGCGGACTCCTCGGGGCCGGTCGCCGGTCGGGTCCAGCATCCGGCCCCGAGGGTCACCGATCAACGACCCCGCGCCCGTGTCACTTGGGCCAGTAGAAGACCTCGGCGGTGGCCTCCTTGATCCGCGCCGGCCGCTCGCCGTACTGGGCCACGCGCACCCGGACCCGGCGGCCCGCCGCCAGGTTCCCCTTCCACGTGTAGGTGAAGTGCCCGAACCCCGCCGCCTGGAGGGGGGAGTCGATCGGCCGGTTGCGGGCCACCTTCCAGCCGCCGTCCCCGTCCTGCTCGTACTCGGTGGCGCGCAGCTGCACCTCGGTGCCCGTCGGCAGGTCCTCCAGCACCACCCCCACCGACAGGTCGTACAGGGCGCCGTCCGGCTCGTCGACGCCCACTAGCGAGTACAGCTCCCCGGTGCGCCCGTCGTGGAGCCGGTCGAACTTCAGGGACGTCCACGTCCCGGCGGGAAGCTCCTGGGCGCTGTCCTTCTCGAACCTGCGGTGCCTGGGCATGTCGTCGTCTCCTTCGGATCCGCTCGGGGGCTTGCTGAAGGTGCCGTCCCGGACCATCCGGTAGGCCTTGTCTCCGGGGCAGGAGGTGGCGATGAAGTCCCGGTGCCCCAAGACCTTGCCGGAGATGGAGGTGTCCGGCTCCATCAGCCACTGCCGCAGCTGCCGGACCGCCTCGATCTGCTCCGGGGTGACGGGATCCTTGGGGCCGGTGGCCAGGGTGACGCTGTAGTGCGAGGAGTTGCCGCCGGGCTGGGCGGCCTGGACGCGGTACAGCCCGCGGCCCTCCAGCACGTGGCCGTGCGGGCAGGCCATGAACGAGTTCCCGGTGAAGTAGGCGGTGCCCGCCCGCCGGGCCAGCCAGGTGCCGTCCGGGGTGGTGGGGCACCAGATCCGGCCCGTGTGGCGGACGCGTTCGACCGTGAACCCGTCGGTGCGGGCCGCCACCGCCCTGGGGCTGAAGGTCTGCTCCGCCGACAGCTCCACCCGCCACCCCCCGAGCGGGACGCCGCGCACCGACGCCGTCCGCCCGGCCAGGACCGCCGCGAACCGGAACGCCTCGGCGCCCGCCTCGTCCGGCCGGTCCAGGAACCGGTCGTCCCGGCCGGCCGAGGCCATGACGACCCGCAGGAACAGGTCGAGCTGGGCGCGGGTCAGCGACCTCAGGAACCCGTGCGAGGGCACACCCCCCGGCATCTGCTCGGCCAGCGCCCCCTCGGCGCCCGCCGACAGCCGGAACACCGCCTCCGCCGAGGTGTGCTCCTCCCACCAGGCCACCGCGTCCGGCCGCTCGGGGGCGCCCGCGGCCGCGGCGCCGAACAGGCCGTGCAGCAGGGCGCGCACCCGGGCCGCGTCCTCGGTGCCGCGCCGCAGCGGACGCCGGACCACCGTTCCCGGACCCGGCACCGACCACGCCCAGGCCACCAGCTCCACCAGGGCGTCGGACCACTTGGCCCGGCCGGGCAGGTCCGCGCAGGGGGCGGCGGTGCGGATGCGGTCGCGGACGGTCAGCTCCCCGCTGGTCGTCCAGGCGGGGGCGAAACCGCTGCCGGGCCTCGGGTCGCGACCCGGTCTGCCGGTCCTGCGCTCCACCGGCCAGCGGTGGCCCGGCGTGCTGAGGGAGGAGTGGCCGCGGCCCTCCATGAGGAGGAGCTCGCGCGGTACCGCGGGGAAGACGTTCACCGCCAGCAGGGGCTGCCAGCGGGACAGGCCGGTGGTGTGGTCCAGGGTCAGGACGAGGTCGCCGGGGGCGATGGCGTCGAAGGGGCGCCACCCGTCCTCGGTGAGGATCTGCGTGTCCTCGTCCACGCAGTAGCCGATGTCCGCCCAGCCCCTGCTCGGGCCGGTGTGGAAGCGGCGGGTGCTCTTCCAATAGGCGATGCAGGCCGAGTGGTCCCTGTTCGCGAGGTTCTGGTCGACGCTGTCGTAGTGGACGACCAGGCCGCTCTTGGGATCGGCGTGCCCGGCGGGAGAGGGACCCCAGCCGAGGTCGGACCGGGAGACGTACTTGCTCGGTCGTGGCATGACTCCAGTGTGTCAAGAAGGCACTCCGTTGTGTAGCGGAATGGTGATATCCGGTCGGAAAATCCCCCGCGTGGCGCCCCCTGTGCCCCACCGCTCCCATACGGCACGATGGTGCTTCCGCCACCTTCCCGGGAGGTCCGCCCGTGCGCTACGCACACACCGTCGGCGTCGTCCGCGAGGCCGAGGCCGCGCTCATGGCCCGGCTGCCCGGAGGAGCGCTCATGCGCCGCGCCGCCGCCGGCCTCGCGGTGGAATGCGCCCGCCTCCTCCCGCGCGTGTACGGGGCGCGCGTCGTGCTGCTCGTCGGCCCGGGCGACAACGGCGGCGACGCCCTCTACGCGGGCGCCGACCTGGCCGCCCGGGGCGCCGCCGTCCGCGCCGTCCCGGCCGCCGGGCGCGCCCACGAGGGGGCCTGGCCGCCCTGCGGGCGGCGGGCGGG
The DNA here is from genome assembly GCF_018316655.1 of Nocardiopsis changdeensis. Lineage (GTDB taxonomy): Bacteria > Actinomycetota > Actinomycetes > Streptosporangiales > Streptosporangiaceae > Nocardiopsis > Nocardiopsis changdeensis. Next base: position 6,242,658 of record NZ_CP074133.1, on the reverse strand, counting down.
CGCGTCGTCCCGGCCGACCGCGCCGAGGACGCCCTGTTCGACGCCGACCTCATCGTCGACGGCCTGCTCGGCATCGGCGGCCGCGGCGGGCTGCGGCCCCCGTTCGCCGCGCTCGCGGTGCTGGCCGCCAACGCCCCGGCGCCGGTGGTCGCCGTCGACCTGCCCAGCGGGGTGGACGCCGACACCGGCGAGGTGGCCGGGGCCGCCGTCCGCGCCGACGTCACCGTCACGTTCGGCACCCACAAGCCGGGCCTGCTCGTCGACCCGGGGGCCGCCCGCGCGGGGCGCGTGCACCCGGTGGACATCGGCCTGGGGCCCGAGCTGCCGGGCCCGGCCCTGCTGTCCTTCGACGACGCCGACGTCGCCGCGCTGCTCCCCGTCCCGGGGCCGGAGTCCGACAAGTACCGGCGTGGCGTCCTCGCCGTCCGGGCGGGATCGGCTCCTTACAGGGGCGCCGCCGTCCTCACCGTCGGCGGGGCGCTGCGCACCGGGGTGGGCATGGTCCGCTACGCGGGGGCCGAGCCGGTCGTCGACCAGGTGCTCGCCCGCTGGCCCGAGGTCGTCGCCGAGGTCAACGACCCGCTGAGCAGCACCCGCCTGGACCCGGGCCGGGCCGCGGCGGCCGTCATCGGCCCGGGGCGCGGGACCCGGCCCGGCAACGCCGACGAGCTCCGCGTGGTGCTGGAGAGCGACCTGCCGGTCCTCGCGGACGCCGACGCCATCACGCTCCTGGGCGACGGCGCCCTGGCGGACCTGGTGCGCGAGCGCACGGCGCCGACCCTGGTCACCCCGCACGCGGGCGAACTGTCCCGGCTGCTGGGCACCGACCGCGAGGAGGTGGAGGCGCGGCGCCTGGAGCACGCCACCCGGGCGGCGCGCGAACTGGACTGCACGGTGCTGCTCAAGGGCTCGACGACCCTCATCGCCCACCCGGGCTCGCCGGTCGCCGTCAACGCGACGGGGACCCCGCTGCTGGCCACCGCGGGCTCCGGTGACGTCCTGTCGGGGATCGTCGGGGCGCTCATGGCGGCGGGCCTGCCCGCCACGGAGGCCGCCGTCTGCGGCGCCCACCTGCACGGGCGCGCCGCCACCCTGGTCCGCGCGGGCGCCCCCGTCAGCGCCTCGGACCTCCTCGACGGCATCCCCGCCGCCCTCCTCGCCATCCGGGCCTCCGCCACCCCCTGACCCCCGCCCCGGCCGGAAGCACGTGTTCCCGCCGGACCCGCCCCCCGCCCGGACCGGTGCCGGCCTCGCGGCCCTGGCCGTCCCCGGGGCCGGGGCGTCCCGGCCCGGACGGGGGCTCCGGCGCTCGGCCTCGAAGCGCCGTGCTCACCGGGCGCCGGGATCCCGGCCCGGCAAGGAAACCGTTCTGTTTCCTCATACGTCCATGAAAAGGACAAAGCGGATACGGATTCCCGTGCTTCCGGCAGAGCGGACGAGGAGGCCCACCCCTGAACCCCCACCCCGCCCCCGTGGAGGAGCCCCCGAAGCCCGGTGCGGTCTTCGCGCGGATCTTCGTCTTCATGCCGTTCCTCGGTGTCGCCCTCGCCCTCCTCGGCGCCCTCGGTGTCGGGGACGTGGTCACCCGGCTGGCCTACGAGACGGACTCGGTGACCGCTCCCGGCACGGTGGTGGAGGTCGAGCGCGGACGGCCCGTCGTGGTCTTCACCACCGCGGACGGGACCGAGGTGACCGCCACCGCGCGAGGCGGGTACCGGCGCGGCGACCCCCTCGACGTCACGGTCCGCTACCTGCCCCACGACCCCTGGGAGGCGACGGTCGGCGACACCCTGTGGGTGCCCCCGCTCCTCTTCGCGGTCCCCCTCCTCCCGGTCGCCGTCCTCCTCGTCCTGCGCCACCCGAACGGGCCCCGCGCCCGGGCCTACCGGGCCCGGATCCGCGCCCGGCAACACGGCCGCCCGCCCGAGGGGGCGTTCGGCCTGCCGGTGGTCCTCTGGTCGGTCCCCGGATCCGTCCTCACGGCCTGTGCCCTCGCGCTCATGGCGGGCTCCCTGTACGGGTTCGACACCTGGGGCGACGGCCCGCTGTTCCCCGTGCTCGGCCTGGTCGGCGCGGCCCTGCTGCCGCCCGGCCTCGACATGCTCTTCCAGGGCCGGCTCCGTTACCTGGAGCGCGTTCCCGGCAGGCGCGAGCCGGTCCCGCCCCGGCTGTTCCGCGGCGGCCTGTACATGGGCCTTCTCGGCGTGGCCTGCACGGCACCGATCGTGCTGCTGGTGTTCGTGTCCGTCGCGGCCGACGTGGAGACCCCCGAGGAGGGCACCGCCCGGGTGCTCGCCGCGGGCTGCGGCGACGTGGTCGGCAACTCCCGGGGCTGCCGGGATCTGGTCGCCCTGGAGTACGAGGTCGACGGCCTCCGCTACACCCAGACCACGGACGACGTGGGCTTCGACTTCGCCCCCGGCGACGAGGCCCTGGTGGCCTGGGACGCCGACGACCCGACCCTGGTCCGCGTGGAGGGCCGCCGGTGAGCCGCAAGCGCGAACAGCGGCGGGGGCGTCCCGGGGGCCCTCGCCCGGTTCCGCAGCGCTCGGTGCGGGAGATCCTGCGTGCGGAGGCCGCGAGTGCGGGGGCCGCCGACACCCCCGAGTACGTGGAGTGGGGGCGGTGACCGCGGAGCGGGCCGACCTGGTCGACTTCCTCGAACGTCTCGAGCGCGAACGCGGACTGCCCCTGCGGCATCCCCGCGGCCGCTGAGCGCATCCTCTCTCTGCCAAGGCGCCGAGCCCTGACGTTCGGAGCGGTGTACCCGTCGAGCGGGATGCGAGGGCCCCGTCGGCGTGCGGATCATCGAGCGACCGCGAACCGGGGCCCTTGGGCGTGCCCCTCCCCGTGGTGTGACTTCGTCCGGCCGGTCACCGTGCTCGACGGCATGTGGCTGCCAGAGGCGGCGCGCCTCCGGGCGGGGCCTCGCCCGGGGCCCCGGGTCAGCGTGGGCGGGCGGCGTCCAGGCCGAGTTTGACGATGTCGGTGATGAAGTAGTCGCCCGGGTCGCGGGCGTCGCGCAGCAGCGGCACCTTCTCCTCGTCCACCCACATGAACTCGGTGTGCTTGTCCGCCTCCAGCCGCGGCGCCTCCAGGTCGCCGTCCACCCGCACCAGGTAGTCCACCTCGTGCCGGGTGAGCCCGTCGCCCGGGTCCCAGTCGAGGCGGAACAGCTCCGCCTCCACCCGGCGCAGCCGCCAGCCGGTCTCCTCCTCGACCTCGCGGACCAGGCCGGCCAGCATGGTCTCGCCGGGCTCGACGTGCCCGCCGACGATGTCCCAGCAGTGCGGGAACACCTTGCGGTGCGGGGACCGCCGCTGGGCGAAGATGCGCCCGTCCGGGGCGGCGATGATCGCGCCCGCCACGTGGGTGCGCCCGTCGGAGGTGTCGGGGAAGACGATCCCCGGCGCCACCTCGATGTCGTCGATCCCGTGCGTCATGGACTTCTCCCGTGCTCGACTGTGGGTTCCACCCTATGGTTCGCCGGTGCCGCCGACCTCGGTCTTCCGGATGATCTTCCCCCTCGGCCTTTCGGCCGCCCCCGTCTTCGGGGGAGGGCGGGGGCGGCCGTGCGACGTCCCCTGATCGCTCCCTTTCCCGGGGCACTCGGCCGTGCCGCCCTGACCGGAGGCCTCCCGACCTCCGGCTTCCCCGGGCGGCTCGGACGTTCGCCTTCGCCGGCCGTCGGGTCCCCGTTCGCGAGGCCGCCGCGTCCCCGCAGGTCTCCTCGGCCCCGGAGCCGACGGCGTCCGCTCCCCGCGGCCCGGGTCAGCCCGCCTCGTCGACCCCGCCCCCGCCCCCGCCCCCGGCCTCCTCGGGCTCCGCCGCGCCGCGCCCCCGGCGCGGCAGCCGCAGGGTGAGCAGCTTCGCCCGCGGGGCGAGCCGCCCGGCCAGCTCGAACACCCCCTCGGTGCGCGAGTGGTCCTCGTCCAGCACCGAGAACAGGTTGACACCCAGGTAGAACGTGATCGCCCCGTAGGCCACCTCCCGGGCGGGCAGCAGCCGGGCCAGCGGGGAGCCGCCCAGCACCCGCTCCCACTCCTGCTCGATGAACGCGATCCACGGCTCGGCGCGGTCGCGGATCCCGTCGCGCAGCTCGGGCTTGGTGACCGCCGCCGCGACCAGCTCGGAGAACTCGGTGATGTAGCCCCGCTCCAGGTCGGTGCGGTAGATCCGGACGGCCGCCTCCACCAGCTCCTCCAGGGTGCGCGCGGGCGCGGTGAGCTCCCGGTACATGGCCATGCGCTCGGCGCTGGACCGGTCCAGCGCGGCCAGCAGCAGCTGGTCCACGCCCCCGAAGTGGTAGAAGACCAGCGCCGAGTTGGCCTCGGCCCGCGTGGCGATGGCCCGGGCCGACGCCCCGGCGTACCCCTCCTCGCGGAGCGTCTCCGCCGCCGCCGCGATCAGTTTCTCCCGGGTCTCCTCGCTGGTCCGCCGCCCCGCGCCGCCGCTCCTGGCCATGCCCTCGCTCCTCCGCCGTTGCCGATCTTCTTCATCATACGGTTTAATCAAGTGATTAAATCGATTGATTCAGCCGGACGATGAAGGAGATCGCCGTGTCCGAGAACCCCCTGGCCAGCGGGTCCCGCTGGCTGCTCGCGGCCCTGGTCCTGGTCCTGCCGGTGGCGGTCGTCGCGATCCGGCTGACCCACTGGGGAGCCCTCGACCAGACCGCCCTCTTCTACCTCGGCCTGCCCACCGGCATCGCCCTGCTCGTGGTGTTCACGGCCCGGCCCCGCAGCGCCATGGGCGTCTCCATGGCGGTCCTCACCGTGGTCCTGGCCATGTCCGCGGTCATCCTCGGCGAGGGCATGGTCTGCCTGGTCATCGCCGCGCCCCTGCTCTACGGGGTGGTCGCCCTGGTCACCGCGGTCGCCACCGCCATCGCCCGCGGCGGCCCCCGGTCCCACCAGGCCCTCTTCGCCGTTCCGCTGCTGTTCGTCCTCACCCTGGAGGGCGTCGCCGGGATCTCCTTCCTGCCCCGCGCCGACCGGGGGGAGGGCGGCGCCTCCACCGGCGCGGACCCCGCCGAGGTCGCCGCCGCGCTGGCGGCCCCGCCCGCCTACGGGCCCTTCGAGGCCGTGTTCCTGCGCGCCGTTCCCTTCCCCGAGCCGGTCGCCGCCACCGGGACCGGCCTGGAGGTCGGCGACACCCGCCGCATCGAGTTCACCCCGCGCACCACCCTCCAGATCGGCTCCGAGCCCACCCCCCGCCACATGGAGCTGGAGGTGGTCGAGAGCGAGGTCCGCGCCGACGGCGGCCGGGTCGTGTTCGAGGTCACCGAGGACGCGGCGTTCGCCAAGTGGATGGACATGCACCGCGCCACCGCCACCTGGACCGCCGACGGGGACGGCACCCGCATGGACTGGGCCATCGACTACGACCGCACCTACGAGCCGTCCTGGTACTTCGGGCCGATCCAGGCCTACGCCACCGACCTGGCCGCGTCCTACCTCGCGGAGACCTTCACCGCCGGCGCCGGGGCCGCCGCGTCCACGGCGGAGGACCGGTGATGGGCCCCGAGCTCCCCGCCCTCCTCGTCCGCGGCGTCGGCCTCTCGGTCCCCGTCCTGCCGCTCGTGGCCCTGTGCCTGTGGCGGCCGCCCCGGCCGCGCGAGACCGCCGCCATGATCGTCTCCACCGCCTGGGCGCTGCTCACCCTCATCCCGCTCAACCTCTACGCCCTGCACGCGGGCTGGTGGTCCTTCCACGCCGAGGGCGCCGTGTGGGCGGGCATCCCGGTCGACCTGCTGCTCGCCTGGGCGCTGCTGTGGGGCGCCCTGCCCGCGGTGCTGCTCCGGTTCCTGCCGGTGCCGCTGCTCACCGCGCTGCTGGTGTGGGCGGACATCATCGCCATGCCGCTGGCCGAGCCCGTCGTCGTCCTCCACGGCACCTGGCTGCTCGGCGAGTTCGCCGGGTCGGCGCTGTGCCTGATCCCCGCGCTGGTGCTCGCCCACTGGACCCGCCGGGGCCAGGCCGTGCGGGCGCGCATGTGGGCGCAGGCGGTGCTGTCCTTCGGGCTGATGGTGGTGCTGCCGGTCACGGCCCTGGGCATCCTGCCCGGCGACGGGTTCTCCGTACCCGGGGGCCTCCCCGCGGCCCTGCAGCTGCTGGGGTTCGCCGCGCTGCCCGGGCTGGCCGCCGCCCGGGAGTTCGCCCGGGTCGGCGGCGGCACCCCGCTGCCCTACGACCCGCCCGAGCGCCTGGTCACCAGCGGTCCCTACGCCTACCTGAGCAACCCCATGCAGACCACCGTCGTCGCCGTCTACCTGGTCCTGGCCGCGGTCCTGGCCGACCCGCGGCCGCTGTACGGGGCCCTCGTCGCGTTCGCCTACGGCGCCGGGTTCGCGGCCTGGCACGAGGGCGAGCGGCTGCGCGAGTCCTTCGGCCCCGAGTGGGACCGCTACCGCTCCGGGGTGCGGGCCTGGCTGCCCCGCTGGAGGCCCTGGCCGCACCGGGCCGCCGGGACCCTGTACGTGGCCGCCGACTGCTCGCTGTGCCAGGGGCTGCGGGCGTGGATCGAGGCGCGGTCGCCGGTGGCGCTCCGGATCCGGGACGCGCACGAACACCCCGAGGTCCTGTACCGGCTCACCTACGAGAACCCGGAGGGGGTCCGCTGGAGCGGGGTGCCCGCCCTGGCCCGCGCGCTCGACCACCTCCACCTGGGCTGGGCGTTCACCGGCTGGGCCCTGGACCTGCCCGGGGTGCGGCACTTCGCGCAGCTGTCCGCCGACGCCTTCGGGGCCGGTCCGCGGCCCGCCCGGGTGCCCGGCTCCGCGCCCGAGCCCGCCCCCTGACGGGCCGGGGTCCCGCCGTTATGCTCGGTCGGGCCGGAACGCCGCGGTGCCGCGGGCGCCCGGCCCCGACCTCCCCACCCCCAGACGGCCGAGGATCCCCAGATGGAAGAACAGGCCATGCTCGCGCGGGACCTGGTCCTGCGCGTGTGCGCCGGAGCGACCGAGCTCGACCCGCAGTGGATCCGGGCCGACGGCAAGGTCACCACGCCGTTCCTCGTGCCGCGCGACCGCAACCTTGTGCGCGCCGTCATCGCCGCCGGGCGGTCCATGGGGGTGGAGCGGCTGCTGGTGTGCCGCACCCGGCCCGAGTTCTCCTACGAGCCCGTCACCGAGATCCCGCTGCACACCGACACCCTCATCGACCTGGTGCGCGGGTGGGGGCCCGACCCCACCGACTTCCTGGTGTGCGTGGAGGACTTCTCGGCGGCGGTGCTCATCACCGCGGACGACCTGACGGTGGCGGCGGGCCCGGCGGACTTCGTGCGCGAACTGGTGGGGGCGGACATCCCCCAGGCCCGGGCGCACTTCGCGTCGCGGGCGGAGATCGAGAAGACCCCGGACCTGGTGCGGGCGGCGGCGCTGTACCGGTGCTCCGGCGCGGGGCCCCAGCGCGCCCCGGGACCCGACCTCTACGAACGCGTCGCCGCCGGGGCCGACCGCGTCCGGAGCGGGCGGGCCGCCCGCGGCCTGCGGGCGCTGCGCGGGGCGGCGGGCTGGACGGCGCTGGCGGTGGCGGCCATCGCGCCGCTGGCGGTCTCCGCCGTGGCGGCCCCGGTCCTGCCGGCGGTGGTCACGCTCTTCGCCGTGCTGTTCCAGCTGGCGCTGCTCGCGCGGTCCCGCACGGTGGCCTTCGCCTCCCTGCTGAGGGTCGCGGCGCTGGGGGCGCTGCTGCTGTGGCCGATGGGGCTGGCCGAGCGGGCGGTCGCGGGGGCGCTGGGCGCGGACACCTACGACGTGGTCCCGTACACCTACGTGGCGGTGACGGTGGAGGAGGTGGGCAAGCTGCTCCCGCTGCTCCTGCTGCCGCTGGTGGCGCCGCGCCGGGCGCGCAGGCTCGCGGCGGTGGACTTCGCGCTGCTGGCGGCCGCGTCGGGGGCGGGGTTCCAGCTGGCCGAGCACCTGGTCACCGCGCTCGCGGTCGGCGGCTCCGGCGGCGGCGGGTGGTTCCTGCCGGGCGGCAGCGAGCTCGTGGACCGGGGGACCGGGGCCGTGGTCGCGGTGTTCTCCGGGCACGCGGTGACCACGGGCCTGGTCGGGGCGGCGCTGGGGCTGGCGGTCGTGGGGCGGGGGCGGTGGCTGTGGGCGCTGCCGCCGCTGGCGGTGCTGCTGGCGTTCCTGGAGCACCTGAACCTGAACGCGGTCCTGGCCGGCGCGGCGCTGCACCCGGCGTCGGGCGTGGTGCTGGGGCTGCTCGGCGGGGGAGTGCTGACGCCGTTCCTCCTGGTGGTGCTGGTGCTGTGCGCGGTGGCGCTGGACTACCGGCTCATCGCGACGGCGGCGGAGAGCACCCCGCCGCTGCCGGGGCTGCCGCCGCTGGCGGGGCTGCGCCGGCGGGCGCGCGGACGCGCGGTGGCGACGCGGGTGCGGGTGCCGGGGGACATCGCGACGGGGTTCCGCCGGGCGGCGCTGGCCTGGGCGGAGCTGCCGGTCACGCTGACGACGACGCTGGCGATGATCGTGCACGAGCTGGCGGCGTGCACCATCGCGGCGCGGCGCGGGCCGGCCGTGCTGGGGGACACCTGGAGGTTCCTGCGGCAGCGGCGGGCGAACGCCATGGGGGAGGCCCGGTCGGCGGGGCGGCCGTGGCGGCACCACCCGTCGCAGCAGGACCTGACCCGGACGGCGCGGGAGCTGGCGCGGCGCCTGGGGCTGGCGGCCACGGGCGGGGTCACGGCGATGGCGGGCGCGGCGGCGGTGGCGGTCGCCGTGGTCCCGGTGGCCGCGCCGGGTGTCCCGGCGGGGGAGCCGGGGTACGCGCTGCTGGCGCTGGAGCGGTTCCAGACCTGGTTCGGGGGGCTGTCGGCGTTCGACGCGGTGTGGGCGGCGGTGCTGCTGTGCGCGGTGCTGCTCCTGCTGGTGTCGGGGAACGGGGTGCCGCGCGCCCACCCGGACATGCGGGCCTTCCTGCGCTCGCCCTCGGCCAACGGCGGGGCGGTCCTGGGCATGCTCGCGCCGGGACAGGTGGTGTACGCGGCCGTCGGCCTCGCGGGCCTGCTGCTGCCCCGCTCCGCCGACCGCCTCCTCGTCCGCTGACCGCGGGTCGCCGGACCGTCCGCAGAGAGTCGGCTACCGGTCCGCCGGGGCCTCCCCGGCCGGGTGCGGTCCGACGCGCCTGGCGAGGACCTGGCCCTGCCAGTCGCCGACGGTGAAGGTCTCGGTGGGGGTGAAGCCCTGGCCGGTGTAGTAGGCGACCAGGCGGCCCCCGCCGCCCGCGAAGCAGTCCACGCGCAGGAGGGAGACGTCCCGGCGGCGGGCCTCCTCGGCGGCGTGCTCCAGGAGGGCGGCGCCCACGCCGCGGCCGGCGAAGCGCCGGTCGGTGACCAGGAGGCGCACGTAGACCTCGGGCTCGTTGGCGGGCGGGAGCTCGGGGCCGGGGGCGCCGTCGAGCACGAGGGCGCCCGCGGGCCCGCCGTCGGCCTCGGCGATCCAGGGCTCGGCCTCGGTGAGCATCTTCCTGATCCGTTCGACGGACCGGGGCCGGGAGGACCAGGGCTCGGTGCCCCACTGCCCGGTGCGCCCGTGGGCGACGAGCCATTCGACGGCGCCGTCCAGCATGCCGAGAACGGTGGAGAGGTCGTCGGGGCCGCCTGGTCTGAGCTTCATCCCAGGAACCCTAGACGGGGGCGGGCCGGGCGTCCACCCGTATCGCCGGGGCCCGGCCCGCCCCCCGTCAGGCCGGGGTGGTACCGCGGGGCGGGACGAAGGCGCGGACCGGCGGCGGGGTGCCGTCGAAGCGCTCCACCCGGACCCGGGCCAGCTGCCCCGTGCAGCCCTGGCTCAGGGACGAGGTGCCCTCGTCGGCGATGAGGGCGTTCGGGTTGCCGTGGACGCAGGTCGCCTCCGCCGAGGACGGGTCGTACCAGGCGCCCGTCGACAGCTGGACCACCCCTGGCATCAGCGCGTCGCTGAGCACGGCGCCGGCCAGGCAGGAGCCGCGCGGGCCGACCACGCGCACGAGGTCGCCGCCGGTGATCCCCAGGGCGGCGGCGTCGGCCGGGTGCAGGCGGACGGGCGCGCGGCCGCCGACCTTCTCGCGCATGCTGTGCGCGCCCATGTCCTGCTGCCCGTGCAGGCGCCCGGTCGGCTGGTTGGCCACCAGCACCAGCGGGAACTCGCCGCCGCGGTCCGACAGCACCGGACCGGGCAGCCACACCGGGTGCCCCGGGCAGTCCTCGTACCCGAACGACGCGATCGTCTCCGAGTACAGCTCGATCCGCCCGCTCGGCGTGCGCAGCGCGTTCTTCTCCGGGTCGGCGCGGAACCCGCCCAGCAGCGCCTCGTCCTCGACCCGGCCCGGCATCGCCACCCGGCCCGCTGCCCAGAACGCGTCGAAGTCCGGGACCTCGATCCCGCGCCGCGTCACCAGCGACCGCCACCGCCGGTAGATCTCCCGCATCCAGTCGGCCGAGGTGCGGCCCTCGGTGAACTCCTCCCGCACGCCCAGGCGCTCGGCCAGGTCGGCGTAGGTGTCGTACTCGTCGCGCGCCTCCCCGTGCGGCGGCACCGCGCGGGGCATCGCCCGCAGGCTGAGGTCGCCCCGGCTGGCGGTCAGGTCGTCGCGCTCCAGCACCGTCGTGGACGGGATGACGATGTCGGCGTGCCGGGCGGTCGCCGTCCAGTGCGTCTCGTGCACCACCACGGTCTCCGGCCGCCCGAACGCCCGGGTCAGCCGGGCCAGGTCCTGGTGGTGGTGGAACGGGTTGCCGCCCGCCCAGTAGACGAGCCGGATGTCCGGGTAGCGGCGCTCCTCGCCGTCGTAGTGGTAGGTCCCGCCCGGGTTCAGCAGCATGTCCGACACGCGCGCCACCGGGATGAAGTCCTTGACCGCGTTGTCGCCCTGCGGCATCACCGGCAGCCCCAGCGGCGTCGACCCGCCGCCGTAGTTGCCCATGGACCCGTACCCGGACGCGAACCCGGCGCCCGGCAGGCCCACCTGGCCCAGGCAGCAGGCCAGCGCCAGCCCCGCCCACAGCGGCTGCTCGCCGTACCGAGCGCGCTGCACCGACCAGCCCACATTGACCAGGGTCCGGCCCCGGGCCATCCTCCGGGCCAGCTCGCGGATGTCGTCGGCGGGCACCCCGCTGATCCGCTCCGCCCATTCGGGGGTGCGGGGCAGGCCGGGGCGGTTCCCGCGCTCGTCGCGCCCGCCCAGGACGTAGGAGCGCACCACGTCGGCACCCTCGGTGTACCGGTCCAGGAACGCCGTGTCGGCGAGGCCCTCGGTGAACAGCACGTGCATGAGCGCCAGCAGCACCGCCGTGTCGGTGCCCGGCCGCAGCGGCACCCACTCGGCCTTCACGTCGTCGGGGGTGTCGTCGCGCAGCGGCGACAGCGACACGAACCCCACCCCCGCGTCGGAGGCCGCCCGCATCGACGGCCCGGCGGTCTGCGCGGCCCGCCCGCCCGAGGTCATCCACATGTTGGAGACCCGCAGCCCGCCGAAGGTCACCACCAGGTCGGTGTGCTCCCGGATGACCTCCCACGAGGGGGCCCGGTGCAGCAGCCGGTTGGCGGCCGGGGTGCCGATGATGCGCGGGAACAGGGTCTCCACCGCGCCGTGGCTGTAGGTCGTGCGCGAGCGCGTGTACCCGCCGATGCTGTTGAGGAAGCGGTGCAGCTGGCTCTGCGCGTGGTGCACCCGCCCGGAGCTGCCCCAGCCGTAGGACCCGCCGTAGATCGCCGCGTTCCCGTGCGCGGTGCGCACCCGGTCCAGCTCCCCGGCGAGCAGGTCCAGCACCCGGTCCCAGCCCACCTCGACGTACTCGTCGTCGGGGTCGCCCCGGCGCGGGTCGGGCCCGGGCCCGTGCTCCAGCCAGCGCCGCCGCACGGCGGGCCGGGCCACGCGCGACCCGTGGTGCTGGGCGACGGGCGTGTTCTCCATGACGGGGGACGGCGCCGGGTCGTCCGGGTCCGGCCGTACCCCCACCACCCGGTCGTCGCGGACCAGGACCCGGTAGCTGCCCCAGTGGGCGCTGGTCGGGTACGACGTGGTGGACATCGGCGGCTCCTCCCGGTTCTGGGGACCCACGGGGCCCCGTCCCACTCTATGCACGCGGTGATGCCATGATGGGCCCGGCACCAGGTGGGACGTGCGGGACGACAGGGGGAGCGGTATGGGCGGGCTCAGGGCGCGACGGTCGGTGCTCGCGGTGCCGGGGTCCAACCCCCGGTTCGTGGAGAAGGCGCGCGGCCTGGACGCGGACGCCTTCTTCCTCGACCTGGAGGACGCGGTCGCCCCCGCCGAGAAGGAGGCCGCCCGCGCCACCGTGGTCGCCGCCCTCAACGACGGCGGCTGGGGGGACAGGGTCCGCACGGTGCGGGTCAACGACGCCAGCACCGCCTGGGCCTACCGCGACGTCATCGAGGTGGTGGAGGGCGCGGGCGCGAACCTGGACGCCCTGGTGCTGCCCAAGGTCACCGCCGCACGCGACGTCCAGTGGCTGGACACCCTCCTCACCCAGATCGAGCGCGCCGTCGGCCTGCCGGTGGGGCGGATCGGCATCGAGGCCCAGATCGAGGACGCCGGCGGCCTGACCCGTGTGGAGGAGATCGCCGCCTCCTCCCCGCGCCTGGAGACCCTGGTGTACGGGCCGGCCGACTTCATGGCCTCCCTCAACATGAAGACCCTGGTCGTGGGCGAGCAGCCGCCGGGCTACGACACCGGTGACGCCTACCACTACGTCCTCATGCGCATCCTCACCGCCGCCCGCGCCCACGGGTTGCAGGCCATCGACGGGCCCTACCTCCAGATCCGCGACGTGGACGCGTTCCGCCGCGCCGCCGGGCGCACCGCGGCCCTGGGCTTCGACGGCAAGTGGGTGCTGCACCCGCTCCAGGTCGAGGCCGCGAACGAGGCCTTCGCCCCCTCCCAGGAGGACTACGACCACGCCGAGCTCATCCTGGACGCCTACGCCCACGCCACCGAGGTGGAGCGGCGCGGCGCCGTCATGCTCGGCGAGGAGATGCTGGACGAGGCGTCCCGCAAGATGGCCCTGGTCATCGCGGGCAAGGGCCGGGCCGCGGGGCTCGCCCGCACCCGCTCCTTCACCCCGCCCGCCTGACACGCGCCCGGACCGGCCCCGGGCCGGAGCCCGGCGGGGGAGGGCAGGGCGCCCGGCCGGGGAGGGCGCGGCCGCGGCTCTGACACGCGCCCGAACCGCCTCTTACCGGCCTCTCACCCGGATACGGCAGCATGAGGCCCATGGACGCCACCACCGCCACCGTGCTGGTCGCCGACGACGACCGCGCCATCAGGGAGTCGCTGGAGCGCGCGCTCCAGCTGGAGGGCTACACGGTCCGGACCGTCGCCGACGGGGTCCAGGCGCTCGCCGCCGTCCACTCCGACCCCGTCGACCTGCTCATCCTCGACGTGATGATGCCGGGCGTGGACGGGCTGGGCGTGGCCCGGGTGCTGCGGGCCGAGCACGACCGCACCCCGATCCTCATGCTCACCGCCCGCGTGGAGACCCCCGACCGGGTCGCGGGCCTGGACGCGGGCGCCGACGACTACCTGGCCAAGCCCTTCGAGCTGGACGAGCTGCTGGCCCGGCTGCGCGCGCTGCTGCGCCGCGCCGCCCCGGTCCCGGGCGACCCGGAGGGCGGGACGCTGCGCGTCGGCGAGCTGGCCCTGGACCCGCGCGCCCGCCGGGTGTGGCGGGGCGACCGCGAGATCGAGCTGTCCAAGACCGAGTTCGACCTGCTCGAACTGCTGGTCCGCAACGCGGGCATCGTGCTGGACCACGCCACCATCTACGACCGCATCTGGGGCTACGACTTCGGTCCGGAGTCCAAGAACCTCGCCGTCTACATCAGCTACCTGCGCCGCAAGCTGGAGGACGGCGGGCCGCCGCTCATCCAGACCGTGCGCGGTGTCGGGTACACGCTGCGTCCGCAGGGGTGAGGGCCGTGTCCGAGGGCCGGACCCCGCCCCGCATGCTCCTGCACCCGAGCGGCTGGCGCCTGGGCACCCGGTTCGCCGTGATGTTCGCGCTGGTCGTGGCGGTCACCATCGCCCTGGTCGGCACCCTGGCCTACACCACGGCGGCCGCTCTCATCCGCGCCGACGTCCGCGACGAGTTCGACCGGGTCGTCACCGCCCTGTCCGACCAGATCGTCTCGCTGCGCGAGAGCCGGACGGGTGCCGCCGCGTCGGTCAGCAGCCCGATCCTGGCGGGCAAGGACCTCCAGATCCACCTGCTGACCCCGGACGGCGGACGCCAGGTCGAGGTGTCGGCCACCTCCGAGGTGGTGCTCTTCGCGCCCAGCGACGAGGACATGGAAATGGTCCTGGCCGACGGGCCCGGCGAGGTGGCCACCCGCGAGCAGGCCGTGAACGGCCAGGCCTACCGGGTGGCGACGGTGTCCCTGGGCCAGGGCGCGGGCGCCCTCCAGGTCATCCAGCAGATGTCGCCCACCGAGCGGATGCTCGACCGCCTGGCCACCCAGATCCTGTGGGTGGGCCTGCTCGTCGCCCTGTTCGCGGCCTGCGCGGGGTGGCTGATCGGCCACCGCACCACCGGCCGCCTGGCCCGGCTCACCGACACCGCCGAATACGTCAGCTCCACCGGCCGCCTCGACCCGCTGGCCGGGCACCGCGACTCCTCCGCCGGGGAAGGCGGGCACGACGAGGTGGACCGCCTCGGCGACGCCTTCAATGCGATGCTGGCCCGGCTGGCCCGCTCCCAGGAGGAGCAGCGGCGCCTGGTCCAGGACGCCGCCCACGAGCTGCGCACCCCGCTGACCAGCCTCTACACCAACATCCAGGTGCTGGGCAGGGCCGACCGGCTCACGCCGGAGGCGCGCTCCAGCCTCATCGACGACCTGCGCGGGGAGACCCGGGAGCTGACGACCCTGGTCAACGAGCTGGTGGGGCTGGCCACCGGCGACCACGAGGACGAGACGCCGAGCCCGGTGCGCCTGGCCGACGTGGCGGAGAAGGTGGCGGCCCGCACCCGGCGGCGCACCGGCCGGGAGATCGTCGTGGACGCCGACGACAGCACCGTGCAGGGACGTCCGAGCGCGCTGGAACGGGCGATGGCCAACCCGGTGGAGAACTCGGCGAAGTTCGACCCCGACGGCTCCGCGCCCATCGCGATCCGCATCCGCAACGGCACCGTGGAGGTGCTGGACCGGGGGCCGGGCATCGACCCGGCCGAGACGGGGCGGATCTTCGAGCGCTTCTACCGGGCCACCTCGGCCCGCGGGCTGCCGGGCTCGGGCCTGGGGCTGTCCATGGTCCGGGAGATCGCCCGCGCCCACGGCGGCGACGTGTTCGCCCGCAACCGGGAGGGCGGCGGGGCCGCCATCGGCTTCACACTCCCGGTGATCACACCCGCCGCACCGCCGCCCCCGGGGCCGTCCGGGCCGTCCGGGCCGGCCGGACCGCCTACCGGCTGACGGCGAACCCGCCCACGGGCAGGGACACGCCCTCGGCGGCCGCCTCCCGGTAGATCCGCTCGAACCGGGCCAGGGAGTCCTCCAGCCGGTGCGCGGAGGCCATCTCCCTGCTGTGCGCGCCCATGGCGCGCCGCCGCGCCTCGTCGGCGACCACCTCGTCCAGCCGGGCGGCCAGCGCCTCCGGCGACCCCGGCGGGTACAGGAACCCGTTGGCGCCCTCCTCCACCAGGTGGGGCAGGGCCATGGCGTCGGCGGCCACCACCGGCAGCCCGGAGGCCATGGCCTCCAGGGTGGCGATGCTCTGGAGTTCGGCGATGCCCGCGATGGCGAACACGTCGGCGGCCCGGTACACGTCCGGCAGGTCCTCGTGGGCGACGAACCCCAGGAACACCACCCGGTCGGCGACCCCCTCGGACGCGGCCAGGTCCTCCAACCTCCTGCGGTAGGCGCCGTGCCCGGCCAGCACCAGCTGGACGTCCGCCTCGGTCCGCGCCACGGCCCGGATCAGCTCGTCCGCCCGCTTCTCCTCGTCCAGCCGGCCCACGAACACCACCGTGGTCCGGTCGGGTACGCCCAGGCGGGCCCGGATGCGCTCGCGCTGTTCCTCCCCGCCCTCCACGGGCCGGAACCGCGCCAGGTCTATCCCGCAGGAGACGGGTTCCACCGGCCGGGTGAACCCCTGCTCCCACAGCAGCCGGGCGGCCGCGGGGGTCGGCGTGGTGACGTGGTCCACCCGGGACAGCACCGCGCCCAGGTCCCGCCAGGCCATCCGGGCGGCGTACGGGCGCAGCGAGCCGGGGACGTGCACGTAGTCGAAGAGGTTCTCCGGCATGAAGTGGTTGGTGGCCACGACCGGGACGCCGTGCGCCCGGGCCGCGGAGGCCAGCATCCGCCCGATGAGGAAGTGGTTCTGGATGTGGACGGCGTCGGGGCGCAACCGCTCCAGCAGCCGGTCCAGGTGGCCGCGCACCCCCAGCGGCAGGGCCAGCCGGACGCTGTCGTGGACCAGGGACGACATCGACCGCAGCCGGTGCTCGACCACCCCGCCGCGCTCCACCACGTGCGGGCGCCCGTCGGGGGAGGCGCACACCACGTGCACGGCCACCCCACGCCGCACCAGGCCCCTGGCCAGCCGGGCGGTGAAGTAGGCGGCGCCGTTCACGTCGGGCGGGTAGGTGTCCGTGCCGATGAGCACGGTCGTGCGGTGCCCCGCGGCGGCCGTCCGGACCTCGGCCGCCGGTGGGGGTTCGGGAAGGAACGAGGTGGTCATATCGGGGTGTCTCCTGAGCCGGTGCACATCGGGTCGCCGTGTACGCACGAGTGTGGGGCACCCGCGTTGACCACCGCCGACCTCCGGGTGACGGAGTGGCGACGGACGAGCACACGACGCAGGGAACGATACCCTGAGTGATCACCTGTGTACTCTTCATCACCGCGCCGTTGCCGACCGGTGATCCCGCCGGTCCCCTCGCCCGCCGGCCGCCCCGCCCCCTCGGACGGCCGCGGCGCGGTCCCCACCTGTCACGACCGACGGTAATCCGGCCCGCCGCGCGGTACGAGGAGGCGCACACCACGGCCGCGGTGGCGCTGCCCCGCCCCCGGCGGTGGTGCCACCCCCACGCCGGGGCCCGGGCGCACACCGGGGCCCGGACACACGGCGGGGCGGGGCCGTACGGCCCCGCCCCGCGGTCTTCCCGTGTCCGTGTCCTTCCAGAGAACCCCTCCCTCCGGGGTCAGTCCTCCTCGGCCTCCTGCTCGACCGAGGCCGAGCTCTGCTCGCCCAGGGTCACGGTGACCTCCCGCGGCTGCCCGGTGCCCCCGGGCCGCACGCCCAGCGTGATCTCGTCGCCCGGGCGGTGCGAGCGGATCTGCGCGATGAGCTGGTCCGGCGTCGTGACCTGCGTCCCGTCGACGGACACGACCACGTCGTCAGCGCGCAGCCCGGCCTCGTCGGCCGCGCCGCCCTCGGTCACCTCGACGATGGCGGCGCCGCCGTCGGGGCTGTTGGTGATGGTGGCCTCGATCGCCGGGTAGCTCGCGCTGCCCTCGGCGACCAGCTGCTCGGCGATCGGCTTGGCCTGGTTGATCGGGATGGCGAAGCCCAGGCCCACCGAACCGCTCTCCTGGGACAGGCCGGCGATCGCGGTGTTGATGCCGATGACCTCGCCCGCCATGTTCACCAGCGGGCCGCCCGAGTTGCCGGGGTTGATCGCCGCGTCGGTCTGGATGGCGTTGATCACCGTCGAGGTCTGCCCGTTGCCGCTCTCGGTGGCCCCGGTGTTGACCGGGCGGTTCAGCGCGCTGACCACACCCGTGGTCACGGTGCCGGACAGCCCCAGCGGGGAGCCGATCGCGACCACGTCGGCGCCCACCCCGACCTGGTCGGAGTCGCCCAGCACGGCGGGCTGGAGCCCACTGGCGCCCTCGGCCTGGACGATGGCGATGTCGGACACCGGGTCCGAGCCCAGGACCTCGGCCGGCGCCGAGGTGCCGTCGTTGAACAGCACCTCCAGCGGCCCGCCCTGGGCGGCGTCCACCACGTGCGCGTTGGTGAGGATCTGGCCGTCGGACGAGATGACCACACCGCTGCCGCCGCCGTTGGCGGTCTGGATGGACACCACGCTCGGCAGCACCGTCTCGGCGACCTCGCCGACCTCCCCCTCGGTGGCGGTCCCGCCCTGCTCACCGGTGAGGGAGCTGACCGGGCCGCTCAGGCCGTCGGGGAAGAGCGCGGCGGTGCCCAGCGCGGCGGCCGGGCCGACGATGAGGCTGGTGACCAGGGCCGTGACCGCGGCGATGCCGACGACCCGGCCCGAGCCCTTCTTGCGCTCGGGCTGCGGCGCGGCCGGAGCTGCGCCGTGCCCGCCGTAGGGCGGCTGCCCGCCCGGGAAGTGCGGGGTGCCGAACGGGCCCTGCGGCCCGCCGGGCCCCTGGGGTCCGCCGGGGCCCTGCGGGCCCTGGCCGTGCGGAGCGTGCCCGTGCGGGGCCTGCGGCGGCAGGCCGTGCGGCGCCTGCCCGTGGGCGGGCTGCCCCTGCGGGGCCTGTCCGCCGGGAACCGCGAACCCCCCCTGGGCGGCGGCGTGCGGCACCGGGCCGGGCTCGGGCCCGCCCGGCCGCACGCCCTCCCCGCCCTCGGGCGGGAAGGAGAAGGCGACCCGGTCGGCCTCGTTGGGGCCGGTGGCCCAGCGCGGCGGCCGGTCCTGCGGCACGTCGTGCGGCGCGAACCTGGGGCCGGTGCCCTCCGCAGGTCCGGGGGCCCCCGCGCCCCGGCCGTCGGAGGGCTCCGGCCCCTGCGGACCGGAGGTCCCGTGCTCGCCCGAGGCGTCCCCCACCGGCCCGGCGGCGTCGGTCCCGGGCAGGTTCTCCGAGGCGTCGGGTTCGGTACCTGGTGTGGGTTCGTTGGGGTTCAACTCATCCTCCGGCTGGCGGGACGATGTTCCGATCTGTTGTGCTCCATCATGCGGCGCATGGGTTAGAACAGGGTGAGAGCCCGATATACCGGGGTTTCGAGTCCGTTCTCCTCCGGAGAGCCCTCGAAGAGGACACCCCCTTGCCCGGATCGGTGGCCCCTGTGGCCTATGCACCGAGATGTCCGGAACACTACCGCGCCGCGACCGAACCGACACAGACCGAAGGGCCGACCTTGATCAAGATCGTGCTGGCCGATGACGAGCACCTGGTCAGAGGGGCGATCGCCGCCCTGCTGAGCCTGGAGGACGACCTGGAGGTCGTCGCCGAGGTCGGGCGGGGCGACCTCGTCGCCGGGGCCGTCGGCGAGCACGGCGCCGACGTCGCCGTGCTGGACATCGAGATGCCCGGGGCCACCGGGCTGGAGGTCGCCGCCCGGCTCAAGGAGTCCGCCCCCGGCTGCGGCGTCGTCATCCTCACCAGCTTCGGCCGGCCCGGCTACCTGCGCCGCGCCCTGTCCGCGGGCGCCCGCGGGTTCCTCGCCAAGGACGCGCCCGTCGACCAGCTCGCCGGGGCGATCCGCCGCGTCCACGAGGGCGGCCGCTACATCGACACCGACCTGGCCGCCGCCGCCATGGTCGGCGGCGAGAGCCCCCTCACCGAGCGCGAGACCGAGGTGCTGCGCGCCGCCGCCGACGGCGCCACCGTCGCCCGGATCGCCGCCGCCCTCCACCTCAGCGAGGGCACCGTCCGCAACTACCTCTCCAACGCCATAGGCAAGGTCGGCGCCGACAACCGCATGGCCGCCATCCGCACCGCGCAGGACATGGGCTGGCTCTGAGGGCGCGCCCGCCCGGACCCCGCCCCGGGCACCGGGGCGGGGCCCGGGGTCCTCAGAGGAAGCGCAGGACCAGCATGGCGGTGTCGTCGGTGTGGCCGCCGGGGGCGTACTCCTCCAGCTCCCGGTCGATGCGGCTGATGACCGCCTGGGCCGACAGGCCCGAGCAGCCGGAGAAGATCCGCTCCAGGCCGGTGTCGCCGAGCATGTCGGAGTTGCTGCGGCGCTCGGTCACCCCGTCGGTGACCGCCAGCACCACCTCGCCCGGGCGGATGTCCACGTTCTCGGTGGTGAACCCGACGTCCTCGAACGCCCCCAGCAGCGGCTGCGAGGTGCCGAACTGCTCCACCTCGCCCTTGGGGTTGAGCCGCAGCGGCAGCGGGTGCCCGGCGCACACCATGCGCACCCGCATCCCGCCCCCGCCGTCGGTGGCCGGGGTCATCTCCCCGTACAGCATCGTCAGGAACCGGGTCGAGGTGTTCTCGTCCAGGATCGCCATGTTCAGCCGCTGCATGATGTGCGAGGGGGTGAACCCCTCCTTGGCGAGCGCGCGCAGCGTGTGCCGGGCCAGGCCGGTCACCGCCGCGGCCTCCGGGCCGGTCCCGCACACGTCGCCGATGGCGAAGCACCACCGGCCGCTGGCCGCGAACACGTCGTAGAAGTCGCCGCCGACCACGTTCTTCTCGTCCGCCGGACGGTAGAACACCGCGTGGTCCACGTGCGGGATCGTCGGCTCCTTCTCCTTGGCGGGCAGCAGGCTGCGCTGCAGCGCCACGCTCATGGAGGCCTGCCGCTCGTGCAGGCGGGCGTTCTCCATCGCGGAGGCCACCCGGCGGCTCAGGTCGTCGGCGACGTCCACCTCCTCGCGGGTGAAGTCGTCCGACTCGTTCTTGCCGATGGTCATCCGGCCCAGCTCGCGCCCGTGCGCCACCAGCGGGATGCTGATCGCCGGGCCGCGCACCAGCTCGCGCACCAGCCCGTCGTCGATCTCCCCGCCGTCCGCGCCGGTGAAGTCGGCCGGGCCCCACAGCGGGTGCGGGTCGCGCTGCTCGCGCGGCGGCTCGCCGGAGAGCAGTTCGCGCAGGACGTCGTTGTAGTTCTCGTTGCCGTGCATGACGTGCGTCAGCCGCGGCACGCCCAGCTCGTTGATGGTGTGGATGGCGCACCAGCGGCCCAGCCGGGACGTGATCAGCTGCGCGGCCAGCGCCCCCGTCATCCGCTCGTCCAGGGTGCCCGCCAGCAGGTCGCTGGCCTCGGCCAGGAAGCTGAGCGAGGCCCGCCGGTTGAGCTCCACCTCGGCCAGCCGGGCGCGCTCCACGGGCAGGGCGATCAGGTCGGCGCCCTCCTGGAGCCGCTTGGCGGCGGCCGCGGCGAAGTGCCGGGCCCGCCGCGAGGCCACCCCGAGCAGGCCGGTGACCCGGCCGTCCACGATGAGCGGGGCGGTCACCAGCGACCGCATCCCGGCCCGCGACAGCCGGCCCCGGTGGGCGCGGGCGATCATCAGGTCGTCGTTGATCACCGCGCCGGGCTCGGGCGCGGCCGACGGGAACGCCTCCTCGGTGCGGATGCGCAGCGGCCGCCACGGCGCGCCGCCGGAGGTGAGCCCCACCGCGGAGCGCACCTCCCACATGGTCTCGTCGGAGGTGGCCAGCGCGATGTAGGCGGCGTCGCCGCCCAGCGCCGTCGCGGCGTACTCGACCGTCCGCTCCAGCAGCTGGGGAAGGCTCAGCCGGGAGCCCAGAGCGGCGTCCAGCGACGACCACGGCGCGGGCCGGGTGGGGCGGTTGGGGGTGCGGCGCGCCGCGGCCGGGGCCTCCAGGGCCGACACCCCGTCGCCCGCGTCGTCGATGCGGAACCACACCGCCTTGTCCGTGCGCCCGTAGCTCACGCCCCAGCTGGACGCGATCGCCGAGGCCAGGGCCAGTCCCAGCCCGCCGCTGCGCTCCTCGCCGCGGGAGGGGGAGGCGTCCACGGAGAGGGGGCCGGCCTGGGGCACCGCGCGCTCGGGCGCGGAGTCGGTCACCATCACCTCGACGGTGCCCTCCAGGCGGCGCACCGTCACCTCCAGGGACGAGCGGGCATGGATGACCGCGTTGGTCACCAGTTCGCTGACCAACAGGATCACGTCGTCGAACGGATCGGGCACCCCCCAGGACAGCAGGGTGTCGTGGACGAACTCGCGGGCCGCGGCCGCGGTCTCGGGCGCGGGCGGGAACTCCCGTCGAGCGACCTTCAAGGTGTCATGTGCCGGCAAACCGTCAGGTCCTTCATCGCTGGATTCGTCGCTGGATACGGACTCGGGAGAGGGGTGGACACTGACACGATACGCGGACCCGGCCGCCCCGGCCGGTCCGTACGGCCCCGTACCCGGGCAGGTCCGTGGCGGGATCGACATGGCGAACCCTCCTGTGCGGGTCGACTCGGGCGGTTAGTGTAAGTCGATACGTCCGCTCACAGCCCGATGGTGGCCGATGCCAGGGTCACGGAGGAGGGGTTCGATGCCCGAGGCGGTCGGTGCAGTGGCCGACGACCAGCTGGACGAGATCCTGCGCGCTCTCTACCGGATGCGCGACGGGGACTTCAGTGTGCGTCTGCGCAAACGCGGCAGCGGGACGATCCGGGAGATCGCCTCGGTGTTCAACGAGGTCGTCGACCACAGCGAGCAGCTCAGCAGCGAGCTCAAGCGGGTCGGCGGGGTCGTCCGCAACGAGGGCAGGCTCAACGAGCGCATCAACGTCAACCCCTCCCGGGGCGCGTGGGCGGAGAGCGCCACCGCCCTCAACACCCTCCTGGACGAGGTGGCCGAGCCGGTCACCGACGTCGCCCGGGTCCTGGACGCGGTCGCCGCCGGCCAGCTGACCATGCGCGCCTCCACCCAGGGCAGGCGGGGCGACCTCAAGGGCGACCTGCTGCGCCTGGCCACCACCGTGAACCGGATGGCCGACCAGATGAGCGGCTTCACCCAGGAGGTCACCCGTGTGGCCCGCGAGGTGGGCACCGAGGGCAAGCTCGGCGGCAGCGCCCGCGTCGAGGGCGTCTCCGGCTCCTGGCGCGAGGTCACCGAGGCGGTCAACCAGATGGCCTCCCGCCTCACCGTGCAGGTGCGCGACATCTCGGAGGTCACCACCGCGGTCGCCCGCGGCGACCTCAGCAAGAAGATCACCATCGACGTCCAGGGCGAGATGCTGGAGCTGAAGGACACCGTCAACACGATGGTGGACCAGCTCTCCACGTTCGCCGACGAGGTCACCCGTGTGGCCCGCGAGGTGGGCACCGAGGGCAAGCTCGGCGGCCGGGCCAACGTGCGCGGCGTCCAGGGCATCTGGAAGGACCTGACCGACAACGTCAACTCCATGGCGGACAACCTCACCAACCAGGTGCGGGACATCTCCCAGGTGACGACGTCGGTGGCCCGCGGCGACCTCACCCAGAAGGTCCAGGTGGACGTCCAGGGCGAGATGCTCGCCCTCAAGAACACCGTGAACACCATGGTCGACCAGCTCGACTCCTTCGCCGACGAGGTCACCCGCGTGGCCCGCGAGGTCGGCAGCGAGGGCAAGCTGGGCGGCCGCGCGAACGTCAAGGGCGTGTCGGGCATCTGGAAGGACCTGACCGACAACGTCAACTCCATGGCCAACAGCCTCACCTACCAGGTGCGCAACATCTCGCAGGTGACGACGGCGGTGGCGGCCGGCGACCTCACCAAGAAGATCACCGTGGACGCCCAGGGCGAGATGCTGGAGCTGAAGGACACCATCAACAAGATGGTGGACCAGCTGTCCGCTTTCGCCGACGAGGTGACCCGTGTGGCCCGCGAGGTCGGCACCGAGGGCAAGCTGGCCGGCCAGGCGCACGTGCGCGACGTGTCCGGGGTCTGGAAGGACCTGACCGACAACGTCAACTCCATGGCCAACAACCTCACCTACCAGGTGCGGCAGATCTCCATGGTCACCCGCGCCGTCGCGGCCGGCGACCTCACCAAGAAGGTCACGGTCAACGCCAAGGGCGAGATCCTGGAGCTCAAGGAGACCATCAACGTGATGGTCGACCAGCTGTCGGCGTTCGCCGACGAGGTCACGCGCGTGGCCCGCGAGGTCGGCACCGAGGGCAAGCTCGGCGGCCGCGCCGACGTCAAGGGCGTCTCGGGCATGTGGAAGGACCTCACCGAGAACGTCAACTCGATGTCGCACAACCTCACCACGCAGGTGCGCAACATCTCCGAGGTCACCACCGCGGTCGCGGCCGGCGACCTCACGAAGAAGATCGACGTCAACGCCCAGGGCGAGATCCTGGAGGTGAAGACGACGGTCAACACGATGGTGGACCAGCTGTCGGCGTTCGCCACCGAGGTCACCCGCGTGGCCCACGAGGTGGGCAGCCAGGGCCAGCTGGGCGGCCAGGCCAAGGTCGAGGGCGTCTCGGGCACGTGGATGCAGCTCACCGACAGCGTCAACGGGCTGGCCGGCAACCTCACCACGCAGGTGCGCGCCATCGCCGAGGTCGCCAACGCCGTCGCCAAGGGCGACCTGACCCGCAACATCCAGGTCGACGCCCGCGGCGAGATGGAGCAGCTCAAGGACAACATCAACCTGATGGTGTCCAACCTGCGCGAGACCACCGCCACCCAGCGCGACGCCGACTGGCTCAAGTCCAACCTGGCCCGCATCTCCGGCCACATCCAGGGACACCGCGACCTGCACGAGCTGGCCCGCCTCATCATGACCGAGGTGACGCCGCTGATGAACGCCCAGCACGCCGCCTGCTACCTGCCCGAGGACATGGACGACCAGGAGGCGTTCCTGTTCTACGCCGGGTTCGGGTTCGAGCCCTCCGAGGCGCGCCGCCGCATCCGCAAGGGCGTCGGCCTGGCGGGGGAGGCCCTGGACCAGCAGATCGAGCTCGAGGTCGGCAACATCCCCGACGGCTACGTCACCATCGACTCCGGCCTGGGCGGCGCGCAGCCGCGCCACCTGTACATCCTGCCGATCGTGTCGGAGGAGCGGGCGCTGGGCGTCCTGGAGTTCGCCTCCTACGACGAGTTCCGCGAGATCCACAAGAACTTCCTGCGCCAGCTGGTCGCCCTGCTGGGCACCACGATCAACACGATCCTGGCCAACAAGCGCACCGAGGACCTGCTGGAGCAGTCCCAGCAGCTCACCAACCAGCTGCGCGAGCGCTCCAACGAGCTGCAGCGCCAGCAGGAGGAGCTGCGCAACAAGAACGCCGAGCTGCGCCAGAAGGCCACCCAGCTGGCCAACCAGAACCGGGCCATCGAGCTCCAGAACCAGCAGATCCAGCGCTCCCGCAACGCCCTGGAGGAGCGCGCCCACCAGCTCCAGGTCTCCTCCAAGTACAAGTCGGAGTTCCTGGCGAACATGTCGCACGAGCTGCGCACGCCGCTCAACAGCCTGCTGATCCTGGCCCGGTTGCTGGCCGACAACGCCGAGCAGAACCTCACCCCCAAGCAGGTGGAGTTCGCCCAGACCATCCACAAGGCGGGCAGCGACCTGCTGCTGCTCATCGACGAGATCCTCGACCTGTCCAAGGTCGAGGCGGGCCGGGCCGAGGTCTCGCCCAGCGAGGTCTCCATCGACCAGCTCGTCGACTACGTGGAGGCGACGTTCCGGCCGGTCACCAGCGACCAGGGGCTGGCGTTCGCGGTGGACGTCTCCCCGGACATCCCCGACGTCCTGTGGACCGACGAGCAGCGGCTCCAGCAGATCCTGCGCAACCTGCTGTCGAACGCGGTCAAGTTCACCCCGCAGGGCGAGGTGCGGCTGCTCATCGAGCCCGCGTGGGCGCTGGACGACGCCGACCTGGAGATGTTCGTCGAGAACGAGGAGATCATCGCGTTCACCGTCGCCGACACCGGCATCGGGATCGCCGAGGACAAGCTCCAGGTGATCTTCGAGGCGTTCCACCAGGGAGACGGCGGCACCTCCCGCCGGTTCGGCGGCACCGGGCTGGGCCTGTCCATCAGCCGCAACTTCGCCCGCCTGCTCGGCGGCGAGATCCGGGTGCAGAGCGTCCCCAACCAGGGCTCGACCTTCACCCTGCTGCTGCCGGTGCGGCTGCCCGAGGACGCCGCCGAGCGTGCCGGGGAGGACACCGGGCTGGACTCGGTGCCCGCCCTGGAGTCCGGCCGCGACGACGACTTCGGGATGCCCCCGGAGGAGTTCGACGCGGCGGTGGCGGCGCTGACCGACCCGGGCGCCGAGGCGCTGCCCGCCGTGCCCGTGCTCAAGGCGCCCGAACCCGCAGCGGAGTCGCAGGCGGCCTCCGGCGGGACCGAGCCGGAGCGGCAGGGCGAGCCCCGCACCGACCCCGAGCGCCGCGCCGTGCTGGCCGGCCGCCGGGTCCTCATCGTCGACGACGACGTGCGCAACGTGTTCGCGCTGACCAGCGCCCTGGAGGCCCAGGGCCTGGAGGTGCTGTACGCCGACAACGGCCACGAGGGCATCGCCAAGCTGGAGGCCAACGAGGACATCTCCCTCGTCCTCATGGACGTGATGATGCCCGACCTGGACGGCAACCAGACCACCGAGCGCATCCGGCAGATGCCCCAGTTCGCGGACCTGCCGATCATCTCGCTGACGGCCAAGGCCATGCAGGGCGACCGCGAGCGCAGCCTGGAGGCGGGTGCCTCCGACTACGTCACCAAGCCCGTGGACCTGGACCACCTGCTGGACGTCATGCGGCACTGGCTGACCGTCGACCCGGCGGACAGCACGCCCGGATCCGCCACCGACCCCGGGGCCGCGGCGGCGGTGGGCGCCGTGAACCGGCACAATGGCGCGGAAGGAGACAGCAGCCGCAGCAGTCTCGGGGATGACACCGGCCCCACGGGGAACACCGGCAACGACCCGACCGAAGACCTGGAGTGACCGCCGTGACCCAGAAGGCCAACATCCTCCTCGTGGACGACCGCGACGAGAACCTCATCGCGCTGGAGGCGGCCCTCACGTCCCTGGACCAGAACCTGATCCGCGCCGGATCCGGGGAGGAGGCGCTCAAACACCTTCTGGGCACGGACTTCGCGGTCATCCTGCTGGACGTGGTCATGCCGGGGATGGACGGCTTCGAGACGGCCGCGCACATCAAGCAGCGCGAGAAGACCAAGGACGTGCCGATCATCTTCCTGACGGCCCAGGAGATCGACCGGCACCAGGTCTTCCGCGGCTACGCCTCGCGCGCGGTCGACTTCCTGCTCAAGCCGTTCGACCCGTGGGTGCTGCGCTCCAAGGTGGAGGTGTTCGTCGAGCTGCACCAGCTCAAGGCGCAGATGCGCGAGCAGGCCCGCACCCTCCAGCGCGACCTGGGCCAGGAGACCGGGGAGCCCGGCAAGGTCCTGGCCGAGCAGCTCGCCCAGCGCTCCGGGCAGGTGCAGGAGGAACT
Organism: Nocardiopsis changdeensis; assembly: GCF_018316655.1. GTDB lineage: Bacteria > Actinomycetota > Actinomycetes > Streptosporangiales > Streptosporangiaceae > Nocardiopsis > Nocardiopsis changdeensis. The sequence goes on along the minus strand of NZ_CP074133.1, from coordinate 6,215,602 downwards.
GGCCGAGCTGCGCCGCCACATCGTCGACGCCTACCAGGACACCGACCAGCCGCTGGTGGACGGGGTGCGCCGGGTGGACCGCGCGTTCTCCCGCCTGTCCACCCTCATCGACACCCTCCACGGCCCCGAGGACTGACCCGGCCCGGCGCCGGGGCGCCCGCCGCCCCGGCCACCGCCGCCCGGCTACCGCGGCCGGGGCGGGAGCGCCAGGCCGATGTGCTCGCCGATCTCCTCGATCAGGCCGAGGTCGGCCAGGCGGAAGCTGCCCCGGTTGCTGCGCCGGATCAGGGTGAGCGCCCCGCGCACGCCCCGGCTGCCGCGCAGCGGCACCGACAGCAGCGAGCCGGCGCCGAGCACCGACAGCAGCGGCGCCCCCGAGGAGGCGCGGCCCAGCACGCCCTCCTCCTCGATCAGGGGGAACAGCAGCGACTGGCCCCGCCCCAGCACCTCGCCGGGGATGTCGGCGTCCTCCGGCACCGCCCCGGACACCTCCTCCCGCTGCTCGCCGGTGGCGTCGGGGGGACCGGCCACCACGGCGCGGCGCGGCGCCCGCGGGTCCGGCAGGTCGCACACGTCCACGATCACCCAGTCGGCGTAGGAGTCGGCGAGCAGCTCGGCGGCGTCGGCCAGCGCCAGCGGCTTCCCGGCCCCGCCCGGGCCGGCCGAGCGCAGCAGCAGCCGGGTCATCCGGGTGAGCACGTCCAGCCTGCGCGCGGCCAGCACCACCACCTGGTCCTCCACCTCCGGCTCCAGCGGGGCGGGGCCCTCCTCCTCGCCGCCGTTCATCGGCGGCGACATCGCCACCAGGACCAGCGGGTTCGGCTCGGTGGGCAGCTCCACCCGGGTCAGGGTGAGGTGCACGTCCTCGGCCCAGCCGCGCTGGGCCAGCCGGGACTCCAGGTCGGCGTCGCCGTCCCCGCGCACCACCGCCGCCAGCCACGACCGCATCGCGGCCCGCCGCCGCAGGTCCACGAAGTGCACGAACGGCTTGCCGGTCAGGTACCCGGGGCCGCTGCCCAGCCGGGTCGCGCCGGCGTGGTTGATCCGCCGGATGTACCCCTCGTGGTCGAGCAGCACCACCGGCACGCTCAGCTCGGTGAACATGGCCCGCAGCAGCGCCCGGTCGCCGTCGTCGCCCTGGCGGCGCTGTTCGGGCGGTTCGGCGTGCGCCTGCGCCAGTTGGCCGCCGGCCTCGCCGAGCAGGCGCTCGGCGTACTCCAGCTCGGCGAGCGCGGCCTCGGCCGTGCTCTGCCCGTCGTCCGGGTACATGGTGTGCGTATCGCGCAGGGCCGCGATGCGCTCGCCCAGAGCGGTGATCTCTCGTTGCAGCTCCGCCAGGTGCACGCGGGCACTCCCTGTCGTCGCGGTCGGCCATGACCATCACGACGCTAACGGATGTGCCCTCCCGCGGCGGCACGGGGCTACCGTGGTCCTGGGAGAAGCAAGGAGGCCGGATCGTGTGGATCGAGCGCCTGGCCCGCGACATCGGCGCGCTGGGGCACAGCGAGGGCACGACCCTCGAACGCGCTCTGGACCAGATGGGCCGGTCCGCCGCGCTCGGCGTGCCGGGGTGCTCGGCGGCGCTGGTGGTGGTCTGGCGGGAGGTGGCGGGGCCCGACGGCTCGGTGCGCCACGTCGTCGTCGACTACGGCGCCTCCCACGCCGACCTGGCCGCGGCCTTCGAGCACCAGTACACCACCGACCAGGGCCCGGCCGTGGAGGCGGTGCGCGAGATGCGCCAGGTGCGGGTGGGCGACGTGCTGCGCGAGTCCCACCGCTGGCCGCGCTACACCAGCATGGCCGTGCAGTGCGGGGACCGCTCCTCCCTCACCCTGCCCAGCCCGCTGCCCGGCGACGGCGCCGACGCGGACCGGGTGGTCACGTTCGGGGTGCACTCCGTGCGCCCGGACGCCTTCGACGAGGGTGTGGTCGCCCCGCTGACCGCGCTGCTCGCCGAGCACGCCGCCGCGTCGCTGGCCAACGTGGGGCGGCGCACCGACGAGGCGCGCCAGAGCGCGCACATGCGCCGCGCCATGTCCGCGCGCACCGTCATCGACCAGGCCAAGGGCATCATCATGCACGCCCGGGGCTGCGACGCCGACACCGCTTTCGCGGCGCTGCGCGAGGTCGCCCAGCGCAACCGCAAGCGGGTCGTGGACGTCGCCCGCGACCTCGTGGCCGAGAACGCGGGCGCCAGGCCCTCCGCCCCCTCGGGTGGGTGAGCCGGGGGCCCGGAGCGGTGTCCCGAACCCTCCGCGGGGGCGGACGAGTCCCGAGCGTGATCGAAAGACGCCATGATGGGCAGGGGCCGGGTGCCGTGACCGGCCGATCCGACGGCAAGGAGTGGCGAGCGTGACGTCATCAGACATCTCGATCCGTCGCGAGGACGGGATCGTCGTCGTGACCCCCGTGGGGGAGATGGACGCGGTGACCTCGCCCGCGCTCGCCGAGGTGCTGGACGGGATCCTGTCGCCGGACCCGCCGCACGGAGTGGTCGTCGACTTCACCAAGGTCGGGTTCTGCGACTCCCGGTGCATCGGAGTCCTGGTCGCCGCCTACCGCCAGGCCCGCGACCTGGGGCTGGGCCTGGTGGTCGCCGAACCGCAGCGCCAGGTGATGCGCCTGTTCATGATCGCCGGGATCGACCAGGTCATCCCGATCGCCGAGACCGTCGACGGGGCCGTCGAGGACCTCCAGGACTGAGGACCTCCCTCAGCGGACGCCCTCGCGGTCCTTCTCCCCCCACGCCCCGTCGAGCGGGACGTCCTCCACCCGGTCGTCCAGGAAGTGCAGGCGCACCGACGACCCCTCGCCGCGGCCGGTGATCTCCAGGAAGTCGCAGATCTGCCGGGTGATCCACAGCCCGTAGCCCCGGGGGCGCAGCCCGTCCGAGGGCCGGTAGCCGGTCAGCGGGTCGGTCGGCCCGCCGCGTTCGTCGGAGACGTCGCACACCCAGCGGTCCCCGGTCCGCCACACCCGCACGCCGCCCTTGCCCGCGCCGTGTTCCAGCACGTTCGCGGCCAGCTCGTTGACCGCCGTCACCAGGCGCTCCACCTGGTCGGCGTCCATCCCCTCGGCCTCGCCCAGCGCGGTCAGCTCCCGGCGCAGGCGCGGCAGCGACGGGCCGATCTCCAGCCGGTGGACGGCCCCGTGCACCGGGAGCGGCTCCGGGGCGCGCGGCCGCGCGCCGAACGCGGCCGTCCCCTGGTACGACGGGTTCGGGTACGGCCCGTCGGCGCCGATGAGCACCGGGTGGGTGGCGAGCACCGCGGCCCGGTCGCGGGGCGTCAGCGCGCGCTCGTCGTGCGCGCACACCAGGCGCATCCGAACGGGGGCCAGGGCCGTGCACAGCACCGACTCCCAGCGCCGCCACTCACGGGTCTCCAGGGCCCCGCGGACGGCCGGGGGCTCGGCGATGACGAGGACGCCCTCCGGGTGCGCCGAGGCGAGCCGGTGCAGCGCCGCCAGGGCGCGCCCGGGGGAGGCGTACAGGCGGGCGCGGTCCACGGCGCGCACGCGCGCGCGGGCGTCCTCCGGCAGCGCGGACAGCAGCGCGCCGGCGCGCTCGTCGGAGACGGCGAGGACGGTGCGGGCGTCCCCGGCGTCGCGGAGCAGCCCGGTCACCGTCTCGCGGAACCACCGGTCGCGGCGGAAGAGGAGGCCCTGGTGTTCGAAGGTCATGGATCCGTGGTCGGCGGGTCGGGGGTCACGGCTCCCGGGCGCGGGAACCGCCGTCCGAGGTGTACCCGCTGCGGCCCCCCGGGGAGAACACCGGGGGGCCGGTAACGCGGACACGGAGCGAGACGGGCCACGAGGGTCAGTGCGCGGCGGCGGACAGCACGAGGCCGTCCGCTTCCCCGTCGAGTTCGTCGCGCTCGGCAGGACGGGGCCGGGCGCGGTCGTAGGCGATCTCGGTCTCGATCGCGATCCGTTGCCAGGTGAACCGGGAACGGGCTCGGTCCACCGCGGCGATGCCGTACGCGGTGCTCATGGTGGGGGTGCCGAGCACCGAGCGCACGGCCCGGGCGACCTCGTCGGGGTGGCCGAACCGCATCAGTACGCCGCTGGTGCGGTGCAGGACCGCGCCGGGGACGGCCCCGGTCGCGGTGGCCACCACGGGCAGGCCGCACGCCATGGCCTCCAGGACGGCCCCTCCGTAGGGGTCGTAGGAGGAGGCGGACACGTACACGTCCGCCGAGCGCAGCAGGCGCGGGAGCTCCTTGCGCTCCACCGGGCCGACCAGGTGCAGGCGGTCGTCGACGCCCGCCTCCTTGGCCCGGAGTTCGAGTCGTCGGGCGTCCTCGTCCAGGGAGACGTTCGTGTGGGCGGTGGTGGAGACCAGCAGCAGCTCGGCCTCGGGGAGCCGCAGCAGGGAGTCCACCAGGCGCTCGGCTCCGCCGGCGCGGTCCGGGGAGGTGACCGCCACCAGACGGGGGCGCTCGCCGCGCGAGGACCGCCAGTGCTCGGAGGAGGTGCCGCCCTCCACGGTGAAGTGGTCGGTGTCCACGCCGAACGGCACGACGCTCACGTGGTGGCGGGGCACGCCCAGGCGGGCCAGCTCGTTCTGCTGGTCGGTGGAGCCGACCAGCACGCGGTCGGCGCGGGACGCCAGGATGGACTCCATCCGGGCGCGCTGGGGGTCGCTGTCCAGGCCGGAGCGCTGCTCCCCGGCGTTGAGCGAGTGGAAGGTCTGCACCAGGGGGATCGAGCTCTGGTCGCGCTCGCTGTGCGCCTGGGCGTGCAGGGCGGCCAGGCCGCTGGTCCAGCCGATGGCGTGCAGGACGTCGGGACGGTCCTCGTCGAGGACGGCGGCGAGGGCGGTCCCGAACGCGCCGGTGTGCTCGGCGTGCTCCTGCTCGTGCAGCGGCCTGGCCGGGCCCGCGTCGAGGTGGGTCACGGAGACGCCGCGCGCCATCCGGGTGCGCCCCTCGGGCTGGTCCGGGTCGCTGCGGCGGACGTAGACGGTGACCTTGTGGCCGCGTTTGGCCAGCTGTCGGGTGAGGGCGCACAGGTGCAGGCTCGCGGGGCAGGCCGGTTCGCCCCGGTGGGCGGGGAGAGGATTGGCGTGTTCGGCGATCATCGCGATCTTCACGAGGCTGAACTCCTAGGCGAGGGCGGGTGCCCGTCGGGATGCCCGGGGGACTCCGGAGCGGGGTCGGAGTCCCCCGGGACGGGCGGATGGTTCGAAAGGGCGGTCGGCTCACCGTCGGCGGGCACGCCGAAGGAGGGCGCCCGGCGGTGGATGCCCGACGGCCCGGGGGACGGGTGCGGGACACCCGTCGCAGGGAAGGGGGGAAAGGGAAAGAGAAAGGAAGGAGAAGGGCAGACGCACGGGAACCACACCAGACGACCTGTTCGAAGGGATACCGTTCGCCACCGTGCGTGACCGTATGTGGATGCACAGTGGTGGTCGTGTGTGTCTGCGTCTTAGACACCCAACGAGGTCATTGTGCCAGACTCCGCCGCCGGGGACAACCGGAGGAGGGCTCCCGGCCGCTGTCGGACACCGCGAACCGAAGGATCGCGGCCGCCCGTGAAGCAGGGTACGGGGGGCCCTGCCGGACACCCGCCGCGGCCGCTACTGTCAATGCGGAGCAACACGTACTCCGGGCAGCGCTTTCGGCACTCGAATCCCGTGCTGGAACTGCATATCCGGGTGTTTTCCGTCATGATGTACCCGGATTTTGACCTACCCCGGCAGTGGCTCGGTACGGTTGCAGAATCCAGACGTTGAACGGGATTCGACCAAGGGTCCGGCGCACGAGTCGGGCAGCGGCCACGGCCGACGAAACGGGAGGAAGGGCGTATGGGTGTCGCTGGTGGGGAAGTCATCGTCACGGCCCTCACGCACCGGGGCGCTATCCGTCCCGCCAACGAGGACGCCATCGTCATGGGGGCCCTGACCGTCGCCAGTGCGAACATGACCTCTCCGGTCCGCTGCGTGCTGCCGGTGAGCGAACCCGTCATCCTGGCGGTCGCCGACGGCATCGGCGGCCAGGCGGCCGGTGAGATCGCCTCCGAGCACGCCGTGCACCGCATGGCGGAGATGGGGCCGCGGCTCGGCGGCCCGGACGAGATCGCCCAGCTGCTGAGCAACATCGACGAGGAGATCAAGGACCACGCGCTCCAGCACACCGAGTTCGCCGGGATGGGGACCACCGTCGCGGGCGTGCTGCTCAACAGCGACGGCAACTTCTGGTTCAACGTCGGCGACTCCCGCACCTACCGCCTGGACGGGCGCCGCCTGGTGCAGCTCTCCGAGGACGACTCCCCGGCGCTGCCCCCCTCCGAGGACGGCCGCCCCGTCACCACCAACTTCATCACCCAGTCCCTGGGCGGGAGCTCGGGCGGCAGCATGGTCCCGCACGTGGGCCGCGACGACGCCGCCGACCCCAGCGCCTGGCTGATGTGCAGCGACGGCCTCTCCGACCTGGTGCTCCCGGAGGAGATGGAGCGGATGATCGCCGAGGCCGGCAGCGACGAGGCCGCCGTTCACGCCCTGTGGCAGGCCGCCATGGAGGCGGGCGGCAAGGACAACATCAGCATCCTGCTCGCCCGCCGCGTCTGACGGCCGCCGCCCCGTATCCCGCAACGCCGGAAGGGCCCGCACACCGATCGGTGTGCGGGCCCTTCCGGTTCCGGCCCCTACTGGGTAGAGGAGCCCTTGCGCAGGCGCAGGGCGACCACCGCGACGGCGGCGATCGCGATCACTCCCACCGCGACGATGGCGATGAGGCCCACCGGCAGGGAGCTCCCGCCCTCGTCCTCGGCCGCGGCCTCGGAGGCCTCGACCTCGGCGGGGGACTCCTCCGCGGCGGACGCGCCGGCGTCCTCGGCCGGCTCCGCGGACTCCTCCGCCGGGGCGGCGGCCGTGACGGCCTCCTCGGTCGCAGTGAAGGTCAGGCTGCCCTGGATCGGGTGGCCGTCGGAGGACACCACCCGGTACCCGATCGTGTACTCGCCCGCCTCGTCCAGCGGCGACAGGCCCACGGACACGTCCAGCCCGTCGAACACCAGGTCGCCGTCCTCGTAGGTGGTCTCCCCGTCCGGGCCGGTGACGACCACGGCGCTGCCGGAGCCGCCCTCCATGGGCGCGTTGTTGAACGAGAGCACGACCTCCTCGGGAGCGGTGTCCAGGGTCGCGCCGTCCTCCGGGTTCGACCCGGTCAGGACGTCGTGGGCGAGCGCGGGCGCGGGCGCCGCGACCAGGGCGGCGGCCAGAACGGCGGCCGGGACCAGGGCGCGCCGCAGGGGGGAGGTGTGGTTGCGGGTCATTCTTCTCTTCTTCTCTCGGGCTCGTTCCGCACCGGGGCGGCCGCACGGCGGCGCCTGCCGGTCTCGTCTCCCAGGCCGCCCGGAGTCCGGGGGACGCGGGGTCCCGGGACTCGTGCGGCGGGGGAGGGGCGGGCGGGCCGCGCGGCGGGTGCGCCGTGAGCGCGGGCGCGGCCGGCGCCGCCGCGGAGCGGGCGCGACGGCCGCGGGAGCGGGGGAAGGGAGAGGTCGCGGGCGCTCGCCGGGGGCAGCGCGCGCGAGAGCAGGGCGGCCAGGAACCACAGCGCCGCCTCCCCGCGCGCCAGCAGCGCCGATGCCAGCAGCGCCGCCCACAGGTGCGCCAGCAGCATGCCGGGGGCGAGGCCGAAGGCGTGCGCGAGCACCCCGTGGCCGGAATGGTCGGCGCCGGTGTCGAAGGTCGCGAAGGCGGGGTCGGCCGACCCCTGGAGGATCAGGTGCAGGACGACCTGGGCGCAGGACATGACGGCGAGGATCTCGCCGAAGCCGCGCATCATGCGGGTGAAGTGCCACAGCACGGGGGTGAGGAAGGCGGTCGCCAGGGCGAACCCGGCCGCCCCCGCGGGCTCGGCGGCCCACAGGTTGTGTCCGACCCAGGCGAGCCCCGTGCACGCACCGGCCAGGGAGGCCGTGCGCAGCAGACGGAGTGTGCCATGGGCGGGTCGCACGTGAGAAAACCTAGATCCTGTCCGATTCGCCCGCAAGGGCACGACGGGCCGCCGGATGCGATCCCCCGCGCATCCGGCGGCCTCCCCGTCGTGGGACGGGTCCTTCTTCCCGGGCCGGTCTCAGACCGCGGGGGCCAACTCGCGGCGCATGTAGCGCCGCTCCTCCGGGGTGGTCCCACCCCAGACTCCGTGGGCCTCCCCGGATCGCAGCGCCCACCGCAGGCATTCCGGGCGAACAGTACAGCTGCGGCAGACGGCGAGGGCCTGCTCGGTATCGGCCCTGCCGATACCGGTGGAGCTCACCGGGAAGAAGATCTCGGGGTCGTACGCACGGCAACGTCCCTGCGTGACCCAGTCCTCGCTCTCGTGGTACAGGCGGTTCACGGGCGCCTCCGATCCGTGGCTGTCGGTCCGTGGCCGGTGGCCCGCGCCGTGTCCTCCACGGCCGGGTCGGCGGAAGTCTCGCGCCGTGCCGCGGCTCCGAAGGTCGGAGCACCGGGACGGCCGTAGGGTGTCCGGCCGCTCCGGAACTGCGGCGAAGCGATGCGACTAAGTGTAGTACTACATCGGGTCGTACTACAGGGGGTCTTCCTGGAACTCCGCCGTTTCTCCAGGGACCTTGGTCGGATTCCGGGGCGCACGGGGCCCGGCGGCGGCCGGGGCCGGGTCACGGCCGGGTCGCGGCGGCCCCGTTCCGGTGCCGGGGCGAACCCCCTGCGCAGAGCGGCTTTCTCCGACCCCGGGACGGCCTCCGTGACATCCGCGTTACGGGGGCGTGACATCCGGGCGTCGCCTCCCCTGTGTCGGGAAGACGTTATGTCGCGAGGTTTCCACCGAATTGATGTGACTTAACGCACGCTTAATATTGCTCGTCCAGGCTCTATGTTTGACCCTGACGGCCACCACGCGCATTCTTCCGCCCGCGGCGCCCCGGCACGGCGCCGACACGCGGCCGCCGCGCGGAGGTGGTACCGAATCCCCTGCTGGGCGGCGTGTGCGCCGACTTTGCGCGCTCCACCGCGCGGTCCGCGAAAGCCCTGGTCACGGCCTTGGAATCGGGCTAAAGAAACAAGCCCTACCCGGTCGCCTTTCGATGAAACATCCGCGGCGGACCATCTCGTCATCCCATTGACTTTCGTTCGCTAGTTTCAATCGACGTGCCGCATCTACGAACGAATCTCCAAGCCCGCGACCGAACCGACGAGGGAGCGCACGGCTCCGCGCAGAGCGCCGGGGCCGCGGGCCGTGGGGACGTGCGCCTGGCACATCCCGGCCCCGAGGACGGCCCGCACCTGTGGGCCCTGGCGCGGGAGGCGGGGATGGACGTCAACTCCCCGTACGCCTACGCCCTCTGGTGCCGGGATTTCGCCGCGACCAGCGTCGTCGCCCGCGACGAGGCCGGTCGTCCCATCGCCTACGTCACCGGTTACGTGCGACCTGACAGCCCGGACACCTATTTCCTCTGGCAGGTCGCCGTGGACCCGGCCCACCGGGGCCGCCGACTGGCCCGACTCATGCTCGACTTCATCGGTGACCGGATCGTCGAACGGGGCATCGACCACCTGGAGGCGACCGTCACCCCGGACAACACCGCGTCGCGAGCGCTCTTCGCATCGTTCGCGCGCGACCGCCGGGCCCGGATCACATGGTCCGCACTCTTCTCCGAGGAGCACTTCCCGAAGGAGAATGGAGACTCACACGAGCCCGAAGACCTCGTGCGCATCGGACCCCTGGGTCTCCCCGACGAAGCACACGTGTGACCGGCCATCCGCACCGCGTCGACCAACCCATCGAGCGGCCACGCCATGAGCCCACGAACCTGGGGAAAGGAACCGAGGAACCCACGATGGAGACCTTCGAGCGCCTGGAATCCGAAGTCCGCGGATACTGCCGGAACTGGCCGGCGGTCTTCGACCGGGCCGTCGGAAGCCACGTCTACGACGAGTCGGGCCGTCCCTACCTGGACTTCTTCGCGGGAGCCGGATCGCTCAACTACGGGCACAACAACCCGGAGCTGAAGACCGCGCTCATCCGCTACCTCACCGAGGACCGCATCGTCCACAGCCTGGACGCCTACAGCGTCGCCAAACGCGACTTCCTCGCGACCTTCGAGGAGGTCGTACTCCGGCCGCGCGGCCTGGACTACAAGGTCCAGTTCCCCGGCCCGGCGGGCAACAACGCCGTCGAGGCCGCGCTCAAACTGGCCCGCAAGTACACCGGCCGCGAGACGATCGTCAACTTCACCAACGGCTTCCACGGCATGACCCTGGGGGCCCTGGCCGTCACCGGGAACTCGATGAAGCGCGGCGGCGCGGGCGTGCCGCTGGGCCACGTGGCCACCATGCCGTTCGACAACTACATGGACGGGCGCACCCCGGACTTCCTGTGGCTGCGCAGCCTGCTGGAGGACAGCGGCAGCGGCCTGGACAAGCCCGCCGCGGTGATCGTCGAGACCATCCAGGGCGAGGGCGGCATCAACGTGGCCGGCGCCCAGTGGCTGCGCGAGCTCTCGGAGCTGTGCCGCGAGCACGACATGCTCATGATCGTCGACGACATCCAGATGGGCTGCGGGCGCACCGGCGACTTCTTCAGCTTCGAAGAGGCCGGCATCGTTCCGGACATCGTCACCCTGTCGAAGTCCATCAGCGGTTACGGTCTCCCCATGGCCCTGACGCTGTTCAAGCGCGAGCTCGACGTCTGGGAGCCCGGGGAGCACAACGGCACCTTCCGCGGCTTCAACCCGGCCATGGTCACCGGCACCGAGGCGCTGCGCCGCTTCTGGACGGACGACGCCTTCAGCGCCGCGACCAAGGCCAAGGGCGACCTCGTGGCCGCCCGCCTGGACGAGATGGCCGCCGAGCACGTCGACCTGGGCGCGCACGTGCGCGGCCGGGGCCTGGCCCGGGGGCTGGCGTTCACCGACACCTCCGTGGCCAAGCGGGTCGCCGCCGAGTCCTTCGAGCGCGGCCTGCTGCTGGAGACCTCCGGTCCCGAGGACGAGGTCGCCAAGCTCCTGCCCCCGCTCACCATGACGGAGGAGGAGCTGACGGCGGGCCTGGACATCATGGCCGACGCGGCGCGCGCCGCCGTCAAGGTCGCCCAGCCCGCCTGACACACGGACACCGCTCGGGGCCGGTCGGCCGCCCGTGGGGGTGGCCGGCCGGCCCCGTGCCGTACACGACAGCCATGTGCGCACCCGAGCGCACCGATGAGGAGGAATCCCGTGATCGTTCGCAGCCTGGACGAGATCACCGACACCGAGGCGGACATCAAGACGGAGAACTGGCGCAGTCGACGCATCGTCCTGGCCAAGGAGAAGGTCGGTTTCTCCTTCCACGAGACCGTGCTCTACGCCGGTACCGAGTCGACGTTCTGGTACGCCAACCACGTCGAGCTGGTCCACTGCATCGAGGGCGAGGCCGAGTTGACCAACGAGGAGACGGGGGAGAAGCACATCATCACCCCCGGCACCCTCTACCTCCTCAACGGCCACGAGCGGCACACCGTCCGCCCCAAGACCGACTTCCGGGTGCTGTGCGTGTTCAACCCGCCGGTGACCGGCCGCGAGGTCCACGATGAGAACGGCGTCTACCCGCTGGTCGTGGAAACGGACTGACCGGGCCCTCCCTGAGGAGAGGCCCCCGCGGGAGCGGTCCCGGGTCAGCCCGGGACCGCTCCCGCTTTCCGTCACCCGGGGTGACGGATGTACTGCGACGGGGTAGATACCGGTGCATCCGCGGTCGTTGTACCGCCCATTGAATAACCAGTACATAACGGACCACCCGGGGGTCGTTACCTCCGGAGGGCCTCGGGGAGGGAGACCCCCGTACCGGAGCCGGACCGGCCGCCGACCAGCGGCGGGGCCGAGACTCCACGGCGCGGCGCCGAGCGGGACCACCCGCGGAGCGCGACGGACCGCGCGAGCGATGCGAGGAGTGAGAGTGAAGATGCAGGTATCAGCGAACAGTCGACGGGCCCCCGGGCGCCGGGACGCGTTCCGCCTGGCCGGCGTGGGGGCGATCACCCTCGGGCTCGCCGCGTGCACACGCGTCGAGAACGGCGGAGGAGGGGGCGCCGGCGGCGGCGGACAGGCCGACACCGGACTCCTGGACAGGCTGCGCGAGCAGGGCTTCGTCAACGTCGGGCTGGCCAACGAGATCCCGTTCGGCTTCGTGGACGGCGACAACAACCCGGCGGGCCAGTCCCCGGCGGTCGCCCAGGCGGTCTTCGAGGAGCTGGGCGTCCCCGAGATCCGGGCCAACCCGGTCGCCTGGGACGGGCTCATCCCGGGTCTCCAGGCCAGCCAGTTCGACGTGATCGCCGCGGGCATGTTCATCACCCCGGAGCGCTGCGAACAGGTCGCCTTCACCGAGCCCACCGCCACCTCGCCCGAGGCGTTCATGGTGGAGTCCGGCAACCCGCACGACATCAGCCACTTCACGGACTTCGTGGACAACTCCGACCTGCGGCTCGCGGTGCTCAACGCCTCGGTGGAGCAGGGCTACGCGGAGCACTTCGGCGTCCCGGCGGGCCAGATGGAGCTGATCCCCGACCAGACCACCGGCTACGAGCTGCTGGAGTCGGGCCGGGTCGACGCCGTCTCCATGCTGAGCGTCTCCCACCACTACCTGCTCCAGGACCGGGGCGGCGACTTCGAGGTCACCGAGCCCTTCTTCCCGGAGATCGACGGCCGCGAGGAGAAGGGCTGGGGCGGCCTGTGCGTGCGCCCCGCCGAGCAGGGGCTGCTGGAGGAGATGAACCGGGTCATCGCCGAGTTCACCGAGAGCGGCCGCCTGCTGGAGCTGGGCGAGGAGTGGGGCTTCACCGAGGCCGACCTGCCCGACGGCACCACCACCGCCGAGCTCTGTGAGGGCTGATCCCTCGTGGATTTCCTCATCGAGCGGTTGCCGATCTACCTGGACGGCGCCTGGGTCACCATCCAGCTGACCGCCGGCGGTCTCGCGCTGGCGTTCGTCCTGGCCCTGTTCTTCGGCATCCTGGGCACCCGCCCCGAGTGGCTGCCGCGGGCCGTGGCCACGACCTACGTCGAGGTCTTCCGCGGGGTCTCCGCGCTGGTGCTGATGTTCTGGATGGCGTACGCGCTGCCCGTCCTGACCGGCTACCAGCTGGACGGCCGGTTCGCGGCGATCATCGCGGTGGGCCTCAACATCGGCGCCTACGGGGCCGAGGTCGTGCGCGGTGCGATCAAGGCCGTGCCCAAGGCCCAGTTCGAGGCGACCGTCGCCCTGGACATGACCTGGTTCCAGCGCATGCGCCTGGTGATCCTGCCGCAGGCCTGGGCGCAGATGCTGCCGACCTTCGGCAACCTGTCCATCGAGCTGATGAAGGCCACCGCCGTGTCCTACCTCATCGGCGTCGCCGACATCAGCGCCATCGCCGAGCGGATGCGCCAGGCGACCGGGGAGACGGTGCTCGCCTTCAGCGGCGCGCTGATCCTGTACTTCCTCATCGCCCAGGTGCTCATCTTCGGCGTGCGCCTGCTGGAGCGCCGGGCCAACCACCGGCTGGGGCGCGTACCACCGGGGGGCCGGGGGATCCTGGGCCTGCTGCGGCCGCCCGCGCTCACCACGTCGGGGGGTGCGAAGTAGATGTTCTGGGACTTCGAATGGACCTTCCGGGTCCTGCCCGACCTCATGCGGGGACTGGCGGTCACCGTCCAGGCGACCCTGCTCGGCTACCTCATCGCCCTGGTGCTGGGGCTGGCCATCGCGATGGTCCGCCGGGTGCCGGTGGTCGGGACCGCCGTGCACGCCGTCATGGAGTTCGTCCGCACCACCCCGCTGCTGGTCCAGCTGGTGTTCGTGTTCGCGCTGGCGCCGTCCACGGTGTCGGCGCTGACCGTGGGCATCGTGGTGCTGGGCGTGCACTACGCGGCCTACACCGCCGAGGTGTACCGCTCCGGGATCGAGGGCGTGGCCAAGGGCCAGTGGGAGGCGGCCCGGGCGCTCAGCCTGCCCGCCTCGCGCACCTGGGGCGCGGTGGTGCTGCCCCAGGCGATCCGCAAGGTCATCCCGGCGCTGGGCAACTACCTCATCGCCATGTTCAAGGACACCCCGCTGCTGCTGGCGATCACCGTGGTCGAGCTGCTCGCCACCGCGCGCCAGGTCGGCAGCGCGGACTTCCGCATCGTGGAGGCCTACACCGTGGTCGGGTTCCTGTTCCTCCTGGTCAGCATCCCCTCCGCGATCATCATCCGACGACTGGAGCGACGTTATGCCGCCGTCTGACACTTCGGCGCTGATCAACTTCGACCAGGTGGTCAAGCGCTTCGGCGACCTCACCGTGCTGGACCACCTGGACTTCTCGGTCTCCCCCGGCGAGAGGGTCACCCTGATCGGGCCGAGCGGCTCGGGGAAGACGACCATCCTGCGCCTGCTCATGACCCTGGAGAAGGTGACCGACGGCCTGATCGAGGTGGACGGCGAGCCGTTCAGCCACATGTCCCGCGGGGGCCGGCTGGTCCCGGCCAACGAGGCTTACCTGCGCCCGCGCCGCAAGCGGATCGGGATGGTGTTCCAGCAGTTCAACCTGTTCCCGAACATGACGGTCCGCAAGAACCTCACCGAGGCCCCGGTCCACGTGCTGGGCCTGTCCCGGGGGGAGGCGGACGCCCGGGCCGAGGAGCTGCTGGACCTGGTGGGGCTGTCGGACAAGATCGACGCCCACCCCTCCCAGCTCTCCGGCGGCCAGCAGCAGCGGGTGGCGATCGCCCGCGCGCTGGCGATGCGGCCGGAGATCCTGCTGCTGGACGAGGTGACCTCGGCGCTGGACCCGGAACTGGTGGCCGGGGTGCTCGACGTGCTGCGCACGGTCGCCGAGACCACGGACATCACGATGCTGTGCGTGACCCACGAGATGGGGTTCGCGCGGGACGTGTCTCACCGGGTGCTCATGTTCGACAAGGGCCGGATCGCCGAGGAGGGGACGCCGGACGAGATCTTCGGCGACCCCAGGGAGGACCGCACCAAGGAGTTCCTCCGTTCGGTGCTGGACAACGGGCACTGACCGGAGCGCCGTTCCCCGGGGCGGGCGGGCCGCGGGCCCGCCCGCCCCCGGGGTCTTCGATGGCGACATACCGTAGTCGTAAAGTAGCTTTTGGTTTCCTCCTGGGCAGAATGGGTGTTCTGAGGCAGGGGGGACTCTTGTGACCATGGTGCGAAGATGGGGGCTGGCCGGGTGGACGGCGGCGGCCCTCCTGGTCATCGCGGTGACCCTGGCCGTCGATCCCGGCCTGCGCCACGACATCTTCGGAACCCCGGTCCTGTTCCTGATCTCCTGGGGGCCGATGCTCCTGGGGGGCCTGGTGGCCTGGGGGCTGGTCGGGGCGTTCGGCGAGCGGGCGGAACTGGACCGGCGCATCGCCGCCGCCATGCAGACCCACCCCATCAACCGCGAGCTCGGCTGGCTGGCCCTGTTCCTGGTGGGGTTCGTGCTGTGCCTGTTCGTGCTCAGCACCATCCTGCACATGTACGGGGCGGAGATCGGGGCCGACCTCGAGATGTCGTCGTCCCTGGTGTCGCGGCTGCTGTTCCTGTTCACGCTGCCGTTGCTGGTCATGGACCGTTCGGGGGTGGTCCTGGACGGCCGCGGGACCGCCATGCCCTCCATCGCCCTCAAGGTCGAGCAGCCCTGGCGGTGGCTGGGCCTGGTCCCGGTCGTCCTCGTGCTGGCGCTGGTCGGCTACATCCTGGTCCCCGTCAACGGCCTGCCCGAGCCCTCGTTCCCGCTCTTCGGGTTCGTGCTGGCGTTCGCGCTGATCTCCGTGTGCGAGGAGATCTTCTTCCGCGGGATGGTGCAGACGAGGCTGGAGATCATCATGGGGCCGTGGGGAGGGATCGTGGCCACCTCGATCCTCTTCGCCCTCATGTACGCGATCATCCAGCCCTACGACCCGGTGGCCCAGCTCCCCGGGCACGGCCCGGTCTACGACCTGGGGCTGGCCCTGCTCACCTACGGCACGGCGAGCCTGCTCTACGGCTACCTGTGGCTGTGCTTCCGCAACACCTGGCTCAACGTACTGTTGCGGATCGGCGTGTTCCTCATCCTCACGCCCCCCGATCTGGAACCTGTGATGATGTAGGGCGGAATCGCGCCTTAGGTCCGAAAAGTCCGAATGTTCGGTCGGTGGTCCGGTGTGTCGGCTCGCCTTTTCTTCCCTATTCCGGCCGTTGTCACGTGCATGGGCCGAAACCTGCGCAATCTATGCTCGGTAAGTGCAGGTGTTCGTGTGCATCTGGGTACAGAAGGTCCATAGCGGTCGTGTCGCGGTCATTTCCCCCTCACGGGGATGTCACCGGCCGGTCATGAAAAGGGGGGAGTCTGCCAGCTGTGAGCACGGAACCCGTATCGACGCCAGCCGGTCCCAGCACCACCGAGCCCCGAGGTCTCCCCGCCGATCGTTTCATGGACCGCGAGGAGGGATGGCTCCGCTTCAACCAGCGGGTCCTCGAACTGGCGGAGGACAAGGACATCCCCCTGCTGGAGCGCGCCCGCTTCCTGTCCATCTTCTCCAGCAACCTCGACGAGTTCTTCATGGTCCGCGTCGCCGGCCTCAAGCGCCGGCTCGCCACCGGGCTCTCCGTCGCCTCGTCGAGCGGACACCACCCCCGCGACCTGCTCGAACGGATCTCCGAGTTCACCCACGACCTCGTGCTGCGGCAGACCGCCTGCTTCCAGAACAGCGTCGCCCCCGCCCTGCGCGAGGTCGGGATCCGCATCGTGCGCTGGAACGACCTCGACGCCGCCGAACGCGAGTACCTGCACGGGTACTTCCGCCGCTCCATCTACCCGCTGGTCACGCCGTTCGCGGTGGACTCGGCCCACCCCTTCCCCTACATCTCCGGCCGGTCGCTCAACCTGGCCGTGACCGTCCGCGACCCGCGCGACGAGCGCCGCATGTTCGCCCGGGTCAAGGTGCCCGGCTCGCTGCCCCGGTTCATCGAGCTGAGCACCAAGGGCGGCGGCCGCTTCGTGCCGGTCGAGGACATCATCGCCGCCCACCTGCCCCAGCTCTTCGAGGGCATGGAGGTCGTGGACCACCACGCCTTCCGGGTCACCCGCAACTCCGACCTGGAGGTCGACGAGGACGAGACCGACGACCTCGTCACCTCCCTGGAGAACGAGCTGCTGCGCCGCCGCTTCGGGCCGCTGGTGCGGCTGGAGGTCGAGGAGGACATCAGCGACGACACGCTGGCGATCCTCGCCGAGGAGCTGGGCGCCGAGGAGGAGGAGATCTACCGGGTCCCCGGTCCGCTGAACCTGGCGGGCCTGGCCCAGATCGCCGACCTGGACCGCCCCGAGCTGCACTACACGCCGATGGTCCCGGTCGAGCCGCGCGCGCTCACCTCCGGGGACCTGTTCGCCACCATCCGCGAGCGCGAGGTGCTGGTCCACCACCCCTACGAGTCCTTCGCCACCACCACGGAGCGGTTCCTCGCCCTGGCCGCCGGCGACCCCAAGGTCGTCGCGATCAAGCAGACCCTCTACCGCACCAGCGGCGACTCGCCCATAGTGGAGTCGCTCATCGAGGCGGCCCGCGAGGGCAAGGAGGTCGTGGTCCTGGTCGAGATCAAGGCCCGCTTCGACGAGCAGAACAACATCCAGTGGGCCCGCAAGCTCGAACACGCGGGCTGCCACGTCGTCTACGGCGTGGTCGGCCTCAAGACCCACTGCAAGCTGTCCATGGTCATCCGCAAGGACGACGACGGGCTGCTGCGCCGCTACTGCCACGTCGGCACCGGCAACTACAACCCCAGCACCGCCCGCATCTACGAGGACTTCGGCCTGTTCAGCGCCTCCTCCGAGGTGGGCGAGGACGTCAGCGACCTGTTCAACAGCCTCACCGGGTTCTCCCGCAAGAAGCACTACCGCAGGCTGCTGGTGGCGCCCGCGGCCCTGCGCGAGGGCCTGCTCCAGCAGATCTCCGTCGAGACCGACAACGCCCTCAAGGGCGAGCCCGCGCACATCCGCATCAAGGTCAACTCGCTGGTCGACGAGGAGATCATCGACGCCCTCTACCGCGCCTCCCAGGCCGGGGTCAGCGTCGACCTGTGGGTGCGCGGCAGCTGCGTCCTGCGCGCCGGGGTGCCCGGCCTCTCGGACAACATCCGGGTCCGCAGCATCCTGGGCCGCTTCCTGGAGCACTCGCGGATCTTCGTGTTCGCCAACGGCTGGCGCCCCCAGGTGTGGATCGGCAGCGCCGACCTCATGCCCCGCAACCTCGACCGCCGGGTGGAGGCGCTGGTCCGCATCTCCGACGGGGAGCAGTGCCGCAGGCTCATCGGCCTGATGGACCTGGCGATGTCCGACGACACGTCCTCGTGGCGCCTGCAGCCCGACGGCATCTGGGACCGGGTCACCCACGCCCCCGACGGGCAGCCCCTGGTGGACCTCCAGGACAGCCTGCGCGGCGACCGCCACCTGCGGGTGGTGGAGGGCGGATGAGCGCGGAGGGCGACACCCCCGCGGAGGGGGCCGGCGAGGTCAGGGTGACCAGCGCCTTCCCGCCCCGCACCGCTGCGGTCGGCGGCTACCTGGAGCCCATCCGGGCGGGCGGCACCCTGCTGTGGCGCGAGGGGGACGCCGGGACCGAGGTCGTCCTCATCCGGCGGCCCGCCCGCGACGACTGGACCCTGCCCAAGGGCAAGCTCAAGAACGGCGAGCACCCCATCATCGGCGCGGTCCGCGAGGTGCAGGAGGAGACCGGCCTGAACCCCGTGCTGGGCCGCCGCCTGCCCCCGCAGCGCTACCTCAAGGACGGCTGGCCCAAGCAGGTCGAGTGGTGGGCGGCCACCCCCGCCGAAGCCGGCGGGGCCATCGACTACCAGGCCAACGAGGAGGTCGACCGGGTCGAGTGGGTCCCGGTGGGGGAGGCGCGCGAACGCCTCACCTACGACCACGACGTGGAGGTCCTGGACAACTTCCGGGCCGGACCCGCGGCGACCTTCCCGGTCATCCTGCTCCGGCACCTGTCGGCGGGGGAGAAGCGCACCTGGGACGACAGCGACCTGCTGCGCCCCCTGGACGAGGTCGGCCGGGCCGACGCCCTGGCCCTGCCGCGGGTGCTGGGCGCCTACGGGCGGCCCGAGGTGGTGTCGTCGGCGGCGGCGCGCTGCACCGAGTCGATGCTGCCGTACACGGTGGAGGCGGACGTGCAGATGCGCACCGAACGGGCCTTCACGGTCCGGGAGGGCACCCCGCCCTACGACGTCAAGGGCGCCCGCGAGGCGTTCGCCGAGATCCTCGGCGCCGGGCGGCCCACGGTGGTGTGCACGCACGGGGAGCTGATCCCGGACCTGATGGAGGAGGCGCTCACCCGGCTGGGGGCGCCGATCACCCAGCAGCTGGGACTGCGCAAGGGGTCGTTCTGGGTGGTCCACGTGGCCGCCGGGGAGCTGGCCGGCGTGGAGAGGCACGCGGTCCGGGGATAGGGCGTGTTCATTTGAACCTCCGCTGCGCTTCGGCCCGCCCGTCGCCCGCCACCGCCCTCAACGGACGGCCTGCGGCCGCAGTTCGGCTACCTTGTTCGGCGCCCCCCGAGGGCGGGAACCTTCGGCCCTGCGTCGACATCCTCGTTCCTCGGACATCTCCTCCGGGCCTCCAGAACCCCGCCGGGCGCCTCACGAACCCCCAGCGGCGCAGGAGAGCACCCAAAGAACAGGCCGTGAGTGCGGTCCGGGAGGCGGGAAGGATCCCTTCAGGGCGTGCTGCCATGATGGCCGCATGGCTGAATACAAGGTTTCCCGGAGCGCGGTGGTCGACGCTCCCGCCGCCCGGATCTTCGAGATCCTCGCGTCGCCCGCCCGGCACCCGGAGATCGACGGATCGGGGACCGTGCGCGGCAGCCTCTTCGGTCCGCCGGAGCTGGTCCAGGACGCGCGGTTCGGCATGGACATGAAGATGTTCGGCCTGCCGTACAGGATGACCAACCGGGTGGTGGAGTACGAGAAGGACCGCCTCATCGCCTGGCGGCACTTCGGCCCGCACCGGTGGCGGTACGAGCTGGAGGAGCTGCCCGGGGGCGGGACGCGGGTGACCGAGACCTTCGACTACTCCCGGGGGTTCCCGCTGTTCTACGTGCTGGGCGGGATGCCCGCGCGCAACGCCCGGGGCATCGAGGCGACCCTGGTGCGCCTGAAGGAGCTGGCCGAGCGCGGATGACCGGAGGGGGCGCGGTCCCGGCCGGAGCCGGGCCGCGCCTTCGGTCACGGGTGCGGCTAGTAGTAGCCGTAACCGGAGTGGCCCTGGAGCAGGGCGGGACGCATGTCGCCGTAGCCGGGGTAGCCCTCGTGGCCGTGGCCGTGGCCGTGGCCCTGGACCTGGGCGGGGCGCTCGAGGTCGTAGCCGTAGCCCTCGTGGCCCTGGACCAGGGCGGGACGCTCGTGGTCGTACCCGTAGCCGTCGTGGCCGCCGGCCGAGGCGGGCGCCGCGGCGAGGCCGAGGGCCGCACCGGCGGTGAGCGTCATCAGGGCGATTCCAGCGATCCGTTTCACGGAAGTTCCTCACTCTTAGTAGTTGGTCAATAGCCAACGGTTGCGACTGTAGGTCGCGCGGAGTGGTTTGGCCAGTTCATCGCCCCGGTTCGGGACACATCTCCGACGAAGCGTGGCACGCGTCCGCCCCCGTCCGCCGCTTTCGGCCGTCCGGACGAACCGCCGACCCGCCGCGGCCGTCTCACATTCCGCACCGATCCGCGCCGTTCGGGCCCGTCCCGGCGGATCGCTAGAGTTCGGGCAGTGCCCCGGCCCGTCCGGGCCGGGAGAGCCGTCGAGACGCAGTTGGGGGACCACTGGTGGAAACGACCTTCGGTGACGTCTGGCAGGAGGTGCTGACCACCCAACCCGAGCCGGAGCAGTGGATCGTCATCGGCGCCGCGGTGCTCGCCCTGGCGGCCGTGCTGTTCAACCCCGTGTGGCGGGTGGCCCGCAACGTCGTCACCATCGCCCACGAGGGCGGCCACGCCCTGGTGGCGCTGCTCAGCGGACGCCAGCTCACGGCGATCCGCCTGCACTCCGACACCTCGGGTGTCACCGTCTCGCGCGGAAAGCCGACCGGCGTCGGCATGGTCCTCACGGTCTTCGCCGGGTACGTCGCCTCGTCGGTCATCGGCCTGCTCGGCATCGTCGTGCTCATGACCGACCACATCACCGCGCTGCTGTGGCTGAGCCTGGTGGTGCTGGCCGCGATGCTCCTGATGATCCGCAACCTCTACGGCGTGCTCTCGGTGGTGGGCACCGGCGCGGTCGTGTTCGGGATCAGCTGGTTCACCCCCAGCGAGGTCCAGGCGGCCTTCGCCTACCTGTTCATCTGGTTCCTGCTGTTCGCCGGCATCCGCCCGGTGTTCGAGCTCCAGCGCCAGCGCGTGCGCCAGCCCTCCCCGCACTCCGACGCCGACCAGCTGGCCCGGCTCACCGGCCTGCCCGGCACCCTGTGGGTGGTCGTGTTCGGCCTGGTCAACCTCGCCGTCACCGGTCTGGGCGTGTGGATGCTGCTCCTGGCCTGACGCCGCCCCCGGCCCCCGGCACACGAAGGGGCGCGACCCGTGCGGTCGCGCCCCTTCTTCCGTGTCCGTCGTGGCCGTGCCCGGCCCGCGGCCTCAGCCGTTGTCGGCCCGGGGCGCGGCCAGCGCCTCGGGGACGGTGCCGAACACCGGGATGCGGGTGTCCAGCGCGGTGATCCGCAGGGTCTGCATGATCCGCTGGGCCGGCGCGGCGATCGCCAGCACCGCGCGCTGCTCCCGGGCGGTCTTGTGCGCGCGGATGAGCACGCGCAGCCCGCTGGAGTCGATGAAGCGCAGGTCGGTGCAGTCCAGGACGACGCGCCCGCGCGGCTGCGTGACGAGCGCCTCGGTGACCGCGTCCTGGAACCGCCCCTCGGTGGCCAGGTCGATCTCGCCGTCCAGCGCCAGCACCCGGCCGCTGTCGTGCAGGGTGGACGAGATGGTGAGTGCGGGCATGGCGACTCCGGCGTAGTCGGGACGTGCCCGCCGCGCAGGCGAGGCGGGCCGCATCCCGCGCCGGGCGCGGGCGTCGACCGGTACGTTCAGTGCGTTACCGCGGTAGCCAAGCTGATGGTTCATCATGTCCTCGCGTGCCGCCCCGGTGGTACGGGGCCGGGGATGTGACGCCTTCTCCTCCGCAACGGGGCCTGCGCGGAGCGCGGCCACCCTGGGAACGTCCGAGTGCGGGTCGGAAGTTCCCCGGCGGTCCACGGGTCACCGGGACCGGAGAACGGCGGCGTGCCGTGTCGGGTGACTCCCGCACCCTTCACGACAACAAGAACCCGCCCCTGGGGGCGGTCATTCCCTCCCTGGGGGAGGTGCGGCGGCCGGATCGGTGGCCGGGATCTTCGGGAGACGGTGACCGCCCGGCCCCCTCGGGGTCCCGGCTGTCCCTCGCATCAGCCGCTCAGCCTCGGACTTTACCACAGTGCCGTGGCCGTTTCGTGACGTGAGCGACGCAAGGTCGTGTTCGTTGCCGTTTGCGCCGCGTGGCGTCGATGAGGTAAGCGTCACAGGCAGTGGGCGTTCTCGGTGGGTTCGGGATCCGGCGCCGGGTCCTCGTCCTCCTGTTCGAGCGCCCACACGCACGCCGACAGGGTGAGCGGGACCGCGACCGTCAGCGCGATCGCCGGGATCGCCACGCCCGAGTCGTTGACGGCGAACCCCACCAGCGCGGTCACCAGGGACCCGGTCAGGCCGGCCCGCAGCGTCGGCGCGTACTCGTAGGCCCGCTGGAGCGCGCCGATCCGCCAGTTGGTGGGCCGGTAGAGCACCGCGAACAGGAACACCAGGGCGCAGGCCGCGAGCAGGGTCAGCTGCCAGTTGCCGAGCGTGCCCAGCATCGCCCCGAGCTTGCGGGCCACCACCGTGCCCGCCTCCCCGTTGAGCACCTGGGCGGCGAACGCCCCGAGGTGGCTGCGCTCCTGGGGCGGGCGCAGGTAGTCCAGCCACGACAGCAGCGTGATCGCCGCGACCGCCGCCGCGACCACGGCCGACAGTCGCAGGAACGTCACCCGCACCCCGGCGATCATCATCGTCGTCACCGCCAGGCCCGGCACCAGCGCGATCACCCCGCCGAAGTCGGTGCCCAGGCCGGGCCAGCCGATGATCGCCACCGACGCCGCCCCCACCACCAGGGCCACCGCCACGGCGGCGCGCCGGCGCCCCCGCACGATGAGCCCGTGGGCGATCCCGGCCACCGCCATGAGCATGCCGGTGGCGAAGGTGGCGAACGCGATGTTGCCGATCCCGTAGAACCGGCCGCCGACGATCGGCGAGTACCCGGTGGGCGAGTTCATCTGCAGGTGCGCGCCGAAGCACAGGTCGACGAACAGCACCGCCGTGGTCGCCCCCGCCACCACCGTCATCGGCCCCAGGACCGTGCGCCGCCAGGGCCCGGCCACCGCCAGCACCACCACCAGCGCGTCCGCCGCCAGCACGCACAGCAGCAGCGCCGTGGGCGGCGATTCGGCCGCCCACCAAGGGATGAGGTTGGCCAGGTAGCTGGCGACCGGGAACGCCGCCCCGGCCAGGGCCACGATCCGGGTCACCGACAGCACCAGGACCCGCTTGCCGCGCTGCCCGTCGGAGTAGCGGTGCAGGGCGTAGGCGGCGGCCGCGTAGATCAGCAGCTGGACCGCCACCAGCCCGCTGAAGAACCCGGGGATGGCCGCCCCGACCACCACGGCGGCCGTGTTGAAGTCCATCAGCCGCTGCACGGACTCCCCGGTGTCCGCGGGGCGGTTGGTCACGTGCCAGGCCCGACCGGCGACCGCCGCCTCCGGGTCCATCCGCAGTTCGGCCAGGACGGTGGCGGTGACGTCGGTGAGCACCACCAGCCCCCGCCGCCGGGTCGACTCCGAGGCCAGGAACCCGATGGGCCCGGCCGGGCCCTCCTGCGCCACCTGCGCGCTCAGCGCCGCGGTGAGCTGGGAGGGCGCGCTGTCCATGGACACGCCCACCACCATGAGCGAGGACCCGGTGGGCAGCATCGAGACGAGCGTGCGCAGCCGCCCGTCCAGCATCTCCAGCGCCTCCTCGCGGTCCACCTGCGGGACGTCGTCCCGGTCGGGGCCGTCGGGGTCGGTCGAGAAGGGGTCGTCCTCCGGGTACAGGCGGGTGAGGTCGGGCAGTTCCACCGCGGCCAGGGCCACGCCCTCCAGGCGTTCGGTGTCGAGGTCGCCCACCCCCGCCAGGTAGTGGTCGACCCGCCCCCGGCCGTCGGCGACGCCCAGCGCCGCCCCCGGGCCCACGGCCAGCGTGGACCCGCCGTACCGCTGCACGGTGTCGCCGAGCAGCCCCACCCGCGCCGCGAACTGCGATTCGGCGTTCTGGCGCACGTACGAGTCGAACCCGGGGACGACCGCGCCGGAGCCGGTGCGCTCGGGCCGGGGCGCGGGCTCGCAGACCCCGAAGTCCTCCCGTGCGGCCAGGGCGCGGTCGCCCGCCGACACCGACAGCCATCCGTCGGTGGGGCAGGTGCGCGAGGTCGCGGTGCGGATCGACATGTTCCCGATGGCCGACCGCTCCGCCATCTCCCACAGGGTGGGCGTGTGCCCGGGGGTGATGTCCTCCCACAGCAGGCCCGGCACCCCGACCAGAACCAGGGGCTCCCCGGCCGGGACCGGCACGTCCGGCTGCCGGACGGGCGCCCCCGAGCCCGTCGGGCCCGGGTCCGCCCACGAGGACGGGGCGGCGCACAGCAGGGCGGCGACCGCCACCACCGCCGCGCACCAGCGCGCCGGCACCGTGCCGGCCGCCCTCCGGTGCGCCGCCCCCGCGGCTCCGGCCGCCCCCCGAAGCGCCGATACCGCACTGACGAACCGTCGTGGCATCGCGGACCCCCCGTCGCGCGCTCGACCTGAGCTCGCCACCCTAGCGACCCCGGAGCGCCCATCGGGGGATACTCGCCCGACCCGTCCGAATCCGTCCGGGGATCCCCTTTCGGATCTCCGTTCCCGCGGGCCCGGGAGCCGGGTATCGGACGGACCGGTTCAGGTGCCCAGGCCCCATCCCTTGAGGACCTCGGCGGTGTCCGGCTGCGGCCGCCCCCGGGTCACCCCGCCCGGGGTGCGCGAGAAGCGGGGTGCCGGGCCCGGGACCACGCGGCCGCCCTCGCGGACCAGCGTGCCCCGCGCGCGCACGTGCGGGTGGTCGGGCGCCTCCTCCAGGGACAGGACCGGCATCACACAGGCGTCCACGCCCTCGAACACCGCCGCCCACTCGTCGCGGCCGCGGGTGCGCAGCACCTCGGCGAACCGCTCCCGCAGCACCGGCCAGCCCGAGCGGTCCCACTGGCCGGGCAGCTCCTCCCCGTCGAGCCCGGTGCCCGCCAGGAAGGCGGCGTAGAACTGCGGCTCGATGCAGCCCACGGACACGTACCGGCCGTCGGCGCACTCGTAGACGTCGTACCAGGGGGCGCCGGTGTCCAGGTAGTTGGTGCCGCGCTCGTCGCTCCAGGACCCGCGCGCCCGGTCCTCGTGGATCATCGACATCAGCAGCGCCGACCCGTCGACCATGGCGGCGTCCACGACCTGTCCGCGCCCGGAGGCGCCGCGCTCCACCAGGGCGGCCAGGATGCCGGTGACCGTGAACATGGTGCCGCCCGCGAAGTCCCCGAGCAGGTTGGCCGGCGGGACCGGCGGGCCGTCCGCGCGGCCGATGGCGTGCAGGGCGCCGTTGACGGAGATGTAGTTCATGTCGTGCCCGGCGGTCCTCGCCAGGGGGCCGTCCTGGCCCCAGCCGGTGACGCGGGCGTAGACCAGCCGGGGGTTGAGCTCCAGGCACGTGTCGGGGCCCAGGCCCAGCCGCTCCATGACCCCGGGGCGGAACCCCTCCAGCAGGACGTCGGCGCGCTCGACGAGGTCGCGGGCCAGGGCGCGGCCCTCCTCGGACTTCAGGTCGGCGCCCAGCACGGTGCGGCCCTCGCTCATGTGCGGGCCGGGGAGCCCGGCGTTCATCGCCTCGGCGGCCTGCGGGCGGTCGAGGCGGACGACGTCGGCGCCCAGGTCGGCCAGGAGCATGGCGGCCATCGGCGCCGGCCCGATGCCGGTGAACTCGACGACGCGGATTCCGTTGAGGGGTCCCATGTGCAAGGCCTCCAGGAGGGGTGGATTAGAACGACGTTCGGGTTCATTGTGCCGGGTCGGACAGTGCGGCACCAGGGCGGCGCTCCGGGGTGGTGTCCGGGGGTGGTGTCCGGAGTGCCTGCGGATCGAAAAGGATAATGCGGAAAAAGACCGCCTTTCCGTTTTCGGGCGCCTCCTTTTTCGGCGAGTCCAAAAACCGAACAATAGGCCGGTGCTAATGTGTCCGATGCCCGACGGGCCTCGCACCCCCGGCGAACTGCCGCTATGCCGGTGCCGGAAAAGCGGGGTCGTGTCCGATCGCGCCCCCGGGCATCCCCTTTCCTTCGTGTGATCCCAGGAACCGCCATGCCCCGTAGGACCACCTCCTCCCGCCGTTCCCGCGGCCGGCGCCGCGCGCGGCGCCGGGCCCCGCTGCCCCTGCTCGCCGCGGCCGCCGCCGGACTCCTCGCCCTCACCGCGGGCGGCACCGCCCTGGCCGCCCACCGGGCCGTCGTCGTGGACGTCAACGGCACCGAGCGCACCGTCCACACCTTCGGCGGCACCGTCGCCGACGCCCTCGACGCCGCGGGCGTCACCCTCGCCGACGGCGACCTCGTGGCCCCCGCGCCGGACGCCCCCGTCGCCTCCGGCGAGCACGTCCTGGTCCGCTCCCCGCGCGACATCACCGTCGAACTCGACGGCCACCCGCTGGCCCGCAGCGTCAACGCCGCCACCCTGGGCGAGGCCCTGCACCAGCTCGGCCTCGACCCCGACGGGGTCTCCCTCTCCGCCGGGCACGACACCCCCATCCCCGCCGACGGGCTCACCGTCACCGCCGAACGCGCCCCGCGCATGGTCGTCCTGCGCGACACCGTCCGCACCGAGACCCGTTCCACCGGTGAGACCGTCGCCGACGTCCTGGCCGCCGCCGGGGTCGACCCCGGCGAGCACGACCTCGTCTCCCCGGCCCCCGACGAGCCCGCCGTCCCCGACATGACCGTCCGGATCACCCCGGTCGTCGGCGAACCCGTCACCGAGGAGGTCCCCATCGAGGCCGGGACCACCGAACGCGAGAACCCCGACCTGCCCGAGGGAGAGCGCGAGGTCGTCACCGAGCCCGAGGACGGCGTCAAACGGGTGACCACCGCCACCGTCCTGCACCACGGCGAGGAGGTCGAGAAGGTCCTGGAGGAGGAGGTCGTCACCGAACCCGTCGAGGGAGTGGTGGAGATCGGCACCAAGGCGCCCGAGGACGCCGCCCCGGCGGGCGGCGGCGCGGCCGCCGGCCTCAACTGGGCCGGCCTCGCCCAGTGCGAGTCCGGCGGGAACCCGGCCGCCGTCAACTCCGCGGGCGGCTACTACGGCCTCTACCAGTTCAGCGTCCCGACCTGGAACTCGGTCGGCGGCACCGGGCTGCCCTCCGAGGCCAGCGCCCAGGAGCAGACGCAGCGCGCCCAGCGGCTCTACGACGCGGTCGGGGGGAACTGGCAGAGCCAGTGGCCGCACTGCGGCGTCCACCTCTTCGAGTGAGCGGGCCCCGCGGTCGCGGCCCCCACCCCCGCCGGGCTGGCAAGATGTGGGGGTGACACAGACACCCGCACCCGATGACCGATCCCGCCTGCTCACCCCCGCCGACGTGCGGGTCCTCGCCGAGCGGCTCGGAGTCCGGCCCACCAAGACCCTCGGGCAGAACTTCGTGATCGACCACGGCACCGTGCGCCGCATCGTCCGGGTCGCGGGGGTCGGCGAGGACGACGTCGTGGTCGAGGTCGGGCCGGGTCTGGGCTCCCTGACCCTGGCGCTGCTCCCGCACGTGAGCCGTGTCACCGCCATCGAGATCGACCCGGTGCTCGCCGAGGCGCTGCCCGGCACCGTCGCCGAGCACGCGCCCGAGCTCGCCGACCGGCTCACGGTCGTCCGCGACGACGCGATGCGCGTCGCCGAGGTGCCCGGCCCGGCCCCCACCGCTCTGGTCGCCAACCTGCCCTACAACGTGTCCGTCCCCGTCCTGCTCCACCTGCTCGAACTGCTGCCGAGCCTGGAACGGGTCCTGGTGATGGTCCAGTCGGAGGTCGCCGACCGGATCACCGCCTCCCCGGGCGGCCGCATCTACGGGGTGCCCTCGGCCAAGGTCGCCTGGTACGCCGCGGCCCGCCGGGCCGGGGCGGTGGGCCGCAACGTGTTCTGGCCCGCCCCCAACGTCGACTCCGGGCTGGTGGAGCTGGTCCGCCGCACCCCGCCCGAGACGCGGGCCACCCGCGAGGAGGTCTTCCGGGTGATCGACGCGGCCTTCGCCCAGCGCCGCAAGACCCTGCGCGCCGCCCTGGCCGGCTGGGCCGGCTCGGCCCCGGCCGCCGAGCGGGCGCTGCGCGCCGCCGGGATCGACCCCGGCGCCCGCGGGGAGTCCCTGCGGGTGGAGGACTTCGCGGCCATCGCCGAGCACCGCCCGGCCGCGGACGGCTGACCGGCGGACACGCACGAGGGGGCGCGGCGGATGCCGCGCCCCCTTGGTGTCCCCGGCCTCACCCCCGGGGCGGGCCGTCGTCCCCGTCCCCGCCCCCGTCGGAGACGGCGGTCCCGGCCGCCTCGGCGCGTTCCCGGGCCCGTTCCCGGGCGCGGGACCGCGAACGCTGTACCGCGCGGACCACCCCGGCCAGCACCAGCCCCGCCAGCACCACCGGCACCGCCCACCAGACACCGAACTCCCACTCCCCGGTGCCCCGCACGACGAACGCGACGGCGAGTCCGAGGAACAGCAGCCCCGCGACCAGCGACCCCCAGTCCGTTCTACGCTTCGCCATGCCGTACCTCCACAGTCCCGACGCGGATGTCGGTGTCCACTCTGATCAGGGGGACCTCGTCGTCCCCGGCCCCGCCGACCGGCTCGAACACCTCGCTCAACTCCCGGGTGATGCCGAACTGCTCCTCCTTCTCCCCGTTCCCGCCGAGCGGTACCAGGGACCCGAGGCCGACGTCCGCCCGCACCCGGGCCCGGGCCTCCTCGGGCAGCAGCAGGACCAGACGCCCCCGCCCGATCCCCGCCCGCACGTCCACGGTCTCCCCGGGCTCCAGGTCCCCGATCGCGGTCAGGTCCACCGTGAGGTCGCCCACCGTGAATCGGGGGGCGCCCCCGGCCTCCGCCTGCGCGACCGTGGTCGGCCGCCACACGTCCTCGCCGATCCGCACCCGGGTCACGTCCACCACGGACACCAGCACCAGGCCCAGTGTCAGCACCAGGCCCAGGAAGCCCAGCCCCCGCGGGTTCCCCGCCCAGGTGCCCACCACCGCGAGCAGCCCGACCAGCCCCAGCGCGCCGGCCAGGAAGTACACGCCGGTCTCGGGGCCCAGCAGCAGCCGCGCCGTGTCGGCGCTCCACACCGACGAGTCGCCGCCGAACGCCGCGACCGGCGCCACCACCGCGACGGCCAGCAGCGTCCACAGCGCCAGCACCGCCAACGGCGCCCCGCGCCGGGGCTTCGCCTTCCCGCGGTCCCTTCCGGGGCCGCGGTCCCCGCCGTCATGATCCCCGTCGCCGGGGCCCTCGTCCCCGTCCCCGCCGTCCGAGCGGTCGCCGCCCATCGTCCGCTCGGCCACCACCGCCAGGTCCACCGGACCGGTGGGGGCCGACGCCCACGGCTGCGCCGGGTTGTAGTAGCTCGGGCTCGGACCCGCGACCGGCGTCTCCGGCGGCGGCGCCTTGGCCCGCAGCTCCTCGCCCAGACCGGTGAACGCGGACCGCAGGTCCACCCCGCGGCCGCGCGCGGCCAGCACCCCCAGCACCAGCGGCACCGCCAGCACCAGAGTCGACCAGCCGAAACCACCGACCAGGCTGAACGCCGTCGCCACCGCCAGCCCCACCGCGAGCAGCTTCAGCACCGTCCGCGGCGGGATGCTCCGGTTCAGCATCTGCTCGATCGTCGCCGGACCGCCCCGCGCGTCCCGCATGAGCATCCACGCGACCAGGTACAGCAGCAGTCCGGTGCCCCCGGCGAACGAGGTCAGCGCGAAGGCCGCCCGCCACACCACCGGGTCGGTCCGCGTGTAGCGCCCCAGCCCGGAGCACACGCCGGCCAGGACCCGGTCGTCGTCCGCCTTGCGCAGCTCCCGTTCCGGGACGGGAACCGTCCCGGCCGCGGGCGCGTCGGATCCCGTGGGGGCCGAATCCTCACTCATGGTCGCTCACCGCACTCTCCTCACACACCCATGGTCACCCGCCGGCGGTGATCAGGGGAATCCGGGACGACCCTGACCCCACCCTGACCGCCCGCCCCGGCACATCCGGGGGCTCCACCCCGATGCCCGCGGCCCGCGGCCCGGTGCATGCTGGAGTCGACGGGGGGCACCCGTGCGCCCCGGACCGGCAACGCGCACGGACGGAAGACATGGACAAAGCAAGCGGCGACCGGGTGACACCGGTCGCGGACGACACCCCCAGGCTCACCCGGGCGGCCGACGGGAGACTGCTGGGCGGTGTCGCCGCGGGACTCGCCCGCCACCTGGGGGTGGACCCCGTCGTGGTCCGCCTCGCCTTCATGGCGCTCTCCGTCGGCGGCATCGGGATCGCCGTGTACGTCGCCCTCTTCTTCTTCGTCCCCGCCGAGGACACCGGACGCGGGGAGGACGACGAGGCGCGCGCCGCCGACGGCCGCCGCAAGGGCCGCGACATCTCACAGCTCGTCGCCTACGTCGGCCTGGCCGCCGGGCTCGGCTTCCTGTTCCTGCTGTTCGGCGGCGTCTTCGACCCGTTGCTGTGGTTCGTGGTGTTCGGCACCCTGGGCGCCGTCATCCTGTGGCAGCAGGCCAACCCCGGCCAGCGCGACGAGTGGATGACCAGCACGGTCGGCCGCGGCAAGGGGCTCATGCGCGCCCTGGCCGGCGTCCTCCTGGTCGTCGTCGGGGTCATCGGGTTCCTCGTCTTCCAGGAGCAGCTCCAGAACGCCCGCGCCGGGCTGACCTTCGCGTTCACCCTGCTCGCGGGCGTCGCCCTGATCGTCGCCCCGTGGATCGTCGGCCTGGTCCGCGAACGCGACGCCGAGCGCCGCGAGCGCATCCGCAACGCCGAACGCGCCGAACTGGCCGCCCACATCCACGACTCCGTGCTGCACACCCTCACCCTCATCCAGCGCCGCGCCGAGGACCCCCGTGAGGTGCAGCGCCTGGCCCGGGTGCAGGAGCGCGCCCTGCGCAGCTGGCTCTACCAGCGCCCCGCCGACGCCGAGACCACCGTCTCCCCGGCCCTGGAGCGCGTCGCCGCCGAGGTCGAGGAGGAGCACGGCATCCCCATCGAGGTGGTCTGCGTCGGCGACTGCCCGGTGGACGACGGCCTGCACGCCATGCTGCGCTCCGCCCGCGAGGCCATGGTCAACGCGTCCAAGTACGCGGGCACCGACACCATCTCCGTGTTCGGGGAGGTCGAGCCCGAGGAGGTGCTGGTGTTCGTGCGCGACCGGGGCGCCGGGTTCGACCTCGACTCCATCCCCGAGGACCGCATGGGCGTGCGCGGCTCCATCCTGGGCCGCATGGACCGTCACGGCGGCTCCGCGCGCATCCGCACCGCCCCGGGCGAGGGCACCGAGGTCCAGCTGCGCATGCCGCGCATCCCCGAGGTGTAGGGCGTTGCGGACGCACCGGAAAGGTACGTCGGAGGAGGGACCGGGATGTGGAGCGGGCCGGGCCGTGGGTAGAGTTCCCGTTGTGGGAGACGACAGCAGCACGACCTTCAGTGACGGCGGCGCGCCACCCCGCGTCGTGATCGTGGACGACCACCGCCTGTTCCGCAGCGGGGTCCGGGGAGAACTCGGCGACGCCGTCGACGTGGTCGGCGAGGCGGGCGACGTGGACTCCGCCGTGCAGGTGATCGAGCGGGCGCAGCCCGACCTCGTCCTGCTCGACGTCCACCTGCCCGGCGGCGGCGGTGTGGAGGTCCTGCGCCGCGTCCTGGCCCGCCACCCGCAGATCCGCTTCCTGGCGCTGTCGGTGTCCGACGCCGCCGAGGACGTGATCGGCGTGGTCCGCGGCGGAGCCCGCGGCTACGTCACCAAGACCATCTCCGGCAAGGAGCTCGCCGACGCCATCGTGCGCGTCGCCGACGGCGACGCCGTGTTCTCCCCGCGCCTGGCCGGGTTCGTCCTGGACGCCTTCTCGGCGACCGACGCCCCGCCCGTGGACCCCGAGCTGGACCGCCTCACCCAGCGCGAACGCGAGGTACTGCGGCACATCGCCCGGGGCTACGCCTACAAGGAGGTCGCCAAGGAGCTGTTCATCTCCGTCAAGACCGTGGAGACCCACGTGTCGTCGGTGCTGCGCAAGCTCCAGCTCTCCAACCGGCACGAGCTCAGCCGCTGGGCCACCGCCCGACGGCTCGTCTGACGCCCCCGGGCCCGGCGGACCCGGGGGACGGGGTCAGCGCAGCGCGTCGAGCATCCGGCCGAGGAACTCCTCGCCGGCCACGGCCGTGACCACCCGCGCCGGCCGCCGGCCGTCCCCGCCGGGGCGCAGCCGCAGGTCCGCCACCGTCATGCCGCGGGTCAGCGACCCGGACAGCTCCACCCGCACCGGCACCTCGACGGCCTCCGTCACCAGGTGCGGGTCCACCAGCACCGCCGCCGCCAGCGGGTCGTGCATCGCGCACTGGCGCACCCCGAAGATGCCCTTGTAGAAGTCGGCGTAGAAGTCCAGGAACTCCGAGGTGCGCGCGGCCCGCACACCCGGCACCGCCTTGAGCTCCTCCAGCCACCCGCCGGTGGCCACCGTCTCCATGGTGATGTCCAGCGCCACCAGGTCCAGGTCGAACCCGGCGCCGAACACGGCCTCGGCCGCCTCCGGGTCGTTGTTGATGTTGGCCTCGGCGTGCGAGGACACGTTGCCCGGCACCCGCACCGCGCCGCCCATCACCACGAGTCTGCGCACCAGCTCCGGCAGCCGCGGCTCCAGGCCCAGGGCGATCGCCAGGTTGGTCAGCGGGCCCACCGCCAGCACGTCCAGCTCGCCGGGGTACTCGCGGGCCAGCCGCACCAGCAACTCCGCGGCGCTCCCGTCCACCGGGGCCCCGGCCGGCTCGGGCAGCTCCACACCGCCCAGCCCGTTGTCGCCGTGGACGTGCGGGGCCAGCCTCGGCTCCTGCACCAGCGGCCGGGACGCGCCCACCGCCACGGGCACCTCCGGCCGCCCGTACAGCTCCAGCAGACGCAGGGCGTTGTCCGCCGTCACGTCCACACCGCCGTTGCCGAAGACCGCGCCGACCCCGACGATCTCCACCTCCGGCCGCGCCGCCAGATAGGCGAGCGCGACCGCGTCGTCGATCCCCGGATCGCAGTCGACGAACACGCGCATGACAAGAACCCCCGAACACGAGCGACGGCCCCCGCCCGTGCGGAGGCCCAGAGTCATCAGAGGAACAGCCTAAACGGGACGAACATCCGATCGGGTTGTGAAGCACCGCGCCCGGCGGGCCCTGTCTCCGACCGGCCGTAACCTGGATCCGTGTCCTCCCAAGAGCAGCTTCTCGAAGGTCTGAACGGTCCCCAGCGCGAGGCGGTCACCCACGGCGGCGGCCCGCTCCTCATCGTCGCGGGAGCCGGTTCGGGCAAGACCCGTGTCCTCACCCACCGCATCGCGTACCTGATGGCCGCGCGGGGGGTGCGCCCCGGGGAGATCCTCGCGATCACGTTCACCAACAAGGCCGCCGCCGAGATGCGCGAGCGCATCCAGGCCCTGCTCGGCGCGCGCGCCGCCGCCAGCATGTGGATCATGACGTTCCACTCGGCGTGCGTGCGCATCCTGCGCCGGGAGGCCCACCGCCTCGGCTACCCGAGCGGCTTCACCATCTACGACTCCGCCGACTCCGCGCGGCTCATGCAGCTGGTCTGCAAGGAGATGGACCTGGACCCCAAGCGGTTCCCGCCCAAGTCCTTCTCCGCCCAGATCTCCAACCTCAAGAACGAGCTGGTCGACTACGACACGTTCGCCGAGCAGGCCCAGACCGAGCAGGAGAAGAAGCTCGCCGAGGCGTACCGGCTGTACCAGCGCCGCCTGCACGAGGCCGGCGCCATGGACTTCGACGACCTGATCATGGTCACCGTCAACCTGCTCCAGATGTTCCCCGACGTCGCGGAGCACTACCGGCGCCGCTTCCGGCACGTCATGGTCGACGAGTACCAGGACACCAACCACGCCCAGTACGTGTTCATCCGCGAGCTCGTCGGGGCGGAGCAGGAGGCGCCGGTCGTCCCGCCCTCGGAGCTGTGCGTGGTCGGCGACGCCGACCAGTCCATCTACGCGTTCCGCGGCGCGACCATCCGCAACATCCTGGAGTTCGAGCGCGACTTCCCCGACGCGCGCACGATCCTGCTGGAGCAGAACTACCGCTCCACCCAGACGATCCTGTCGGCCGCCAACGCCGTCATCGAGCGCAACGAGGGCCGGCCCGCCAAGAACCTGTGGTCGGAGCAGGGCGAGGGGACGCCCATCGTCGGCTACGTCGCCGACAACGAGCACGACGAGGCCGCGTTCGTGGTGGGGGAGATCGACAAGCTCACCGACGACGGGGCGATCACCCCGGGCGAGGTGGCGGTGTTCTACCGGACCAACGCCCAGTCCCGGGTCTTCGAGGACGTGTTCATCCGGATGGGCCTGCCGTACAAGATCGTCGGCGGGGTGCGCTTCTACGAGCGCAAGGAGATCCGCGACGTCCTGGCCTACCTGCGCGTGCTCGCCAACCCCGAGGACACCGTCAGCCTGCGCCGCATCATCAACGTGCCCAAGCGCGGCATCGGCGCCCGGGCCGAGGAGTCGCTGGAGCTGTTCGCCGCCCGCGAGCGCATCACGTTCGCCCAGGCGCTGCGCCGGGTCGACGAGGTCCCGGCGATGGCGACCCGCTCGGTGAACGCCGTCCGCAACTTCACCGCCCTGCTCGACGAGTTGGCGGCGCTGGTGGAGGCGTCCAGCCCGTCGCAGCTGGTGGAGGCCGTCCTCGACAAGACCGGGTACCTCTCCGAGCTCGCCGAGTCCAAGGACATCCAGGACGAGAGCCGGGTGGAGAACCTGGAGGAGTTCGTGGACGTGGCGCGGGAGTTCGAGAACACCTTCACCGCCCTGCTGGAGGACGAGGCCGCACTGGAGGGGGAGGAGGTCGTCGAGGAGGACGCCGAGCCCACGCTGGTGGACTTCCTGGAGCGGATCTCCCTGGTCGCCGACACCGACCAGCTCCCGGACGCCGACGACGAGGGCGGGGTGGTCACGCTGATGACCCTGCACTCGGCGAAGGGGCTGGAGTTCCCGGTGGTGTTCCTGACGGGGCTGGAGGACGGGGTGTTCCCGCACATGCGCACCCTGGGCGACAAGACCCAGCTGGAGGAGGAGCGACGGCTGGCGTACGTGGGGCTGACCCGCGCCGAGCGCCTGCTCTACGTGAGCCGCGCCGCGGTGCGCAGCGCCTGGGGGAGCCCGTCGTACAACCCGCCCTCCCGCTTCCTGGACGAGGTCCCCCCGTCCCTGGTCGACTGGCGCCGCGGGGAGTCCCCGGTCCTGAGCGCCCCGCCCGCCCTGCGCCGCGGCCCGTCGGGCCGCTCCTTCGGCGGCGAGGGCTTCGGCGGCACCTTCGGCCGGAGCCGGCAGAAGACCGAGGCGCCGACCCTGAGCGTGGGGGACCTGGTCAACCACGACAAGTTCGGCATGGGCCGCGTCCAACTGGTCGACGGGACGGGCGACCGCACCAAGGCCCGCATCGACTTCGGCGCGGACATCGGGGAGAAGGACCTGATGGTCAAGTACGCGCCCATCGAGAAGCTGTGACCGCGACCTGACACCGCCCCGGAGGGCCCACAGACGGTGTTCTGTGGGCCTTCGTCGTTTTTGTCCGTCGCCTGTAAGACACGACACGGGCAAGGATCGGCAAACACGTCACGAGCACTCCCGGACGGGGGTAGTGTTGTCCAAGACCGAGCGAGACGGACGCCGATCCCCAGGGATCAGGGCGGACGGGCCGGTCGAAACCTCCCTTCCGAAGTGAGCGGTTCGAAGCACTGCTTCGACCATGTAAACTCGGTCGGGTCGCCTCGAAAGAGGCACAAGCCTTCACCGAAATCAGAAGGACCCGGAAAACGCCGATTTGGCGGGGAACGGGAACACTGATAAAGTGAAGACACAACAAAGCGGAAACGCAGACGCCTTCCACGGAAGAGCACACGGAACCCAAGGGTTCCGGGCTTGTACGGGAAGGGCGGTTGCTTCTTGAGAACTCAACAGCGCGTGTTCGATTTTTACAGCCAAGTTTGTTTTGGCCCCGTCACACGAGAATCGGTGAGATTCGAGTGTGCGAGGTTCCTTTGATTGAGCCAGACATGGTTCGGTCAGGATTTCTTCTAGGTTTCCAGACCCACGCTGGTCTGGTGCAAGACCTTTATGGAGAGTTTGATCCTGGCTCAGGACGAACGCTGGCGGCGTGCTTAACACATGCAAGTCGAGCGGTAAGGCCCTTCGGGGTACACGAGCGGCGAACGGGTGAGTAACACGTGAGCAACCTGCCCCTGACTCCGGGATAAGCGGTGGAAACGCCGTCTAATACCGGATACGACCCTCCTCCGCATGGTGGGGGGTGGAAAGTTTTTCGGTCGGGGATGGGCTCGCGGCCTATCAGCTTGTTGGTGGGGTAACGGCCTACCAAGGCGATTACGGGTAGCCGGCCTGAGAGGGCGACCGGCCACACTGGGACTGAGACACGGCCCAGACTCCTGCGGGAGGCAGCAGTGGGGAATATTGCGCAATGGGCGAAAGCCTGACGCAGCGACGCCGCGTGGGGGATGACGGCCTTCGGGTTGTAAACCTCTTTTACCACTCACGCAGGCCCCGGGTTCTCCCGGGGTTGACGGTAGGTGGGGAATAAGGACCGGCTAACTACGTGCCAGCAGCCGCGGTAATACGTAGGGTCCGAGCGTTGTCCGGAATTATTGGGCGTAAAGAGCTCGTAGGCGGCGTGTCGCGTCTGCTGTGAAAGACCGGGGCTTAACCCCGGTTCTGCAGTGGATACGGGCATGCTAGAGGTAGGTAGGGGAGACTGGAATTCCTGGTGTAGCGGTGAAATGCGCAGATATCAGGAGGAACACCGGTGGCGAAGGCGGGTCTCTGGGCCTTACCTGACGCTGAGGAGCGAAAGCATGGGGAGCGAACAGGATTAGATACCCTGGTAGTCCATGCCGTAAACGTTGGGCGCTAGGTGTGGGGACTTTCCACGGTTTCCGCGCCGTAGCTAACGCATTAAGCGCCCCGCCTGGGGAGTACGGCCGCAAGGCTAAAACTCAAAGGAATTGACGGGGGCCCGCACAAGCGGCGGAGCATGTTGCTTAATTCGACGCAACGCGAAGAACCTTACCAAGGTTTGACATCACCCGTGGACCTGTAGAGATACAGGGTCATTTGGTTGGCGGGTGACAGGTGGTGCATGGCTGTCGTCAGCTCGTGTCGTGAGATGTTGGGTTAAGTCCCGCAACGAGCGCAACCCTTGTTCCATGTTGCCAGCACGTAATGGTGGGGACTCATGGGAGACTGCCGGGGTCAACTCGGAGGAAGGTGGGGACGACGTCAAGTCATCATGCCCCTTATGTCTTGGGCTGCAAACATGCTACAATGGCCGGTACAATGGGCGTGCGATACCGTGAGGTGGAGCGAATCCCTAAAAGCCGGTCTCAGTTCGGATTGGGGTCTGCAACTCGACCCCATGAAGGTGGAGTCGCTAGTAATCGCGGATCAGCAACGCCGCGGTGAATACGTTCCCGGGCCTTGTACACACCGCCCGTCACGTCATGAAAGTCGGCAACACCCGAAACTTGTGGCCTAACCCTTCGGGGAGGGAGTGAGTGAAGGTGGGGCTGGCGATTGGGACGAAGTCGTAACAAGGTAGCCGTACCGGAAGGTGCGGCTGGATCACCTCCTTTCTAAGGAGTCTTTCAAGGCCAACACTTTTCCGATGGTTGGCCGGACTCGAAAGTGGACCCGATGCTCCTGGCCCTGGTGGCCGGTGAGAGGTCGGGATGGCTGTAGAAATTCATATCGAACTTCACCTCCGGGGGTCCTAGAAGCCTCGGGGGGCGCGCTGTTGGGTGTCTGAGGAAGCAACCCTCGTCTTGGTCCGGTTTCGGGCTAGGCGGGTCGGTTGGTTCCCGCGGACCGCCTCTGAGAACTCTCAGAATCTCCTGTGTGTCCTGCTCTCCTGAGGGAGGCGGGGCGGGGGTTTGTCTGAGTGGTAGCGGAGAACGCGGTTGGTGTTTTGATTTGTGAATAGTGTGCGCGAGCATCTTGTTATCTGTAGTGGCCAAGTGATAGTGGCATACGGTGGATGCCTTGGCACCAGGCGCCGATGAAGGACGTGGGAGGCCGCGATAGGCCACGGGGAGCTGTCAACCGAGCTGTGATCCGTGGGTGTCCGAATGGGGGAACCCAGCCCGAGTTGTGTCGGGTTGCCGCCGCCTGAATGTATAGGGCGGTTGGTGGTGACGCGGGGAAGTGAAACATCTCAGTACCCGTAGGAAGAGTAAACAACAGTGATTCTCCTAGTAGTGGTGAGCGAACGGGGAAGAGGCTAAACCGTGCGCGTGTGATAGACGGCAGTCGTTGCGTGTGCGGGGTTGTGGGGCGTGTCTTTTCGGGTCTGCCGGCCCGGAGCACTTGAGATCAGAGCTAGCTGAAACCGTTGGGAAGCGGTACCGGAGTGGGTGAGAGTCCCGTAGGTGAAGGTTCTGGTCGGGTGTTGACGCTGTCCCCGAGTAGCGCGGAGCCCGAGGAATTCCGTGTGAATCTGGCAGGACCACCTGCTAAGCCAAAATACGTCCTGGTGACCGATAGTGCACTAGTACCGTGAGGGAAAGGTGAAAAGTGCCCCGGTGAGGGGTCGTGAAATAGTACCTGAAACCGTGTGCTGTCAAGCCGTCAGAGCTGGGTCTTGTATCTGGTGATGGCGTGCCTTTTGAAGAATGAGCCTGCGAGTCATGGTGTGTGGCGAGGTTAACCCGGGTGGGGTAGCCGTAGGGAAACCGAGTCTGAATAGGGCGATTTGAGTCGCATGCTGTGGACCCGAAGCGGAGTGATCTACCCATGTCCAGGGTGAAGCGGGGGTAAGACCTCGTGGAGGCCCGAACCCACCAGGGTTGAAAACCTGGGGGATGAGGTGTGGGTAGGGGTGAAAGGCCAATCAAACTCCGTGATAGCTGGTTCTCCCCGAAATGCATTTAGGTGCAGCGTTGCGTGTTTCTTGCCGGAGGTAGAGCTACTGTTTGGCTGATGGGCCCGACAAGGTTACTGACGTCAGACAAACTCCGAATGCCGGTGAAGTGAAGCGTGGCAGTGAGACTGCGGGGGATAAGCTTCGTAGTCGAGAGGGAAACAGCCCAGATCATCAGCTAAGGCCCCTAAGCGTGTGCTAAGTGGGAAAGGTTGTGGAGTTGCTGAGACAACCAGGAGGTTGGCTTAGAAGCAGCCATCCTTTAAAGAGTGCGTAATAGCTCACTGGTCAAGTGGTTCTGCGCCGATAATGTAGCGGGGCTTAAGCACACCGCCGAAGCTGTGAAGCTCCACCTTTGGGGTGGGGTTGGTAGGGGAGCGTCGTGCGTTCGGTGAAGCCGCCGAGTGATCGTGTGGTGGAGGGCGTGCGAGTGAGAATGCAGGCATGAGTAGCGAAAGCAACGTGAGAAACGTTGCCGCCGATTGACTAAGGGTTCCTGGGGCAGGTTAATCCGCCCAGGGTGAGTCTGGACCTAAGGCGAGGCCGACAGGCGTAGTCGATGGATAACGGGTTGATATTCCCGTACCCGTGCACGAGCGCCCAGTATCGAATCAGGTGATGCTAACCACGCTGGTAGGCTTTCTGTCCTTCGGGACGGGTTGCTGTGCTGGTCTGGGATCCGAGCTTGTAGTAGGTAAGTGATGGGGTGACGCAGGAGGGTAGCTCTACCCGGCGGTGGTTGTCCGGGGGTAAGCGTGTAGGCCGGGGGTTGGCAAATCCGCCCCCATGAAGGTTGAGACGTGATGCGGAGCCGTTTTTGGCGAAGTGAGTGATCCCATGCTGTCGAGAAAAGCCTCTAGCGAGTTCGTGAGCGGCCAGTACCCTAAACCGACGCAGGTGGTCAGGTAGAGAATACCGAGGCGTTCGGGTGAACCATGGTTAAGGAACTCGGCAAATTGTCCCCGTAACTTTGGGAGAAGGGGAGCCCTGTCTGGTGAGAGCCCTTGCGGCTGGAGCTGGGTGGGGTCGCAGATAGCGGGGGGAAGCGACTGTTTATTAAAAACACAGGTCCGTGCGAAGTCGTAAGACGCTGTATACGGACTGACGCC
The DNA here is from genome assembly GCF_018316655.1 of Nocardiopsis changdeensis. Lineage (GTDB taxonomy): Bacteria > Actinomycetota > Actinomycetes > Streptosporangiales > Streptosporangiaceae > Nocardiopsis > Nocardiopsis changdeensis. Next base: position 6,175,235 of record NZ_CP074133.1, on the reverse strand, counting down.
TGCCCGGTGCTGGAACGTTAAGAGGACCGGTTAACGGGGTTCGCCCTGTGAAGCTGGGAATCCAAGCGCCAGTAAACGGCGGTGGTAACTATAACCATCCTAAGGTAGCGAAATTCCTTGTCGGGTAAGTTCCGACCTGCACGAATGGCGTAACGACTTCCCCACTGTCTCAACCATGGGCCCGGTGAAATTGCACTACGAGTAAAGATGCTCGTTTCGCGCAGCAGGACGGAAAGACCCCGGGACCTTCACTATAGCTTGACATTGGTGTTTGGGATGGTTTGTGTAGGATAGGTGGGAGCCGGTGAAACTGCCACGCTAGTGGTGGTGGAGGCGTTGGTGAAATACCACTCTGACTGTTTCGGGCATCTAACCTTGGGCCGTGATCCGGTTCGGGGACAGTGTCTGGTGGGTAGTTTAACTGGGGCGGTTGCCTCCCAAAGAGTAACGGAGGCGCCCAAAGGTTCCCTCAGCCTGGTTGGTAATCAGGTGTTGAGTGTAAGTGCACAAGGGAGCTTGACTGTGAGACGGACGTGTCGAGCAGGAGCGAAAGCTGGGACTAGTGATCCGGCACCGGCGTGTGGAAGCGGTGTCGCTCAACGGCTAAAAGGTACCCCGGGGATAACAGGCTGATCTTCCCCAAGAGTCCATATCGACGGGATGGTTTGGCACCTCGATGTCGGCTCGTCGCATCCTGGGGCTGGAGTTGGTCCCAAGGGTTGGGCTGTTCGCCCATTAAAGCGGCACGCGAGCTGGGTTTAGAACGTCGTGAGACAGTTCGGTCCCTATCCGCTGTGCGCGTTGGAGACTTGAGAAGGGCTGTCCCTAGTACGAGAGGACCGGGACGGACGAACCTCTGGTGTGCCAGTTGTCCTGCCAAGGGCATGGCTGGTTGGCTACGTTCGGGAGGGATAACCGCTGAAAGCATCTAAGCGGGAAGCTTGCTTCGAGATGAGGTCTCCTGCCTCCTTTGAGAGGGTAAGGCTCCCTAGAGACGATGGGGTTGATAGGCCGGGTGTGGAAGCCCTGTGAGGGGTGGAGCTGACCGGTACTAATAGGCCGAGGGCTTGTCCGCTGCAGATAATTGGGTGCTCGCGCATACATGTTCACATAACTGTGGAAGCTTCCGTTTCCCTGTCCTGGTTGGGGTGGGGTTGCGGTGTGGGTTTCCGTGGTGGTTATGGTGGGAGGGTCACACCCGGTTACTTTCCGAACCCGGTCGTTAAGTCTCCTTGCGCTGATGGTACTGCCCTGTGGTGGGGTGGGAGAGTAGGTTGCCGCCACGGTTTTTTTCGGGTTGAGAGCCCCTGCCTTCGGGTGGGGGCTTTCCCTGTTTTAGAGGGGGTCGCGTAGCGGCCCCCTTTTTTGTGCCCTGGGGGCCTCGGCCACAGCCGGAAGGCGTCGCAGCACCTCCGCCCCAGGGGGTTTCTCACCCGATTGGGACCTTCGCCCCAGCCGTGTCAGGCCAGTGGAGCCCCCGGCCCCAGGGGGTCTTCGCCGAGGTAGTTGTAGGTTTCCAAGAGGCCGGCCGCTTGGGGTGGGCGGTCCGCGCCGGGTGGGCCCGGCCCCGGCCGCAGTCGGCGCACGGCAGACCGCCGGGGGGAATCGTTGGGCGCGCGTGGCGGGTGGTGGGGGTGTGACTGCCGGAGCCGGGTGCACCCGGAGCGCGCACACCCGCACCGCCTGGAAAGGTTGGGGGCGCCGGCGGCGGTGAGGACGCTCCACGCTGTTGCCTACTCCCGCGGATGACCGCGGTACCGGTCAGTGCCGGGGGTGAAAGCCGCACGTACCCGCGACCCCGGCCCCAGACCGGGCACCGGACCGCGCACCTCAGCCGCCGGGGGTGAAAGCCGCACGTACCCGCGACCCCGGCCCCAGACCGGGCACCGGACCGCGCACCTCAGCCGCCGGGGGTGAAAGCCGCACGTACCCGCGACCCCGGCCCCAGACCGGGCACCGGACCGCGCACCTCAGCCGCCGTGGGTGAAAGCCGCACGTACCCGCGACCCCGGCCCCAGACCGGGCACCGGACCGCGCACCTCAGCCGCCGTGGGTGAAAGCCGCACGTACCCGCGACCCCGGCCCCAGACCGGGCACCGGACCGCGCACCTCAGCCGCCGTGGGTGAGAGCCGTAGGTGCTCGCGGCATCAGCCAGAGGGGGGTTGGGGAGGAAGAACCGCGGCCTCCACCGCAGGGGGTTCAGGGAGGCATGACCGGGACCCAGGACCCAGGGGGTGTGGGGAGGCATGCCTGCGGCCTTCGCCATGGGGGGTTTCGCCGCCAAGGCCCGCGGCCTCAGCCCCAGGTCGGGAACAGAACCGCGGCCTTGCCCCCCGGGGTGCGTGCCGCGAACGCCTTTCCGTGCCGTGGGTCGGGGCCGGGAGTCGGGTGCGGGCCTCACCCCCGTAGGGCGAGGGTGGTGGTTCCTCCTCCCTGCACCCCCCTTGTGGCACAGGTCGGCGGACACCTCCGGCAACACCCCTTGGGGCGGAGGTTTCCGGTTTCTCCTCCGGGCTGTGGCCGGGGTCGCGGTCATGCCTCCCCAACCCCCCCTCTGGCTGATGCCACGGGAACGCGCGGCCTTCAACCCCGGGGGCGGAGGTGCGCGGTCCTGTGCCCGGGCTGTGGCCGGAGCCGCGAGAACGTACCGCTTTCACCCCCTGGGACGGGGGTCGCGGTCTCTCCTTCCCACACCCCCTGGGGCAGAGGTCGCGGCCCTGTGCCCGGTCTGGGGCTAGGGTCGCGGGTACGTGCGGCGACACCCCCTGGGGCGGGGGTTGCGGTTATGCCTTCCCATACCCCCTGTGGCTTGGGAGCTGCGGGTGCGTGCGGGTTTCACCCCCGCTCCCGTCCGTACCGCGGTCACGCGCGGGAGTAGGCGGCAGCGTGGAGCGCCCTCACGTCCGTCGGCGCCCCCAACCTTTCCAGGCGGTGCGGGTGTGCGCGCTCCGCGTGCACCCGGCTCCGGCAGTCACACCCCCACCACCCGCCACGCGCGCCCAACGATTCCCCCTGGCGGTCTGCCGTGCGCCGACTGCGGCCGGGGCCGGGCCCACCCGGCGCGGACCGCCCACCCCAAGCGGCCGGCCTCTTGGAAACCTACAACTACCTCGGCGAAGACCCCCTATGGCCGGGCACCCCACTGGCCTGACACGGCTATGGCGGGCCACCCCGGTCGGGTGAGAAACCCCCTGGAGCGCAGGAAGCGGTCCACCCTCCGGCTGGGGCGGAGGTCCCGGCCGGGTGGGAAACCCCCTGGGGTCGGGGCGGGAAGCCGCCTGCGACCTTCACCCTTTGCGGCGGGGGCCCAGCGATGCCCTCCGGCTGTGGCCAAGGGCCCCGGTTAGGTGGGAAACCCCCTGCGGAGCAGGAGGCGGTTCGCCTTCCGGCGGTGGCTGAGGCTCCGGTCAGGTGGGAAACCCCCTGGGGTCGGGGCGGGAAGTCTCCCGCGGCCTTCACCCCTTGGAGCGGAGGTAACGGTTCACCTCCCGGCTGTGGCTGAGGGCCCCGGCCGGGTGGGCGACCCCCTGGGCCCGGGGCCCGCAGGTACGCGCGGCCCCCGCCCCGTGTGTCCGGGCGGCGGGAACGCCCACCCCGACCCCTCGGCGTCGAAGGAGATGATCCGCCCTCCGACCGTGCCTCGGCCCTCAACAGACCCACCCGCCACCCACCACAACGTTGAAAGGGCATAGGGGCACCCCCGGAGCCGGGGCGGGAAGCCTCCCACGGCCTTTGCCCCCTAGGGCGAAGGCCCCGCGTCGCCCTCCGGCGGGGGCTGAGGGCTCCAAGTGGGTGAGCGACTCCCGGGCCCGGGCGGGAGGCCACCTGTGGCCCCCATCCTCATGTGTCCGGGGCGGCGGGAACGCCCACCCCGACCCCTCGGCGCCGAAGGAGACGATCCGCCTTCCGACCGTGCCTCGGCCCCCGACAGACACACCCGCCACCCACCACAGCGTTGAAAGGTACGGGTAGGCACCCGGTCGCGGGTACGGCTCAGGAGGGAGCGGGAGGGGAACAGGTGAGATCACAGGTGGTCGTGCCGGTCCGCCGGTCTCTTCTGGCGGGAGGAGATCTGGGAGACCCGTTGTGGAGAGATCTTGAGATAGCGGGCGATCTCCCGGTTGTTCAAGCCGCGTCCTTGCAGTTTGGTGACCGTGCACCCGATCTTCCGGGCCGCCTCCTGCTGCATGCGTTCGGCTTCGCGCTGGGCCTGGCGGGCCTGTGTGGAGAGCGCGTCGATCTCGGCGTCCACCTGGATGTCTTCCATGACCACGGTGAACGTGTCGTCGTCGAGGTCGAGGGCCATGACGATGTGGTCACGGGCCATCTCCTCCGCCTCGGTGAGGTGGCGGGCCTGTGTGACACCCACGCCGTCGATGTGGAGCTCCCAGCCGCGGTCCCACCGCTTGGCGTGTACCTGGTAAGTCTTCACTGGAGCCACCCCTCCGGTAGGCACTTCATGCGTTTGATCGTGTCGGCGATGACTCCTGGGGAGAGCTCACCGTGTCGGGGATGATCGCTCGGTGCTCTCCGCACGGGCAGATCCATTTCTCGTGATTGCCTCTGCCGGAGTTCCGGGATTGTACGCACCCGTGCCTGCCGAGTGCCTGCTCGACCTGTCGCCGCTTCATCCCTTTGACCATGAGAATAAATCTAGCCCCCCTAGATATCAATGATAAAGGGGGGCTAGATCATTGGTTCGGCCTGGTGGGACGAGGGCTGCGGTGTTCCTCGTTCATGTCGGACCGGTGGTGGGGGAGGCCTGCCGATCCGGGCCGGGGGCCTCCCCTGGGGCTAGAAGCCGTAGTTGTACACCGACCCGCCCGGGTACACCGTCCCGACGCCGTTGCGGTACACGTAGCCGCCGTAGGCGGCGCCCTCGACGAAGGTCCAGCCGCCCAGGGTGCGGCCGTGCAGCGGCACGTACCAGCCCGCGGCGTTCGGGTCCGTGTACGCCCTCAGCCCGAAGTGGATGTGGGCGCCGGTGGTGGAGCCGCCCGCGCAGAGGCTGTTGCCCTGGGTGCCCAGGTAGTGCCCGACGCCGACGTTGTTGCCGGGCAGCCACTGGTAGTTCTCGAGGTGGTAGTAGTCCGTGGAGTACCCGTTGTCGTGGATGACGCGCGTCCACCCCGTGCACAGGCTGTACGCGTACCCGCCGCGGGCGGCGCGCGCCTGGCCGTTGCCGCCGGCGAAGTCCACCGAGCTGTACGGGCGTCCGGAGCCCCAGCCGTGCGGGCCGCCGGTCATGATCATCGAGGTGCCGATGGCGAACGGCAGCCCCACACCGATGTAGGTGGCGGCCGTGACGTCCTGTTCGGGGTCGGTGGCGGTGGCGACGGCCTCGCGCTGTTCGGCGTCCAGGAGGTCGGAGCCGCCGAGGATGTCGGAGAACTCGGCGCTGCCCTCCAGCCCCACCTCCCACCCCTGGGCGGTGTGGTCGGCGGCGAACAGCCACGCCTCCGGCGCCTCCTCGGAGCCGACCGGGACGGCGACGATGGCGACGCCGAACGCGGAGCCGTCGGAGGCCTCGCGGATGTCGACGCGCACGTCCTTGTCCTGGGCGTCGAGGGCGGCGATGCCCGCGCCCTGTTCGGCCAGGACGTCGGCGACGACCGCGTCGGCGAGCGGCTCCTCGGCGCTCCCGGAGCCCCGGACGCCCGGCAGTTCGGCGGAGACCTCGGGCTCGACGAGGATCTCGACGTTGTCGGCGGCGGCGAGTTCGGGCGCCGCGGGGGCGGGCGCGGCCTGGGCGGTGCCCGCGGTGGCGACCAGGGCGGCCGCACAGGTGAGGGCGAGGGTGGACAGGCCGAGGAAACGGGGGGTGGGGGGCGTCAACGCTTCTCCTTGTGGGGGTGAGCGAGCGGGGTTCGACGGTGGCCGGGGACGGTGTCACGGCCCCGGCCGCGCCTGTGGTCCTACCTCAGGACCGCGGCTACCGCAGAGTAACCAGACGCCCACACGTAGACAAGGGGAGGAGCTTCGCTTTTCGAGAAGCCCGGCCCTCCAGGGCTCCGCTCACGCCCCGTGCGCCTCCAGGGACAACAGGAACCTCTTGCGCTCCAGTCCGCCCGCGTACCCCGTGAGGGTCCCGTCCGCCCCGATCACCCGGTGGCAGGGGACCACGATGCTGATGGGGTTGCGCCCGTTGGCCATGCCGACCGCGCGGGACGCGGTGGGCCGGCCCAGCTCCTGGGCCAGCTCCCCGTAGCTCGCGGTCTCGCCGTACGGGATGGTGGTCAGCGCGGTCCACACGCGCCGCTGCCACTCGGTCCCCGCGGGAGCCAGGGGCAGGTCGAACTCGGTGAGCGTGCCCGCGAAGTACGCGCGCAGCTGGTCGGCGGTGTCGGCGAGCACGCCGGTGTCCTCCCGGACCCAGTCGGCGGGCACGTGGCGGGAGCTCCCGTCCTTGGCCGGGGTGAGCACACCGCCCAGGGCCTGCCCGTCGCCGTACAGGGTCAGCTCCCCGACGGGCGAGTCCATGGTGGTGAACCGGGTCGGGCCCGGTGTCGGGTCCTTGAACACGACCGCGGCGGCGCGGGCCGGTTCCGGTACTTCGATGTCGAGGGGCAGCATGTCCATGTCCGTATCCACGTCTCTATCCACGTCGTCCACGCCCGGTTCGGTCTCCGGGTCCACGTCCGTCTCCATGGCCGGCCCGATCGCCGGGGCCGTGCCCGTATCCACGCCCGCGTCCATGTCCGGCGCCCTCACAGTGAGGCCCACAGCAGGTGGGTGGCGTAGGAGCGCCAGGGGCTCCACACCTTGTCGTCGGGGTCGGGACCGGGACCGGTGCCCCCGGCCGGCGCCCCGCCGGTGAGCGCCTTGCGCACGCCCAGGTCGG